>DATJXI010000162.1:0-3330 GCA_035500275.1 Roseiarcus sp. | reverse complement strand
GAGGGGCGAACGCCTCGCGTTCCCTTGCCCCTCTGGGGGAAGGTGGCCGGCGATAGCCGGCCGGATGAGGGGAGCGAGGCGATTCAGCCCGATTTCATGCCTCTCTAGCCGCAGCCGCCGCCTCCGGTCGCTTCGCCGGCGCGTCCTCGGACGCGGGCGTCGTCATGCTTTTCACTTGACCGCATGTCACTCTTTCCGAAAAACCGGATGATACGCCCGGGTCGCCCAGACGGCAAGCAATTGTCGCTATTGGCGGTGTCTTAAGTTCGAATTTCGGTTTTTGGCGGAAAGCCGTGTAGGGCGAAGGGCAGGAAAGGGCAGGATAGCGGGCATTCGAGCGCGAGGCTGTAGGCGCAGAGTCTGCCCTTTGCCGACGTTTCTTGGGTGAAGGGGCCATAGACTTCGGCAGTGTCGAAGAAGGTGACGCCGCGATCCACCGCCTGGCGGATCAGGGCGATCCCATCTTCGTTGTCGACGGCCGTGCCATAGCCGAAATTCAACCCCATGCAGCCGAAGCCGATGGTCGAGACTTCGAGCCCGCTCTTGCCGAGCATTCGCTTTCGCATCCGTTTCTCCTCACGTTCGTGGCTCCGACCTTCCAACGCGGGAGACATAGGTCCGCGCCATTATTGCGACTAGCCGCATAGAAGCGTATGCCGTCATAAGGATGACTAATGAATAAGTCGCCCCGCATTGACGATCTGGCAGCCTTTCTCGCAGTCGCCCGCGAGCGGAGCTTCACGCGCGCCGCGGCGCGGCTGGGGGTGTCGCAGTCGGCGCTGAGCCAGACCGTCGCGGCGGGCTCGAGGAAAGCCTTGGGCTGCGCCTGCTGACGCGTACGACCGCAGCGTCTCGACGACGGAGCCTGGAGAGCACCTGTTCCGCGCGCACTCGCTCCGCGCTTCGCCGAGATCGACGCTGAGCTGGCGGCGCTCGGCGAGATGCGCGACAAGCCGGCGGGAACGATCCGGATCACCTCGTCCGAACATGCCGCGGATATGATCCTGATGCCGGCGCTGGCGCGGCTCTTACCCCAATATCCCGCCTTGCACGCCGAGGTCGTGATCGATCATGGGCTCACCGACATTGCGAGGGCGCCATCGGCTTCTCGCACCAGACATGCTTGCCGGCCTCCAAGGCCGCGATCGCCATCGGCGCATGCCAGGCGTTCGGCGCCGTGATCGACACAACGTCGACCGCGGGATCGGCGACGAGCGCCCTCCAGTCCGTGGTCGCCGACTCGAAGCCGAATTCGACGGCGCGTTTGCGCGCCAGGCCCTCCTCGACCTCGCATAAGACAGCGGGCCGGATCGCGGGCGTGTCGCCAAAAACGGCGCGGACGCCTGTCCAGCCAAGGGCGTGGCACTTGCCCATGAAGCCTGAGCCGATCAGTCCGACGCCGATTTTCTCCATGAACCCTTCCACGCTTCCTATTCGCCGACCCAACCAAAACGAATGTTTCAGAACCTACACAATCTGGAATATTTGTTCTATTCTTAATTGGGCAGGCCGTAGAGCGCCCCGGGGCGAGCAGCAGGATGACCGACAGCACGGCGATCGAGCCGCCGCAAAGCTTCGAGGCGCTGAAGCAGCGCCTTATCGAGGTCGAGCCGCATTTGCCGAAGCGGCTGCGCCAGGCGGCGGCCTACGCGCTCGAGCACCCGGACGAGTTCGCGCTCGGCACCGCCTCAGGGATCGCGCGCAACGCCGACGTTCAGGCCTCGACGCTGGTCCGCTTCGCCCAGACGCTCGGATTCGACGGTTTTTCCAATCTGCAGGAGGTGTTCCGCTCGCACCTGCGCAACCGCTGGCCCGATTATTCCGAGCGCCTCAAGGCGCTGCATGAAAGCGCGCGCGACAGCGGCGATCCGACCACCCTCCTCATGGGCTTCGCCGATTCGGCCGCGACCTCAATTGACAGATTGCGCCACGCCGTCCCGCGGGGCGATCTCGAGCGGGCGGTGGACATTCTGGCTCGCGCCGAGACCATTTTTTGCCTCGGCCAGCGGCGCTCCTTCGGCGTCGCGCATTACCTCACTTACGCTCTCGCCCAGCTCGGCCTGTCGTCGAGCCTCATCGACAATGTCGGCGGACTCGGCCAGGAACAGTTGGCGCGGGCCCGTACTCAGGACGCGCTCATCGCCATCAGCTTTGCGCCTTACGCGCCTTTCACCGTCGATCTGGCAAGGCGCGCGCGGCGCGCCGGGACGCCGATCGTCGTCGTGACCGACAGCGCGCTCTCGCCGCTCGCGGGCGTGGCGGACGTGCGGTTCGAGATCGTCGAGAGCGACTTCGGCTCGTTCCGGTCGCTGGCCGCGACCTTCTGTCTCGCCATGACGCTTGCGGTCGCCGTCGCCGAGCGTCGGACCGCGACGGGCGGGGGTTAACGCACGCTGAATTTGGGTTGACGCGCATGCATGAAGAAGCGCTCCCACGGAGGCTGGCGACGGCGCAGCAGCCTCGTTTGCGCCTGCGACGACCTCAGCGTTTCAAAACTTCAAAAGAGGTTTCCCCTTCCAAATGCTTCCCTTAAGCGTCCACTAAGCTTCCTTTTCCTTCCGAAACGCTTCCTTTTATGGTCCAAAAAGTTCCGTTTCTGACCCGGATTCTCCACTTTTCAAGGACTTACGGTCGACTTGGCCGAAAAAAGATATCTCGGACGCTTTCAAGCCGCTCCTCGCGACCTCGCGGACAGCGCGGTTGGGGGATAAGGCCTCCACGGTCGGGATGGTCGTCATGACGGCTGAACCTCGTTCTGGATCTTTACGGAAGCCCGAGCGTTCGAGGGCAATGATTTTTTACCATCGGAAACACCGTATCGCATTATTCTGATAAATGCAACATTCACCAGCTTTTGCGTTGGGCGCACCCGCAAGCTTTAGCCCCATCAACCTGAATGCAGCAAAAGCGAATTGTTCTTGCTGGGAACGGCGACGAGGGATCCGGCTCCGGTTACTTCAAGAGCTTGAACGCGTGCGGCGACCAGTCGCCCCGCGCGATGCCCGGAATGCACCAGAGCATGCAGAGCGGTTCGATCGCGCGCGCCGCCTCGACCGCGCCCATGTCTTCTGCGTCCCAGCCGAACTGGTCGCAGATCGCGGCGACGACCTTTTTGGCCGCATCATCGTCGCCGCAGATGAACATGGTCGGACGGCCGCCGCTGAACTGAGGATTCACCATCTGCCCGGCGCCGACCGAGTTGAACGCCTTGACGAAATGCGCGCTGGGATAGGCCTTCTGGAGCCGCTCCATGAGCGAGTCCGTTAGCGTCGTGAAAAACGAGAGCACGCCATTGACCGGCGGGCCGCCGCCGATCGGATTGGTGGCGTC
>DATJXI010000161.1:0-3220 GCA_035500275.1 Roseiarcus sp. | reverse complement strand
CTCTGCAACCTTGTCGTAAAGCGCTCTGGCGGTGCGGTTGCTCTCCTGCGTGTGCCAATAGACGCGTCCGCAGCCTGAGAGCTTTGCCTGCCGATAGACTTCCTCGATCAGCGCGCAGCCGACGCCTTTGCGGCGCGACGCTTCCGCCGTGAATAGATCCTGCAAGTAGCAGACAGGTTCGATCGCGATCGTCGAGCGATGAAAGAGATAATGCGTCAGTCCAAGCAGCGAGCCATTGCTCTCAGCGACCAGGCCATGCACAAGTTCATAGCCATCGAAACAGTGCGCCCAGGTCATTTCGGTGATCTCGCGCGCAAGCGCGGTTTTACCTGAGCGGCCGTAGAAGGGGTTGTAGCCGTCCCACAGGGGAAGCCATCGATCGAAATCGCTTTTCGCAACGAAGCGCAACGTCAAGTAATCAGACATTGTTGCGACCCTTCGCCACGTCGAACGAGACGCGCGTACGCGTCGACGGCTTGTCGAAGATCATCGCCAGCGTGCGGCCATCGAGCGGTCTTGCGGCGCGGCCGCGCACGCGCTTCTTCATGGCGCGGCTCGCATCGATGATGCCGCTCAGCTCGCGCGGCGGAATGTCGATCAGGTCGAGGAAGTGACGGATCGCGGCGACGCTCATCCGGTCGCCTCCTGCGCCACCTGTGCTTTCTCGGCCGCGTGCTCGAGCGCGGTGGCGGCGCGGTCGAGCCGGGCGATCGCCTCGCCGATCTCGGCCTCGCTGACGATCAGCGGCGGCAGCAGCCGCACCACGTTTGTCGCCGGCTGCGACCGCGAGCACCTTCTCGGCCCGCAGCGCATCGACGACCTGGCCGTTCGGCACCATCGCGCGCAACCCGACCAGATAGCCTTCGCCGCGGATCTCGGCGATCACGGCGGGATGGCGGTCCTTGATATCGGCGAGCCGCTGCTTGAGCAGCAGCGCATTGCTCCGCATTTTGTCGAAGAATCCAGGCGCCAACATCACGTCGAGCGTTGCATTGCCGGCCGCCCTGGCGAGCGGGTTGCCGCCGAAGGTCGAGCCGTGCGTGCCCGCCGTCATGCCGTTGCCGGCCGCCGCCGTGGTGAGGAATGCGCCCATCGAGAAGCCGCCGCCGAGCGCCTTGGCGAGCGCCATGATGTCGGGGGTCACCCCGGTATGCTGGAACGCGAACAGCTCGTCGGTGCGGCCCATGCCGGTCTGCACCTCGTCGAGCACGAGCAGCAGGCCGTTCGTGTCGCATAGCTCGCGCAACTCGCGCAGGAACTGGTTGTCGACGACGTGCACGCCGCCGCCTTCGCCCTGGATCGGCTCGATCAGGATCGCCGCCGTGGTCGGCCCGATCGCGCGCTTGACCGCCGCGAGGTCGCCGAACGGCACCTGGTCGAAGCCTTCCACCAGCGGACCGAAACCTTCGAGGTACTTCTTCTGTCCGCCGGCCGCGAGCGTCGCCAGCGTGCGGCCGTGGAAGGCGCCCTCGAACGTGATGATCCGCACGCGCTCGGGCGCGCCATTCGCGGCGTGATATTTGCGCGCGCATCTGATCGCGCCTTCCATCGCCTCCGCGCCCGAATTGCAGAAGAAAGCGTATTCCGCAAAGCCGGAGGCGGCGCAGAGCCGCTCGGCGAGCCGTTCGCCTTCCGGAATGCGAAACAGGTTGGAGACGTGGATGAGCGTGGCGGCCAGCTCGGCGATCGCCTGCGCGACGTGCGGGTGCGCATGGCCGAGCGCGTTCACAGCGACGCCGGAGGTGAAATCGAGGTAGCGCTCGCCGTTGGTCGCGACGAGCCAAGCGCCTTCGCCCCGCTCGAAGCCGAGGTCGACGCGTGCGAATGTCGGCAAGAGATGCGACGTCACGATGTGGCCCGGTTTTGCTGCTTTGCGCATGCGCCGGCGAAAGCGTTTGCCCCCGGAATCCGCTCCGGGAGGCGCCGGCTCGCCGGCAGGAGCATGCGCCAGTTTCAACCTGGTGGTGAAACGAAATGTGCCGCCTTCCGAGGCGTGAAGCCGGCGGACGCGAGTCCGCTCGGTGGGGACGAAGGTGTCCAAGGGTTCCTCCATTAGGCCGGACGCCATCTTGGCCCTAAACTGGATCCTCCAGTAGCTCCAGTTCTGAAAATGTGATAAGTCCAGTTCCAGAAGGTCGAACCCATGCCTCGGCGACCGGCGTCACCGCTCTGGAGCAGTCTCGCGCTCGACCGATCCGCGGCGGCGTCGCTGCAGGACCAGATCGTCGCCTATTTCCGCGACGCCGTGCTGAGCGGCCGGCTCAAGGGTGGAGCTCGCGTCCCCTCCTCCCGCGTCCTCGCCGCCGACCACGATGTCGCGCGGATCACCGTGGTCGAAGCCTACGACCGCCTCGTCGCCGAAGGCTTTCTCACGAGCCGGCCCGGCTCGGGCCTCTTCGTCGCCGCGACCGAAGGCGAGCCCAAGGTCCGCCTGGTCGCGGGCACGTCCAGACGCCAGCGGAAGCGCATGCCCGAGCTGGGCCGGAACGACCAGGTCTACCTCGTGCCGGAACGGCCCTTGGGTCTCTTGCCGCTGTCGCCCGGCGTGCCCGCGCTCGATCGCTTTCCTTGGCGTGATTGGGCGCGCATCACGGCGCGGCTCTTGCGCGAACGGCCGGCCCATGCGATGGGCTACGATGATCCCAGAGGCGACTGCGGGCTTCGCCAGGCGATCGCCGAGTACCTCGGTCAAGCCCGCGGCATCGCCTGCACCACCGATCAGGTGATCGTGGTGGCGGGCTCGCAGCAAGGGATTGATTTGACCGCCCGCGTGGTGGCGGCCCCGGGTGCCGAGGCGTGGGTCGAGGATCCGGGCTATCCGGCGGCGCGCGCGGCGCTCGCCTCGGCGGGTCTCGACATCGTTCCGGTCCCCGTCGACGCCGAGGGTCTCGATGCCGCGAAAGGCGCCGAGACGGCGCCGCGGGCGCGTCTGGTGCTGGTCTCGCCCTCGCACCAATCTCCCTTGGGCGCCACCATGAGCCTGCGTCGGCGGTTGGCGCTCCTCGATTGGGCCGAGCGGGCCGACGCCTGGATCCTCGAGGACGACTACGACGGCGAGTATCGTTACGGCGGGCGGCCTTTGGCGCCGCTCCACACCCTCGACCGCGGCAACCGCGTGCTCTACCTCGGGACCTTCAGCAAGGTGCTGGCGCCGGGCCTGCGGCTTGGCTACCTCGTCGTGCCCGAGGCCGCGATTGCGCACTTCGCGCAGCTCAAGGCG
>DATJXI010000160.1:0-11251 GCA_035500275.1 Roseiarcus sp. | reverse complement strand
CCGGATCTTTCGGCTCGCGCGACACGCCGTCCCAGCGCCGGGCGCGGGCGCTGCTCATTCTAGAGGCGTTGATAGAGGCGTTGGACGGCGCGGAAGCGATCGCGCGGCTCGCGCCGGGTCCTGGCCGGCGGCGTGGCGGCGTCCCGCAACAAAGGTCAGACGCATGCGCTCATGCCGTCCGTTCCGCTGCGGCTTGCCGGGAGCGATCCGCTCCGGCGCGACCCCGGCCTTGATCGCCAGAACCGAAAGGCGCGACCGCCCGCCGACCCCCCGTGGAGGCGAACGGCGGGCCGTAGTCGGAGCGAAGCCGGACCGGCCGGTCGAATTCGCGGAAGGCCGCGTCGAGAACCGGGCCGACGTGCTCGACGTCGCTCCTGGCCAGCGCCGGACAGCGCAACAGAAAGCGGCTCATCGCTCGGCGGTTCGCAACGGTCGCCGTCGCCGGTCACAAACCAGCCCTGGAAGTCGATGCGCCGTTGGCCATGTCGCACGCGCCGAAGGGCGCGCGCGAGGGCTGCGGCGGCGCCGCTCGCGCTTCACCGTCAGCCCTTGGCGATCGAATCGGAGGTCGATCGCGCTCGCCGCCGGCCGGGCGATCAAAGGCGCCCGCCGCTCGAGAAAAGGCGCGCGCCTTCAAAGGCCCCCAGGTCGGATGCGCCCGACGCGCCGCACCGCCGCGCTCGGCGATCTCGTCCGCAATCGCCTGCGGATGATGGTGCGGCGCCCGCGAGCGGTCGAACAAATCCTCGACGCCCACCTTGCCGATCGCGCGCACGCCACTCGTAGCCCGTTTTCCGGCTCACCCCGAACCGCCGGCGAAGAGCCGCAAACGGTTCCTCTCGCTTCTCGGCCGCAATCATAAAACCCATCCGCTCATCCACCGCGCAGGTCTCCCTCCATCCCATCGGCAAGGCCCTCCTCGCCGATCCGTAGACCGGTCACCCATGTCGTCGGTCCATTCCGTCACCTATGTCGCCGGTCAGGACCCCCCTCGCTCCCTCTCCCAAATGGGAGAGGGGTGTTTAAGCGAACGTCCTTGCCGCCGCCTTGTGCTTGGCGATGAGCGCGTCGATGTCGACGCCCTCCGGCCGGCCGGCGATGACGCGCCACCTTCCCGCGATCATCACCCGGTCGGCGCTGTGCGCGCCGGAGAGCGCAAGCGCCGCGATCGAGTCCTGCGCGCCGGAAAAGCGCGGCTCGTCGAGCGTGAAGAGCGCAAGGTCCGCCTGCAGACCTGGCGCAATGCGGCCGATGTCGTCGCGCCCGAGGCAGCGCGCCGAGCCTTCGGTCGCCCAGCGCAAGGCGTCGTAGGGGCTCAACGCCGCGTGGCCGTAACGCAGCCGCTGCAGCATCAGCGAATGGCGCACCGCCTCCATCATGTTGGAGGAATCGTTCGAGGCCGAGCCGTCCACGCCGAGGCCAACAGGAGCGCCGGCCGCTTCGAGCTCTTTGGTGGGGCATATGCCGACTCCGAAATGCATGTCGGCAGCGGCGAGATGGCAGACGCCGACGCCGGCCGCGCCGAGCCGCGCGATCTCGCCCTCGTTGAAATGCACGCCGTGCGCGACCCAGGTGCGGGGCGTGAGCCAGCCCGCCTCGTCGAGGAGATCGACCGAGCGCACGCCGAACGTCTTGACGCTGTAGACGTCCTCGTCGGTGGACTGGCAGAGATGGCAGTGAAGCCGCGCGTCGTACTGGTCGGCGAGCTTCGCCGATTCCGTCATCACACGCTTGGGCACCGCGAGCGGCGAGCACGGCGCAAGCGCGACACGGATCATCGCGCCCGGTTTCGGATCGTGGAACTGCTGCAAAACGCGCTCGCTATCGGCGAGGATCGCGTCCGAATCCTGCACGATCGCGTCCGGCTGCAGGCCGCCGTCCTTTTCGGATATCCCCATCGAGCCGCGCGTCACCATCATGCGGACGCCGACGCGATTTGCTTCGTCCACCTCAATGTCGATGGCTTTCTCGAGGCTTGGCGGAAAGAGATTGTGATGGTCGGCCGTCGTTGTGCAGCCGGAGAGCAGGAGCTCGACGAGGGCCATTCTGACCGCGATGCGCAGCGTCTCGGGCGTCATACGGCCCCAGACGCGCTCCATGGCGACGAGCCACGGGATGAGATCTTTCCCCTCGCCGTCGGGATGAGCGCGCGTGAGCGTCTGGTAGAAGTGATGATGCGCATTGACGAGGCCCGGCAGGACCACGTGGCGGGAGGCGTCGAAGGTCGCGTCCCAGGCTTCCGCCGGCGTGCGCCCCCTCGGCACGCATTCGACGATGCGGTCGCCGTCGACGACGATTCCCCGCACGGCGTCCACCGCCAGAATGGCGAGAGGGTCCTTGATCCAGAGACGCATCCATTTACTCCGCAGGGCTTGGGGCAGGGGCTGGTTAACGGCGTGAGTAAGACTTCGCGGCGTCAGCCGATCGCAACATTGAATCCCACAAAATTTGGATTCGACGCCCGCGAATCGCGCTTCTATGGTAGCTTTTGGCCAAGGCGGCTCTAAGGCTTAGCCGTCAAGCGAGTGAAGCGGAAACTCGAAAAAGGAGGGGACGCGGGGCGGTCGCCGCCTTCTGCGCGTCAGTGCGAGGAGTTTTGAATGCGCGTTGCGATGATGGCCGCGCTGGCGGGGGCGATCATGACGACCCCGCCGGCCATGGCGCTGGACAAGGTCACTTTCGGCACCAACTGGCTCGCCGACCCTGAGGCGGGCGGATACTACCAGGCGCTCGTCGACGGCACATACGAGAAATACGGTCTCGACGTCACGATCCTCCAGGGCGGGCCGAGTTCGAACGGCGGCATGCTGCTCATTGCCGGCAAGATCGAGTTCTTCATGGGCGGCGACATGATCGGCGACTTCCTCGCCGTGCAGAACAACATCCCGACCATCGCGGTCGCCGCCGACTTCCAGAAGAATCCGCAGTGCTTCATGTCGCATCCCGGCGTCGGGCTCGACAAGTGGGCGGATCTGCCGAAGGCGGACCCCGCCTTTGTCAGCGCCGGCGCGGTCAACACGTTCTGGGCCTGGATGCGGCTCGCCTACGGGTTCAAGGACGACGTCATCAAGCCCTACAATTTCAATTCGGCGCCGTTCATCGTCGAGAAGCACTCGATCCAGCAAGGTTATATCACCTCCGAGCCGTTCGAGGTCGAGGAGCAGGGCCATTTCAAACCGAACGTCTTTTTGCTCGCTGACTACGGTTACACCACCTATTCGACCGAGATCATCACGCGCCGCGAGATCGTCGACAACAACCCCGACCTCGTGCAGCGCTTCGTCAGCGCCTCCGCCATCGGCTGGTACCACTACCTCTACGGCGACAATTCCAAGGCGAATGCGAGGATCAAGAAAGAGAATCCGGAAATGACGGACGAGCAAATCGCCTTTTCAATCGCCAAGCTCAAGGAATACGGCATCGTCGACTCCGGCGACACGCTGACGAAGGGCATCGGCGCCATGACCGAAGAGCGCTGGAAGGACTTCTACGACAAGATGGTCAAGGCCGGCGTTGTGAAGGCGGGCATCGACTACAAGAAGGCCTACACGCTGCAGTTCGTCAATAAGGGCGTCGGGCTCGATTTGCGGCCGAAAGACGTGCCCGCGCCGAAATGAAAAAGCAGCCGGTGCCCCGCACTCATTTCTGCGAGGCTGGCAAGGCGTTGTAGACCTCCGGCGGCAGCACAGCGGAGACGGCGATCGGCACATTCTCGCCCGACTTGTAGGAAACGACTTTGTTGTTGACGGGCGGAAGGCTCCTCAGGAACGCCGCGATGGCGAAGGCGTCCTCGTCGGTGAGGTTTGCGAAGGAGGCGTAGGGCATAACGCCGGAGAGCTCGCTGCCGTCCGGCCGCTTGCCCTTGCGGATGGCCGTGACGATCTGGTCGTCCGTCCACTTGCCGAGGCCGGTTTCCATGTCTGGCGTGAGGTTCTGCCCGACGAACACGCCCTGGCCCGGGATGGAAAAGCCGACATCCGATCCGCCGAGGTAGCGTTTCATGTCGGGACTGCCGAGCATGCCGCCGGGCGTGTGGCAATCAGAACAGCCGGCGATTGAGACGAGATATCGTCCGCGCGCGATCTGCGCGTCGTCCGCCACCGCCGGCCCCGCCCATGCCAATGTTGCGATCGCGGCCACGCCGATCGGCGCCGCCTTCATGTGTCCCGCCATTCCCGCCTCCTTGTTTGACCTTCAGTTTGCTTCGACGCCCGAGATGACCATCCCCTTCAGATGGTCGGGCACACGCCAGCTTTGGCTCGGATCTGGTTTGTGCGCGACCGGCGCGACCTCGCCGCGCCAAGCCACGCCCATCATCTGCGCCGTCTGGTAAGCCAGCGCGTTCCAGCCGCGCGCTTCGAGCGCGCGCAATCCTTTCGCCACGTGCGGCGAGACGAGATCGTGGAAAAGGACCATCGCAGTCGCCTCGAGAAAGGGGGCGAGCCCCAACGCGTCGCGCGTCGGCGCTTCCCCGTCGTGGTCGCCGTCGACGAAGGCGAACGACCATCGCGCGCCGGATTCGCCGAGACGCTTCACCGCGTCGGGACTCGCCTCCGGCACGAGTATGGTCATTGCTACGCCGCCGGCGCCTCGAACGACCTCCTCGAATTCCGCGCGCCAGGCCTCCGCGGCGAGCAGAGGCTCAATGACGTGCAGCGACCCGAGGCCTGCGGCGATGAGATGAGCGGTGGACCAGCCGCGCCAGGCGCCGATCTCGATTCCCTTGCGCCCGCGGAACAAGCGCGCATTGCAATAAAGGATCGAGGCCTCGTCCCGGTTGATGAAGCCGACGATGGGATTGCGCCGGTCAACGTGAAAGGCATGGTCGATGTCGCGGCGCAGCCAGGGCCAGGTCGATACGTTCTTGTCGACCTCGACCATGTTGGGGAAGAGATGATCGAGCGACGGCGCCGTCAGGCTATCGGCGACGTAGTCCTTGGTCATCCGATCGCCGGCGCCCCGCTGTTGGTGTCAACGAGGCTGACATGTCGCGATGCGCGGCGTCAAGCGCCGCCGCCGGGCGGCGCTCCTGCGTTCAAAACCAAGCGCTTGTTTGACCCTCTCAGAATGCGCATATAAGGTTTGGTCGTTCGGTTGTTGGCGGCTCTCGTTCGGGCGTCGGGGGGAAACTGGCAATGTTGGCGGCGAAAGGCGCCTCCGCTTGCAAGGGCGGAACGAATAGAGGACGGCGATTGGTTGTTGTGGAACTGCCGCTAAGCCCGTCAGAACTGAGGCTGTGGCTGCCGAGTTGGTTCACGATATGACCGAATTCGCGACCCTGACGTCCGAAGGCGGACGATCGGCTTCGAAAGCAAACGCCCAAACGCTCGTGGCGTTCAAAGGCGTCGACAAGGTTTTCGCCAATGAAGTCACGGCCTTGTCAGGTCTCGACCTCGAAATTCGGGCCGGCGAGTTCTTGTCCCTGCTGGGGCCTTCGGGGTGTGGAAAATCGACCGTCTTGAGGCTCCTTACGGGGCTCACCTCGCCGACCCGCGGCGAGATTATTTGGAGCTGCGACCGTCCCGAATTCGGCTTCGTGTTCCAGGAGCCGACGCTCATGCCGTGGTCGGACGTCTTCCACAACGTCTGGCTGCCTCTCAGGCTCGCCGGAATCTCCAAGGAGAAGGCGCGCCCGCGCATTGACGAGGCCTTGACGCAGGTCGGTCTTTCCGGCTTCGCCAAAGCCTATCCTCGCCAGCTCTCGGGCGGCATGAAAATGCGGGTTTCGATCGCCCGGGCGCTCGTCACCCGTCCTGCGGTGCTGCTGATGGATGAGCCTTTCGCCGCGCTCGACGAAATCACCCGCCTCAAGCTTAACGACGACCTCGCCGCACTTCAGGCCTCGCTGAACGCGACCGTCGTCTTCGTGACGCACTCGGTGTTCGAGAGCGTCTATCTCGCCGACCGGATTGTCGTCATGGCGGCGCGCCCGGGCCGTGCGGTCGCGGAAATCACGGTCGACGCGCCTGGGCCGCGTCGCGAAGGCTTCCGCGTGTCGCCGCACTATGCGGAGACGTGCCGGCGCACCTCGGCCGCCTTGCATCTCGCCATGGGGGAGGCAACGCCGGGCGAGCTTCTCGAATGACCCGCGAAGATTTCATTGGCTACGCCGTTCCCGCGCTCACGCTTGGCCTTGGGCTCTGCTTCTGGGAAGGCGTCGTGCGCTACTTCGGCATCCCGCCTTATCTCCTGCCGGCGCCGAGCGTTATCATATCGACGCTCTTCACCGACTGGCCGACGCTGTCGAGTTCGCTGTGGGTGACGCTTTCAATCACGCTGAAGGCGCTGCTCGCGGCGGTGATCGGAAGCGTGACTCTCGCGGTTATATTCGCTCAGTCGCAGCTCATCGAGCGCGCATTCTATCCCTTCGCAGTCGCGCTTCAGGTGACGCCGATCGTCGCCATTGCGCCGCTCTTGCTCATCTACCTTGCGCCGTCTGTGGCCGTTCTGGTTTGCGCGTTCCTGGTAGCGTTCTTCCCGCTGCTCGCCAACACAACGCTCGGGCTCTCATCCGCCGATCACAATCTCGTGGACCTCTTCCAGATGTACCGGGCGAGCCGACTACAGCAGTTCATGCTCTTGAGGCTCCCCTCGGCGCTGCCCTATTTCCTCGCGGGGCTCCGCATCAGCGGCGGCCTCGCGCTCATCGGCGCCATCGTCGCGGAGATCGCCGCAGGGTCGGCAGGGCAGGGGTCGGGCCTCGCGTACCGCATAGTCGAATCGGGATTTCGCCTCAACATTCCCCGGATGTTCGCCGCTCTGCTCTTGATTTCGGTCGCCGGCATCACAATTCATGTGTTTCTGACCGCGTTCTCTCATTGGTTGTTGCATGATTGGCACGAGAGTGAACGCGGACGCGAGGCTTGAACCGAGGACCATAGACTTCCGTATAAACAAGAACGGCTGGGGCTGATCTTGATTTCAGTCGATGGCCCGAGAGGCGGGGAAGCGCGCCGGCAATAAAAGGCTAAGCAGATGAATGTTGTTGATTACCGGACCAAGAACCGGGTTGGGCCGCGTTTGTCCGTTCTCCGCAAGCTCGGCGTCGCCAATTTGGTGGGCGCCGAGCCCTTCGACATTGCGGCGGCGCATGAGGCGCTGGTGCGCCGGCAGGCGGTTCCCGAGCGTATCGAGACCGACGGGCTCATCGTGGACGTGCCCGCCGGGGTTTATCATCCCCTGCCGGACTCGAGCTCCGAGTTCTTCATCCGCAACATCAAGGCGATGAATCCGAAACTCATCGCCAAGACGCTCGAAATCGGGGCGGGCTGCGGCATCATGTCGATCTTCATGGCGGCGAACTGGACCTCGCGCACGGTCGCGACCGACATTTCTCCGATCGCGGTTCAGGCGACGATCGACAACGCGCGGCTCAACAATGTCGAGCTCACGGCCTATCAGTCGGACCTGTTCGAGAACATCGACGAGGGCGACTTCGACCTCATAGTGTTCAATACGCCGATGGTCGACAAGAATCCGGAAAACGACATCGAGAAATTCAGCCTGTGCGATCCGAACGGGCGGATCACCGAATCCTTCCTTCGGCAAGCACGCCATCGTGTCTCGCGCGACGGGCTCATCATTTTCTCGATCTGCAACAATTCCGCCTATGAGGTCATGGACCCCGTCGATCTCGACTATTCGATCGTTGGCTTCGAGCTCGGCTACAGCGGCTTCTGGCGGGCGATCGTCGGCGCGCGCAACTGAGGCGACGTCGTCGAAGGAATGATTAGGTTCGAGCCGATCTCGCAGACTGCTATTAAGGTAGTGGCGTCCGGCAAGCTGACGGCGGACGATTTTCGTTTGCTTGCGCCGCCCGTCGACGCGATGATCGACCGCCGCCGGCCGGTACGCGTCCTCGTGGACGCCTCCGGCTTCGATGGGTGGGAGAATTTCAGGGCGTTCGAATCCCACGCGGGCTTCGTCAAGACCCGCCAGATGTATGTCGAGCGCCTCGCCGTCATCGTGGGTCGCGACTGGCAGAAATGGCTGGTCGAGACCCTGCGCATGTTTCTCCACCCCGACGCGAAGTCGTTCGACTCTGCGCAAGAGGGCGAGGCCATGCGATGGATCCTCGAAGCGTAGCTCGCGGCGCCTTCGTGCGCGAGGATTGACTTTGGCGCAGCGAAGGCGAAGCTCGCGGAAGATTTGCGCGCTTCCGATTCGAAAGTGAAGACAAGGGCCGGGTCATCATGAGCAAGAAATTCCTCGCTGCGCTCACTGCCTCGTTCACGCTTGCGGGCTGCGCCAGCGTGGGGGCGCCGGAGAAGGAGGGGCAGCTTGCGGCGGCGGGCTTCACGCGGCTGCAGGCGGACACGCCGCAGAAGGTCGCCAAGCTTCAGGCGCTGCCGCAGAACACCGTCGTCTATGTCCAGAAGAAGAAGGGCAATTACTACATTTTCGCCGATGCGGCGGGGTGCAACTGCGCCTTCGTCGGCAACGAAGCGGCCTATCAGCAGTATCAACAAATCCGCGCGGCCAACAACATCGCGCAAATGCAGGAGACGACGGCGATGCTCAACGCCGAGGCGGCTGCCGACTGGGGCGGCGTCTGGGGACCGTTTGTCCCTGGGTGGTATTGAGCGGGGCGGTTTCGCGAGCCTACCGACGAAGGAAATGGGCCGACGGCGGCGCTCAGCCACCCAAATGCGTTTGCGTTGACGACGAACTGGTCCAGCGACTGGCTCTGGGGGTTGCCGCTTATCGTCATGACCGTGCTCATGCACGGCTTCGGCCTCGTCGAGATCCGCGAACGCGTGATCGCGCACTTGATGAAGGCGACGAGCGCGAAGTCGTCGCGGGCCGCGTTCGCGATCGTGTTGGCGGCGACTGTCTTGTTTCTGACCGCGCTGCACGCGTTCGAAGGAGGCGTTTGGGCGCTTGCCGACCTCGCTCTCGGGGCGTCGCCCAATTCGAGGCTCGCGATGCTCTATTCGCTGAGCGCCATGACGAGCTACGGGCACACTAGCATCTATCTCGAACCGCGCTGGCAGATGATGGGCGCGCTCGAGGCGCTGAACGGGATGATGCTGTTCGGTCTGACAACGGCGTTTTTGTTCTCGGTGCTGCTCGCGCACTGGCCGTCGCGCGCGACGGCGCGCTAGTCTAATCTCCGCTGAAGTCCGCTGATGGTTCGCCGGCCAGCGGGTTGGTCGCGCGCTTCACGGACGCGGCGCCGGGACGCAGGAGCGCATCCAAGAGCGAAGTGTAGATCGGCTCGTTGCGGAGCAGCGTCGGGACCAGCATCGCAAAGGCGCATGCGCCGAGCATCGGCAGCAAGAGCGTGACGTTGCCGGTCATTTCGCTCACCAACACCATGCCGGTCAGCGGCGCGCGCACCACTCCGGCAAAGAGCGCCGCCATGCCGACGAGCGCGAAAGACTCTGGCGGAACGTCCACCCCGGGCAGCGCCCATCGGCACGCCCCGCCGAACAGGAAGCCGCATTGCGCGCCCAGCACAAGTAGCGGCGCGAACAATCCGCCGGGAGTGGCCGCCGCGTAAGAGACCATGCTCAGAGCGAAGCGCGCCACGAACAAGATCGCCACGAGCTGCAAGTCCAGCCCTCCCGTAAGCGTGCTCTGGGTGATCGCGTCGCCGCCGCCGACAATCCTGGGGACTCGCAAGAGCCAAGGCCCCGACCGCCGCCCCGACGAGGCCCGCGCGCGCCTCGACCGGCAACGGCAGACGCTGGAACGCCGCAAGCGTCGCGAGCAGCGTCCGATTGTATGCGATCGCAACGAAGCCCAAAACAAACCCGAGCGCGAGGAACAGCGGACGCGCTGCCGCCGCGACGTCCGGCAGCGAAGGGACGTGGAAATCGAAAGTATCCCCGAGCCACGCGCGCGAGATCCCGATCGCCGTCGACGCGGCCGCCAACGCGGCGATGGCGGTCCGGCGCTCGAAGCTCTGGACCAGTTCCTCGAGCACGAAAGCGGAACCGGCGAGCGGGGCGTTGAACGCCGTCGCCAGACCTGCGCCTGCGCCTGCGGCGAGCAGCGTCCGGCAATCCGGCCAGGGAAGGCGAAAGATCCGTCCAATCAGCACCGAGACGGTCGCGCCCATCTGTACGGTCGGCCCTTCGCGCCCGAGCGCAAGGCCGCCGCCGATCGCCAGCACGCCGCCCACGAATTTGACCGGAGCGAGCGCATAGGGCGCGGGAGGAAGCTCCTCGCGCAACACCGCTTCCACATGCGGGATTCCGCTCCCCGAGGCGTAGGGTGAAAAGCGCCGCACCAGCCATGCGGCTATCGAGGCCGCCGCCGCGCACGCGCCGACGATGAGCGGCAATCCGGCGAGCGGCGCGGAATGCGCGAGAAACACCAGCTCGTCGCGCAATCGGTCTGCCGCGTCGAGCGAGATCCGAAACGCTGCTCCGATCGCGCCTGTGGCGGCGCCGACAACGAGCGCGGTCAACGTAAGCTTCAACAATCCGCTCTCAGGTTCCTGCCTTTCAATCTTGCGCATGGCTCCCTCGGTCCGCCTGAGCGACAAATTGCTCAGACCCCCATCGCGTCGAACGCGATGATCCGGCACGAGTCCCCGGCGCGCGCGGCGGGAGCGTGCGGCGGCCGCACGACAAGCCCGTCCGCTTCCGCCATCACCTTGACAAGCGACGAGTCCTGCAGGGCGAAAGGCGTCGCGACGGCGACGCCGTCCTCGCTGCGCGCAAGGGACGCGCGCATGTAGTCTTGGCGCGCGCCGTTGTGCGGCAAGTCCGCTCCCAGGCAGCCGGCCAACGTCGGATCCGAGCCGGCGTCGGGCTCGCCGCGCAGCGCCCGCAGGAGCGGACGCAGAAAGAGGATCGCGCACACCGTCGACGACGTCGGATTGCCCGGCAGGCCCAGCACGCGCATCGTCCCTAGCCGCCCGTGCATGAGCGGCTTCCCCGGCCGCATGGCGATGCGCCAGAACCCAAGCTCCATGCCCGCGCCGACAAGCGCGTTCTGGACAAGGTCGTAGTCGCCGACCGACGCGCCGCCGAGCGTCACGAGCACGTCGGCGTGAGCGTGGCGGGCGCGAGCAATGGCGCCGTCGAGGGCCTCGATCGTGTCGGCTGCGATGCCGAGGTCGATCGGGACGCCGCCGCAGGCGGCGACGATTCCGGCCACCGCGAAATTGTTGGAGGCGACGATCTGCGACGGGCCCAGCGTCCCGCCCGGCGCCACCAGCTCGTCGCCGGTCGCGAGGATCGCGACGCGCACGCGCCGCCGCACGAAGAGTCCGGGATGGTTCGCCGCCGCGGCGAGCGCG
>DATJXI010000159.1:0-10021 GCA_035500275.1 Roseiarcus sp. | reverse complement strand
GCGAAGATCCGGGAGCGGCTCGAGCGCGGCGAGGAGATGCCGCAGTACTTCCGCGACCACCCCGTCTATTACGCGGGCCCGGCCAAGACGCCGGCGGGCATGGTCTCCGGGTCTTTCGGCCCGACGACCGCGGGCCGCATGGATTCCTACGTCGAACAGTTCCAGGCCGCGGGCGGCTCGATGGTGATGCTCGCCAAAGGCAACCGCTCCGCCGAGGTCCGTCAGGCCTGCGCCAAGCATGGCGGCTTCTATCTCGGCTCGATTGGCGGCCCGGCCGCCCGGCTGGCGCAAGACTGCATCAGACGCGTCGAGGCGCACGAATATCCCGAACTCGGCATGGAGGCGGTGTGGCGGATCGAGGTCGAGAATTTTCCGGCCTTCATCGTCGTCGACGACAAAGGCAACGACTTTTTCAAAGAGCTGCAGCTCGGCTGAAGCCCGGCTGGCTTCAGAGCATCCGGCTACGCTCGTTGCGCCTTCCGCTAGACTCTAGTAGAGCGGCGTCCATACCCCGGAGGGCGGCTGGTCCTCCGCGGCCGGAGCCGGCTCTCGGGCGCCGGGAATCGACCCTTTCAGCACCACGGTCGTGTTGGCCATCTTCTCGTGCTTGACGAGAGCCCACAGCGTGGCGGCGTTCTTCACCGACAGCCGCACGCAGCCGTGCGACACGGGATGGCCGAGGCTGCGCCGTTCGTAGGTGCCGTGGATCGCGTTGCCGGTCATAGTGAAGAAGATCGCGTAGGGCATCGGCGCGTTGTCCCACTCGTCGCTGTGGTGGTCGATGTCCATGCGGAACGGCCTGAACGCGCCGGTCGGCGTATCGTAGTCGATCCCTCCGGTCGCCACCGGCCAGTCGTAAAGCCGCCTGCCGTCGACGATCACGGTCATGCGCTGGGCGGATTTATCGATGTCGATCAACAGGTCGGCGTAGGCCGCTTGACCGATCATGAGCATCGCAATGCATGCCGCGGCCGGCGCGATGCGTCGAGCGATAGCCATCGACGAGCCCTCTTTCCGCCTGACGACGACAGTCAACATAAACGATACAAACGGCGCGAATGGGGCGCCGCGCTGAACCCGCGAAACTCGTCAACTTTCGACCGCAAAAACAAAACGATTTTGGATATGGGCGTTTAACGGTTTCACGGTAAAACCGACGAAAGCGATTCCTCCCATTAGTCTCTTGCTCGGCCCAGACCCATGATAATGGCGGCGCCGCTTATCGGAAAGGTTGTCTCTTGCCGCGCCAATTGTTCTCCACTCTCCCTGTGTTGCTCGCTCTCGCCGCGTGCGCGGCCCCGATGCACGAGGCTGGGCCGCGGCATGGGCTGACGGCGGCGCGGCTCGCCGCGGTTCGGGTAAATCCGGCGGAGGCGATCGCCGATCTCAACGCCTATCGCGCCAGCAAGGGCCTGAAGCCCGTCCGGCTCGACCCGGCGCTCGCCGCCATGGCGGCGGGCCAAGCGAAAGCGATGGCCTCGGCCAATGCGCTCTCGCACGACGCCGCGGGAAGTTTCCACTCGCGGCTTGCCGCGAGCGGGATCGAGGGGACGGAAGCGGGCGAGAATCTCGGCGGCGGGTACCTGAGCCTCGGCGAGGCGATGACGGGCTGGCGGGAGTCGTCGGAGCACAACGCCAACCTTCTCATCGCGAGCGCGTCCCGGTTCGGCATCGCCATCGCCAAGAACCCGAATACGCAATACGGCATCTATTGGGCGATGGAGATCGCCGGCGAGCCGCGAACGACTGCCGCCGGCCCGAGCGGATTCCTGTGGGGCGCGCCGATCGGAATGCGCTGATCGCCTCGGCCCCCGCGCAAGGCGCGACGTGAAGGGCGCCGGCGCAAAAAGCCGCCCATTTTCGCGTTTTGTCGCCTTTCCCGAGGCGGAAAAGATGCAGAAAAAACGCGAGAAAATGCGTAGTCCGGGGGCGCCCATGACGGATTTCCCTACCCCCGCTCTCGCCTCCGCCGCGCCCACTCCTCGAGTCGCTGCTTGAGCTCGCGCTCGAAGCCGCGATCGACCGGCGCGTAGAGGCTGTGGCGGCCGACGGCGTCCGGCCAATAATTCTGCCCGCTGAAGGCGTCCGGCGCGTCGTGGTCATAAGCGTAGCCGGCGCCGTAGCCCTCTCGCTTCATGAGCCAGGTCGGCGCGTTAAGGATCGTCTTCGGCGGCGGCTGCGACCCGTGCTCCTTGGCGAGCGCCTGCGCCGCGCCAAAGGCCTTGTAGACCGCGTTCGACTTCGGCGCGGTCGCGACATAGACGACGGCTTGAGCGATCGCGAGTTCGCCCTCGGGGCTGCCGAGAAAATCATAGGCGTCCTTGGCCCCGTTGGCGACCACCAGCGCCTGCGGATCGGCCAGGCCGATGTCCTCGGAGGCCATGCGCACGACGCGCCGCGCGATAAAGAGGGGGTCCTCGCCCGCGTCGAACATGCGGGCGAGATAGTAGAGCGCGGCGTCCGGGTCGGAGCCGCGCACGCATTTGTGCAACGCCGAGATCAGATTGTAGTGGCCGTCCTGCGCCTTGTCGTAGATCGGCGCGCGGCGCTGGACGACGTCGACGAGCCGCGCCGTGTCCAAAACCTCGCCCGGCCGGGCTGCCCGCCACACTTCCTCGGCGAGGGTCAGGACGGCGCGCCCGTCCCCGTCCGCCATGCGGATGAGCGCCTGACGCGCCTCGGGGTCGACCGGCAGGGGCTTTTCCATGAGCCGCTCGGCCCGGACGACGAGCGCCTCGAGCGCATCGGATGTGAGCGGACGAAAGACGAGCACGCGCGCGCGGGACAGGAGCGCCGCGTTGAGCTCGAACGACGGGTTCTCCGTCGTTGCGCCGATGAGGGTGAGGACGCCGTCCTCCATGATGGGGAGGAAAGAGTCCTGCTGCGCCCGGTTGAACCGATGGATCTCGTCGACGAACAAGAGCGTCCCCTGCCCCTTGGCCCGGCGCAGTCGGGCGGCGTCGAAGATCTTCTTCAATTCCGCAACGCCCGAGTGGATCGCCGAGACCTGGACGAAAGCGTCGTGGCGCGCGGCGCCGATGAGGCGCGCGATGGTCGTCTTTCCCGTCCCCGGCGGTCCCCAGAAGATCATCGAGCCGAGCGTCGGCGCTTTGAGGAGCCGCGTCAGCGCCCCGTCCGGGCCGGTCAGATGCTCCTGGCCTGAGACTTCGGCGAGCGTCCGCGGCCGCAGGCGCTCCGCGAGCGGCGGAGGCGGCGCCTTGTCGGCGTCGTCGGGACCCATGTCCTCGAAAAGGCTCATGCCGGCCTTGTCCCGCTTAAATGGGTCGTCTGTCCAGCAGACGGCAAGGCGCGGGCGCTCGTTTCGGCCTTGTCCGCGGCGCCGATTTCATCGATTGTGCCGGCGCCCCTCGGAAAAAAACACATGATCGAACGCCATCTCTCCTGCCTGGCGCCGTCCGAGTTCCACCGCCTCGTCTATCGCGAATGGCCCGGGCCGCCCGGCGCCCGGACGCTCGTCTGCGTCCACGGTCTCACTCGCAACGCGCGCGACTTTGACGCCATCGCCGAGGCGCTGTCGGCCCATTACCGCGTCGTCTGTCCCGACATGCCGGGGCGGGGGAACAGCGAAAAGCTCGCCAATTCGGCGGAATACGCCTATCCGACCTATCTCGCCGACGTCGCGACGCTCATCGCCCGGCTCGACATTGAGAGCGTCGATTGGCTCGGGACGTCGTTGGGCGGGCTCATTGGCATGATGCTGGCCGCCCAGCCCGGCAATCCGATCCGCAAGCTCGTCATCAACGACATCGGGCCGTTTTTGTCGAAGGCGGGGATCGAGCGCATCCGCTCCTATGTCGGCCTCGACCCGACCTTTCCAAGCATCGAGGCGCTCGAAGTCGCATTGTGCGAGAACTACAAGACGTTCGGGCCGCTGACCGACGCCCAGTGGCGCAAGATGGCCCTGGACAGCGCCTGGCCGAAGCCGGGCGGCAAATGGGGCTTCGCCTACGACCCGCGGATCGGCGACGCGTTCAAGCAAGGGCCGCTCGAGGACATCGACCTCTGGCCGATCTGGGACAAAATCCGATGCCCAACTTTGACCCTGCGCGGGGCGGAATCCGACCTCCTCTCGCATGAGACGGCCGAGGAGATGACGAAGCGCGGGCCGAAGTCGAAGCTCGTCGAGTTTGCGGGCATCGGCCACGCGCCGGCGCTCCTGAGCGAGGACCAGATCGGCGTCGTGCGCGATTTTCTCCTCAGCTGAGCGGCGGCGCTGTCTTCACCAGACCCCCGTGTTCGGCATCGAGGCCCAGGGCTCGGCGGTAGCGAGCGATCCGCCCTTCTGGATGAGTTCGATCGAAATCATGTCCGGCGTGCGGATGAAGGCCATGTGACCGTCGCGCGGCGGCCGGTTGATGGTGACGCCGGCGTCCATGAGCGTCTTGCAGGTCGCGTAGATGTCGTCGACACGGTAGGCGAGGTGGCCGAAGTTACGCCCGCCCGTGTAGGCCTCCGGGTCCCAGTTGTAAGTCAGCTCGACCAGCGGCGCCTGATCCTTCTTCGCCCGCTCCGCGTCGCCCGGCGCAGCAAGGAAAACCAGCGTATAGCGGCCCTTTTCGTTGTCTAGCCGGCGCGTTTCGACAAAGCCCATCAGCTCGAAGAATGCGATTGTGGCCTTAAGGTCCGTCACGCGGATCATGGTGTGCAGGTATTCCATCGGGCTCCCTCGCGCCAAAATTGCGTCGCGCCGCAAGTTCAGAGCATATCGCCGGGGAATCAAGAGGGGCGCCGGGGAAAGATGTCTCGAGCGTTCTGAGGAGCGCCGATGTCCGCCGCTTACTGCTTCACCCCGGACCGCGCGTTTTTCCCGCCTGCGGTCCGGGCGATCGCCTCGCTTCTGGAGGCGGAACCGGATTTTGCGCACGAGATCCTGCTCATTTGCGAGCCGGACGACGTGACGCCGGGCTTCGACAAGCTGGCGCGGCCCTTGCGCGACCGGGTCACGCTGGCCACGCTCGATTTCGCGCGATTCGATGCGTCGCTGAGCCCGAACGGGCGCTTCTCCCGGGCGGTGTTCCGGCGCCTGTTCTTGGACGAGATTCTGCCGGCGCGCTTCAAACGCATCGTGACGGTGGATTCCGACATGCTCGTCGTCCGCCCGGGCCTGTCACGGCTGCCCGGCTTCGACCTTGGCGGCCGTCCGCTGGCTGCGGCCTACGATATGATCTTCCTCATGGACTTCAAGGGAGACGCGCTCGCGCGGCAATTCCAGCGGTCGCGCCGCTCGCTTGGCCTCGACCTGGGCACGCCCTACTTCAACGCGGGCCTGATGGCGATCGACCGCGCGGCCTGGCGCGCGGAGAGGCTGACGGAACGCGTCGTCAAAGCATTGCGAGACGATCCGAAGCGGTTCCCTTTCATGGAGCAGGACGCGCTGAACGCCACCCTCAGGGGCGGCTTTGCGCCCCTGTCGCCGCGATACAACTTCATGGGCGATTTCTTCCTGCTCGACCTTGAGCGCCGAATCGAGCCGATCGTCCTGCATTTCGTCAAC
Organism: Roseiarcus sp.; assembly: GCA_035500275.1. Classification (GTDB taxonomy): domain Bacteria; phylum Pseudomonadota; class Alphaproteobacteria; order Rhizobiales; family Beijerinckiaceae; genus Roseiarcus. The sequence goes on along the minus strand of DATJXI010000159.1, from coordinate 4,506 downwards.
TCGCCGAAGCCGTGGCGGCTCAGCGAATGGAGCGGCGAGGCGCGCTTCGCCAAGGCCTATCAGGAGTGGTTCGCGGCGTCGCCCTGGCCGGACTGGGCCAAGGCCTTGGGCAAGCCGCCTTGGCGCGGGACGCGCCCGCCGCTGACGCGGCTGAGAAGAGCGTTTGCGCAGCGGCTCTCGGCTTTCCTTGGTGAGGCGCAGTTCATCGACGGGGCATTGTCCCTCGGCGAGGAGACGCCCGGGCGCGACGCCGGCCAGGCGGCGGCTTCCAACCCGTGCGTCGAGAGGACGTCGTGAAAATGCAGTTCTGGTTCATCGTCATGGTCTGCGGCCTGTGCCAGGTCATCCAGGCCATGACCAACGGCTCCGCGGCCAGGTCGGGCTTAGGCGCGGTCTGGGTCGGCTTCATGTCGGCCACCGTTTCTTCGCTGTCGCTCGCGCTGGTCGCCGTGGCGCTGTACCGCCTGCCCCTTCCGGCGGCCGACCTTCTCCAGGCCCAGGGGTGGAAAGTAGCCGCCGGCGGGATGATGGGCGCGTTCATCGTCGCCGGACTGGCCTTGGTCACGCCGAGGCTCGGTCCGACCCAAACCTTCATGCTCTACTTCCTCGTCATCGCGGCGACCTCGGCGCTGATCGACAGTTTCGGTCTGCTTGGGACGGAGGCGAAGCCGCTCGGGGTCCGGCAACTGGCCGGGGCGCTGCTCGCGGGCATCAGGCTCGTGCTCGCCCGCTCGTAGGCGAAAAGACCCGTCCAGCCCCGCTCAAGCCGCTGCGCCAAGGATGCCAGCCACGCCGGAATCGGCGGATGGCATTCATGGACGACAGGATGAGGCTTCCGACAATCTTTGCGCTTGCGGCTGTCGCTTCGGCCGGGCAGGCCGTCGCCGCCGACCTGTTCGGCGCCGCCCCGCCCTTGGCTTACCCCGCCGCCAAAACGGCAACCCTCGTCGAGGCCGGCTCGAGCTGGTATATCCGGGGCGACGTAGGGGTCAGCTTCGATGAGGCGCCGTCCCTCTCGATCGGCGCGATCTCCACACCGCCGCCCGGCTACCTCGGATCGACCTTCACCGGCGGTTCGACCGGCACTTCGACCGACTGGGCCGGAGGGGTCGGCTTCGGCTATCGGTTCAACGACTACCTTCGCCTCGACGCGACCTGGGAATACCGCGAAGGGCCTTCCCGCGACCGCTCGCTCGGCGCGATTTGTCCCTACGGCCTCCTTGGGATCAACGACGCCAACACCGGGGCTCCGGCGGGTTACCTCTACGATACGACCAACACCTGCCTCGGCTCGCTGTCGCTGCGCCAGCACAACAACACGGTCCTCGCCAACGGCTATGTCGATCTCGGCAATTACAGCGGCTTTACGCCCTATGTCGGGGGCGGCCTCGGCGTCAACGTGAACAGCATGCAGGCGACGAGCAACTTTACCGAGACGGCCAACGGCGTCCCCTATGCCGCCGATCTGACGGCCTTCGCCCCCTACCCGCCGGCGTGGGTCAACGCCGTCGGCCAACCCATCGCGCCGCAGCCTGGGATCGCCTTCGCGCCCCAGAGCTGGAACCGCACCATCAACTCGACGACGTACAACTTCGCCTACGCGCTTGCGGCCGGCATCGGGTTCCAGCTCAATCCCAGCGCCACCCTCGATATCGGCTACCGCTATCTCAACGCCGGAACGTCGACCCTGCTCGTGAACCCGCAGACCGGCCTCAAGGTCCGGCAGCCGAACGAAACTCAGGAGATTCGCCTCGGCGTCCGCTACGTAATCCAGTAAGCGCCAAATCCCGGAGCGCTTGACGGGGCAAAGCGTTCAGCGTCCTGTCCCGCTCGCTCGGGAAGGACGCCACTCCGCCATGTTCCGTACGCTGATGACCTCGCGGCGCTTCGCGCCGCTGTTCTGGTGCCAGTTCTTCTCGGCGTTCAACGACAACTTCGTCCGCAATATGCTTGCCATGCTGATTCTCTTCCGCTTGGGCGGCGAGAACGGCAGCGAGAAGATTCTCCTAGCCACCATCGTCTTCATTCTTCCATCGATTCCGCTGTCGGCGCTCGGCGGCGAGGTGGCCGACTCGCACGACAAGGCGCTGGTTGCGAGACGGCTCAAGCTCGCCGAGATCGGCGTCCAGGCGATCGCCGCGACGGGCTTCGTCTTCTCATCCCTCGCGCTCCTCTACGTGGCTCTGTTTGGGCTCGGGTGCGTCGCGGCGCTCTTCGGTCCGATCAAGTATGGCATCCTGCCCGATCACCTGAGACGCGAGGAACTCATCTCGGGCAACGCGCTCGTCGAGGGCGCGACCTTCGCGGCGATCATTTGCGGCCTCATCGTCGGCGGCTTCGCCGCGCAGGAGGGGCGGTCGGCGGTCAGCGTCGTGGCGCAGCTCATGGCGGTGGCGCTCGCCTGCTATGGCGCAGCCCGATTCATCCCGCCGACCGGGGTCGGCGCGCCGGGGCTCAAGATCCGCAAGAACGTCTTCGCCTCGACTTGGCGCGTGATCGCGGAGGTGCGCGCCGACGACCGGCAGTGGGTCGGAGCGCTGGCCACAAGCTGGTTCTGGACGGTGGGCGCCGTCACGCTCTCGCTCGTCCCCGTCATCATCAAGTCCCGCATAGGAGGCGGCATCGACGTCGAGATCGCCATCAACCTCTTCTTCGCCATCGGGATCGCCGCAGGATCATTGGCCGCCGCGGCGCTGTCGCATGGGCGGATCGAGCTCGCGCCCGCGCCCTTCCTGCTGCTCGCAATGGCCGCGCTCGCAATCGACCTCGGACTTGCGACGAATGGAATGGCGACGGCGCAGCGGGAAGTCCCCCTGACTGAATTCTTCTCGAGCGGCTTCGGCCTGCGCGTGGCGCTCGAGATCTTTGCCTATTCGGCCGCCGCCGGCCTCTTCGTCGTGCCGATCTTCGCCGCCATCCAGGCCTGGGCCGGCGAGGATCGCCGCGCCCGCGTCATCGGCGCGGTCAACGCGCTCAACTATATTTTCATGATCGGGGGTTCGCTGGTCACGATGGCGCTTCTTGAAGTCGCCGGACTGACCGAGCCGATGGCGCTCGTCGTTCTGGGCGTCGCAAACGCCCTGGCCGCGGTCTATTTTTTCCGCCGGCTTCCGGCCAACTTTCTTGCGTTCGCCGTTCGCACGGTTTGGCAGGTCTGGCTCCGCCTGGAGGTGAAGGGCGCCGAAAACCTGCCGCGGCGGGGATCGCGCGCGATCATCGCCGTGGACCACGTCTCGGCGCTCGACGCCCCGATCATCTTCTCGCTCCTCGATTCCCCGCTGATCTTCGCTTTCGCCGAGGGCGCCGCAAAGCTGCGCTCGACTCGGCTCTTCTCCAAGGCGGCGGACCTGCGTCGGTTCGGCGCCGGCGCGCCGCTCGCGCTTCGCGGACTCGCGCAAGCGGCCCGCGTCGGCCGGACTGTCGTTATCTTCCCCGAGGGGCGGGTCGGCTTGAGCGGTCTGATGCGGGCTTATGAGGAATTGGCGTTCATCGCCGACCGGAGCTTCGCGCCTGTCATCGCGGCGCGCATCGCTGGAGCGGAGCGCACGTATTTCTCAAAATTGCCTGCCGCGTATGTCGGGCGAAAATTGTTCCCGAAGGTGACCGTCACCTTCCTGCCCCCCGAGCGCCTGCGCGTTCGTCCGGAACTGCGCGGGCGTGCGCGAAGGGTGGCGGCGGGCGCGGCGCTCTACGACATGATGTCCGATCTCGTTTTCCGGACGTCCGACATCCGGCGAACCGTGTTCGCCGCCTTCGAGGAATCGGCGAGAGCGCGGGGCTTTTCCAAAATCGCGGTCGAGGATGCGCTCTCGGGCGCCCTTAGCTTGCGCATGTTCCGCATTGGGGTCGCCGTGCTGGCGCGCAAGCTCGCGGCCATCTCCGCCCCGGGCGAAACGATCGGCGTCCTGCTGCCGAACGCCAACGGAACGGCGGTGACCTTCGTGGCGCTGCAGGCGGCGGGACGGGTTCCGGCGATGCTCAATTTCACCGCTGGCCCGCACAATCTCGTGGCGGCCTGCCAGGCGGCAAAGGTCAGTCTCGTCCTCACCTCGCGCGCCTTCGTCGAGAAGGGGAATCTTGCACCGCTCGTCGAGGCGGTTGCGGAAGTCGCCCGGATCGTCTGGCTCGAGGACGTGCGCGCCAGCGCGACGCGGCTCGACAAGCTGATCGGCGCGCTGACGGCGGGCCGGGCGCTGGTTGAGCCCCGCCCGGACGATCCGGCGGTCGTCCTCTACACCTCGGGCTCGGAGGGCGTGCCCAAGGGCGTCGTGCTGTCGCATGCGAACCTTCTCGCCAACGCCGCGCAGCTCGACGCGCGTTTCGACCTGCGAATGACGGACGTGTTTTTCAACCCGCTGCCGGTCTTTCACGCCTTCGGCCTGACGGGCGGCCTGCTGCTCGGCCTTGTGCGGTCGATGAAGGTCTTCCTCTACCCGACCCCGCTGCACTACCGGCAGATCCCGGAGCTTGTCCGCGAACATGGGGCGACCGTGCTCATTGGCACCG
>DATJXI010000158.1:0-6870 GCA_035500275.1 Roseiarcus sp. | reverse complement strand
GCTCAAGCGGGCGACCTCGCGGCTCTTGGATATGTCCCAGTTCTGGCAGAACGAGCAGGCGAGATTGCAGCCGGCCGTGCCGAAGGACAGCACGGCTGAGCCCGGCAGAAAGTGGTTGAGCGGCTTTTTCTCGATCGGGTCGACGCAGAAGCCGGTCGACCGGCCGTAGCCGGTGAGTTCCATGCCCTCGCCGTCCTCGCGGGCGCGGCGGACGAAGCAGAGGCCGCGCTGGCCGGGGCGCATATGGCAGAAGCGCGGGCAGAGGCGGCACTCGATGCGCCCGTCATCGAGCTTCCTCCAGTAGTCCACGTTGACGGTTTCGCCCGCGTCGATGACGTCCATGGTCAAAGGCTCTGCTCGCTCAGCCTCACGATTTTCCGCTATCATGTCGGGTGGATCGAGGCCGATTGCAATGCGGCGGACTGGCGCAACAAGCGAGGTCGCTTATGTTTTCATGGCTCAGCTTGCGACTTTGACGTAGATCAACGTCACAACAGACAGGACGCGGTCTGATGCGTCTCCGAAGGCAATCGATTGGTTCCGGCATGGCCAGCCAAGTCCATCCTGCGCAGGTTGCGGGCATGTTCTATCCGGCCGAGCCCGACCGGCTTCGCGGCCTCATCGAGAAGATGCGGGCGGGCGCGAGGCCGGACGGCGGCGTCACGCCGAAAGTCGTCGTCGCGCCGCACGCGGGCATCGTCTATTCCGGCGCGGTCGCGGCGACCGCTTTCGGGTCCTGGGCCCGTCGGCCCGAGCCGCCGCGTCGCATCGTCATCGTGGGGCCGGCGCACCGCTACGCGTTCCGCGGCCTCGCCATCCATCCCGCAATGGCGTGGAGCACGCCGCTCGGCGAAGCGCGCGTGGCCGCGGCCGGACATCGCGCCCTCGCCGAAACGCGCCTCGTCGCCGTGGACGCGCGTCCCTTCGCCGGCGAGCACTCGCTCGAAATGCATCTCGTGATGCTCCAGGCGATGCTTCCCGGGCCGTTCGAAGTCCTGCCCATCCTGGTTGGCGACGCGGAGCCGCGTCGAGTCGCGCAGGCGTTGCGTCTCGTTTGGGGAGGTCCGGAAACCGTCATCGCCGTCTCGTCCGATCTGTCGCATTTCCTCGACAAGGCGAGCGCGGAAGCGATCGATACCGAGACCGGACGGCTCATCGAGGTCTTGAACGGCGCGGCGCTCGAGGGGCGGCGCGCCTGCGGCTTCCTGCCGATCATGGGCGCGCTCGAGATCGCCGTGGAGCGGGATTTGCGCGCGAGCGGCCTGCATCTGGCGACCTCCGCGGACGCCGGCGCGGGAACGTCGCGGGTCGTCGGCTACGGCGCCTTTGCGCTCGAATACGCCGCTTCCGCCAGGCTCTCCGACGCCGACCGCGGCCTGCTGCTCGGGGCCTCAATGGCGGGCCTCGCCGCGGCGGCCAAGAGCGGCGGCCATCCGCCCAAGATCGCCCTGGAAGAGCGGCTCTCTCCGGCCCTGGCATCCACCCGGGCGAGTTTCGTCACCCTCACCCAGGACGGCAAGCTGCGCGGCTGCATAGGCTCTTATTCGCCGACGCGTCCGCTCATCGAGGACGCGACGGCGAACGCCGTGCTCGCCGGCTTTTCCGATCCCCGCTTTGACGGCCTCGCCGAGACGGAGCTTTCGCGCTTGCGCATCGAGGTGTCGATACTTTCCTGCCCGCGTCCGATTCCCGCTGCGAGCGAAACGGAACTGATCGCCGCGCTCGAGCCGGACCGCGACGGACTCGTTCTCGCCGCGCACGACCGCAAAGCCCTATTCCTGCCGGGCGTCTGGCGTCACCTTCCCGAACCGAAGGCCTTCGTCCGCCATCTCCTCGCCAAAGCGGGTCTCCATCCCCGACCTTGGCCGGACGGGCTCGAGGCGAAGCGCTTTCGCGTCGAATCGTTCGGCGCGCCATGGCGGCCGGTTGACCGAGTCGAGATCGACCCGATTCGAATCAGTCCCGCTCCCACGCTGCATTGAAAGAATTTAGCAGGGGATAAAGAGCCCCCGCCGCCGGTCGGCTGTTAACTTCGTGGCCCGAATATTGCTATAAGAGGGTTATCCAGCACGCGGCGCGCCAGGATCAAACCCCAATGCGCCGCGTTGAGGTGCAAGGCGTCATGCCTGGAACTTGAGAGGTTGCGCGTTCAAATGGCTCGGTCGCGCTGAAAGCAGAAATCTTTCGGATGGCGTCCGTTCCTAATAAAGCCCAAATGCCAGTCTAGTCATAGTCACATAATTAGGGGCGGATCCGGCGAACGGATGCTGGGTGGGCGCGCAGCGGACAGGAGAGTGTCATGTGCGACTATTCCTTGGAGATGTATGGTTCTCGTCCCGCAAGGGAAGGTGAGCTTTATGTGACGACGCGTTTTCCGAGCGGCTCGATTGGCTTTGCCGCTCCGGGCGATCCGCGCATTCCGGTTTGCGTGCAGTGCGACACCAAGGTCGTGCTGACCGACATTCCGGTCGCCATGCAGGCCACCTATAGGATCGGCGCGGAAGTCGAGACGATCTTCGCTCAGCGTGAGACCGGCCTCTATCGCGACGGGCTGCGTCTGGCTGACGGGCGCTTCGTCTCGCTGCAGGACCTGCAGCCGGGCATCGGCGCCTATGTTCCGACGCTGCTGGAGCGCCAGGGCGCCAGGAAGGCGCGCACGCCCGAGACGGTCGACTGACGAAGACCACTCGGTAGCTCATCGGCCTCGCGCCCCGTCCTCAAGCGTGACGCGAGGCCAAGCTCCCTACGGCACGATCGACACGCTACACGTTACAAACTCTTTGATGGGGCGCTGGTCCCCGTGTCGCCTTTTGGCTGACCGCCAATCAGGGGCTGGGGCATTTCAGGTCCACTTTTTCTTCCTTGGGACATATTGCGCCCGGAGACAGGAATCCGTCCGGCCTGTCGCTGGGCGACTGGGCTGCGAGATTCTTCGCCGTGTCCACAAAGCTGTCCGGCGCGGCTTCAACTTTCGCCGCCGGAGGATCGCCCTTGCCCCGAAACCAGTCAGCCCACTCGAATTCCGCGAATTCTTTCTGCTTCATTAGAGATCGACAAATGCCGTGCTTCTCACGAACGAAATAGGCAAGGCTCCGATAGGGGTCATCGGGCAGGTCGCCGATCGAAGTCGGCAGGTCCCTTGGCTGTATATCCTTGCCGTCCTTGTCCTTTAGGCGCGCCAATCTGTGGTCCTTGAGCGCGCCCCAGAATTTGTCCGGCCCAAGTGAGCTCAGGTCGCACTGCAGCAGGCAGGCGCCCTCGCCGTTCGACTTTCCAGCTTCCATCCATGCCCTGGCGCCGTGGTGATGGTCTGTCACATAGAATTTTCCGCCCGGCCCCCGAACGATTTTGATCGGGTCCTTCTTCAAGTGTTTCCATTCGCCGTCCGGATCTTTCCGGATGTCATCGGCTTTGATCTTGACCTCGGCGAGCCCAATCGCGCCTTGCAGCGGTCTAAGATCGCTCAACTTGCATTTGCATTCGGCCCCCGCCTGGGTGGCGGCGCTGCAGTCCTCCGCCCGGGAATGCGTCGCAAACACGGAAAAGGCGAGGATGAACGCAAACGTGGATGTCCCCGGATGTCCAATCATGCCGCCGCTCCACTCGCTAGACTAGAGAACCTCATGTGAGGTGTCTTAATCTTGTCATGTTACGCCGGCCGAAGGCGTCATTTCGGCGTCGGCGCGTCGGCTCGGATGAGCCTTTCCTGTTTCAGCTCCGCCCACAGCCCGGCCGGGATCGGATGCCGGAAGGTGGCGAGGTTTTGATCCACCTGGGCCGAAGCCACCGCGCCAGGAATGATCGAGGCGACGATCGGATGGCCGAGCGGGAACTGGAGCGCCGCCGCGGCCAGCGGGACGCCGTGTCGCTTGCAAACCGCCTCCATTTTCGTGACCCGGTCCAGGACCGGCTGCGGGGCGGGCGCGTAATTGTACATGGCGCCAGGAATCGCCCCGGTCGCAAGAATGCCTGAACTATAGCCGCCGCCGATCACGATGCCGGCGCCCTGCTCGGCGCATCTCGGAAATTCCTCGTCGAGCACATCCTGCTCGAGCAGCGTGTAGCGCATCGCAAGGAGGAAGAAGTCGATATCGAAGAGGTCGAGGAAGCGGGGGATCGTCCCCATCGAGTTGAGGCCGGCGCCGATCCCCTTGATGACGCCGGCGTCACGCAATTCGATAAGCGCCCTCCACCCGCTGGCGATGAGCTGCTGAAAGTAGGCGGCGAGCTTCTCGGCGGGCTTGTGCTCCCAGGCGTCCAGATCGTGAATGAGCAGGAGGTCGATCGAATTGATCGCGAGCCGCTGCAAGCTGTCCTCGAACGAGCGCATGACGCCATCGTACGAATAGTCGAACACCGGCTGGAACTGGAGCCCCCCGAGCCACTGGTCCTTGATCGGCTCGGCGTTGAGCGGCCGGCGCAGCACCCGGCCGATTTTGGTGGAGAGGACATAAGTCTCGCGCGTCTTTCGGTAAAGCATCCGCCCGAGCCGATGCTCCGAAAGCCCGCGCCCGTACCACGGGGATGTGTCGAAGTAGCGCACGCCGCCGTCCCACGCCGAAGCGATGACAGCGTCCGAATCTTGGTCCTCGACTTTGACGAAAAGCTCGCCGAGCGGCGCCGTGCCGAGGCCAAGCTCCGTCAGTTCGACCCCTGTGCGGCCGAGCTTGCGCGTGCGGATCTTCGAGCCGCCCACTATTCTTCCGGCTCCGTTGCGAACCGCAACGGGTAGCCGCGTGCGGCGCCGGCTTCGGTTCCGCGCGCGGCTTTGGTCTCGGCGACGTCCTTGGCGAGAACGGCGACGACGCAAACGCCCTTCTTGTGCGCCGTCAGCATGACGGCGGTCGCTTGCGCCTCGTTAAGACGGAACACCGCTTTCAAGACCTGCACGACAAAGTCGCGCGGCGTGTAGTCGTCGTTGAACAGCAGGACCTTATGCAGGCGCGGACGGTCGACCTTGGTCTCCGTCTTCGTCCTCACCTGAGTGGCGATCTTGCTCATTGCGGCCCCCGAATGGCAGGCTGGCGTTGATGAGTATCCCATCCTCGCACGCGCGCCGGGCGGCTTTCAAGCAAAGCTTCGCTTCACGCACGACCCGAGGCTTGCGTTGTGCGACCACGACGCCCTTTAGGCCGCCATTGATCCGTCGAGACTCAACCCATGCTCACCACGCGACAAAACGTCCTGCGCAACTTCTGGTATGCAACGCTGCCGCTCGATAGGCTCGCCGACGGCCCGAAGCCGTTCGGCCTCATGGGCGAGAACATCGTCCTCTTCCTCGACGGCGAGGGCGCGCCGGCGGCGCTCGAGGACCGCTGCCGACACCGCACAGCCAGGCTCTCCAAGGGCTGGGCGCAGGGCGGGCACATCGTGTGCGGCTATCACCGCTGGGAATACGACCGGACCGGACGGCTCGTCAGAATCCCGCAATTCCCGCCCGACCACCCCGTGCCGGACGCCTGCGCGAAAGCCTTCCACGCGAAGGAGCGCTACGGCTACGCCTGGGTCTGCCTCGGCGAGCCGCTCATCGACATTCCCGACCTGCCGCAGGAGGCCGATGCGGCCTTTCGTCGCATCCACCAGTTCGACGAGAGGTGGAACTGCGCGGCGCTCCGCATGATGGAGAATTCGTTCGACAACTCGCATTTCTCATTCGTCCACAAAGGGACGTTCGGCGACGTCGACCAGCCGAAGCCGGAGAAGTATGAATTGACCGAGACGCCCTATGGCTTCGTCGCCGAGACGATCGTTCCGGTGAAGAATCCGCCGCCGGCCGCGCGCGTGACGGGAACGACGGAGCCGTGGACCAAGCGAAAGATGCGCAACCACTGGTACATGCCGTTCTGCCGCACGATGGACATGGAATATCCCTCGGGCCTGCGCCACGTCATCTTCAACTCGGCCACCCCGATCGACGACGGCTCGATCCAGCTCGTGCAGATCCTGTTCCGCAACGACCGCGAGGAGGACTGCTCGACTGAGGAGCTGCGCGCCTGGGACCGCGCGATCATCGAGGAGGACAGGGAAATCCTCGAATCAACGGACCCCGACGCGATCGTCGACATGAGCCGCAAGCTCGAAATGCACATGCCGTCCGACCGGCCGGGCATGCTCATGCGCCAGCGGCTGAACGCGCTCTTCGAGGCGCACGGGGAGCATGAGATTCCAAGGTGAAATATATGCCGAATGCTGTGCGAAGCCTATTGACCAACGAGTGCGCAAAGGCTGCAATTGGCGTCTAAAGAAATTCCGGAAAAAGGGGTGCGGTCATGGCCCTTCGATACGCGCTGATGTTGGGGGCCGCGGCGCTCGTCACGTCGGCCGCTCACGCCGGACCCTGCGCGGACGAGCTGTACAAGGCGCAGGACGCGATCAATCAAAGGCTCTACGCCGCCGCAGCGCGAGGCAAAACCGGCGGGCAGTCGGTAGGCGCGCAGTTGCATCGGCAGCCGACGCCCGGCTCCATTGCGGCCGCTGAGGGCAAACTCGGCGATCTCTCCGACGCCGATGCGGAAGCGGTCCAGAACGACATGCAAGCCGCCCGCAAGGCGGACGCGGCCGGAGACAAAGCCGGCTGCGAGAAGGCGCTCGCGGACGTCCGGCGCATTCTGGGCGCGCTCGAGTAGCGGGCGGCGATTTCCGGGGCGGCTCCCGTCTCGCGCCTGCAAATGCTACAAATCCGCTTTGCTTCGCGCCTGAGGACTTTGTCCGTGACCCTCGCGCCGCTTCTCGAAGCCCCGGCGGTGATCCAGTTTCACGCCCTGTTTGCGCTGCCGGCGCTCGGGCTGGGCGCAGCCCAGTTGGCTGCGCCCAAGGGAACGATCGCGCATCGGACAATGGGGTGGGTCTGGGCGACGCTGATGATCCTGG
>DATJXI010000157.1:0-2874 GCA_035500275.1 Roseiarcus sp. | reverse complement strand
CGGCGTCCGACGTCGATTGCGGCCGCGATGGCCGCGCCGGACGAGATGCCGACCGGGATGCCCTCGACGCGCGCGGTCAAGCGGGCCGTATCGAAGGCGGTCTGGTTGCCGACGGTGATGACTTCGTCGACCACGCTCCGGTCCAATATTCCGGGCACGAAACCCGCCCCGATGCCCTGAATCTTGTGTGGTCCCGGCGCGCCGCCCGAGAGCACGGGCGAATCCTCGGGCTCGACCGCGATCATGACGACGCCGGGCTTGCGGCGCTTCAACGCCTGCCCGACGCCGGTGATCGTCCCGCCGGTGCCGACGCCGGAGACGACGATGTCGACCGCGCCTGCGGTATCGTTCCAGATCTCCTCCGCCGTCGTCCGTCGATGAATTTCGGGGTTCGCCGGATTTTCGAACTGCTGGGGTATGACGGCGCCCGGCGTCGCGGCGACGATCTCATTGGCCTTCGCGATCGCGCCCTTCATCCCCAGCGCGGCCGGCGTCAGGACAAGTTCCGCTCCGAGCAGGGCGAGCATCTTGCGGCGCTCAACCGACATCGACTCCGGCATGACGAGGATGAGCTTGTAGCCGCGCGCCGCCGCAACGAACGCCAGCGCAATGCCGGTATTCCCGGAGGTCGGTTCGACGAGGACGCCCTTGCCGGCGGAAATCTTGCCCTGCGCCTCGAGGGCGTCGATCATGGACACCCCGATGCGGTCCTTCACGCTTCCCAGGGGGTTGAAGAATTCGAGCTTCCCGAGCAACCGCGCCGCGACGTTCATTTCCTTCGCGAGTCGGTCCATCGCGACCAAGGGTGTGTCGCCGATCGTGTCCGTGATCGACGCAAAGATTCTTCCTCTGCCTCGGGTGAGAGGCGGAGCCTCGGTCATCGTCATGGGAAGGCTCTCCAAAAAAACATCGGGCCGGCGCGGCCGACCGCGCGGGCCCGAGTTTATCACTTCACCCAAGATTGATCTATATAACCGCGGCTATGCCAGGATCATATAGCAAAATCGCCGGCGGCCTTCTCGTCGTCGAGAACGTGGGCTTGTTCGGCGTGCTCGCACATGTTCTCGATTGTGATAGAATCGAGGTTTGCGAGGAATGTTTCTCCGGCCTTGCGGACGGCGGGATCGATCACGCGCTCGAGCAAGGGCGAGTTTGAGCCGAGATCGTCGGGATCGGCCGTGCTGAGGGACATCGCCGTCCGCACAATTTCGCCGACGGTGATGCGCCTGCGTTCGCGGGCAAGCTCATAGCCGCCGCGCGGCCCGCGCACTCCTTTCAGGATCTTGGCGTGGACAAGCCCCTGGAGGAGCGTCTCCAGGTGACGGGGCGGAAGTCTATGGCGTGCGGCTAGCGCTTTGGCGGCGACCGGCGCGGACCTTGAATGCAGCGCGACATCGACAACGGCGGCGATGGCGAGAACGCTCCGTCGCGATAGCAAGTTCATCTCATTTCTCCTCGGATGAGCGCCCGGTGGAGCCAAATCCATCTGAGCCTCGGACGCTCGACGTGAGACGCCCGCTCGCAATCAGAGCGACGCGTTCCACAGAACATACGACGAGTTGCGCTATTCGCGCTCCACGCCGAACCTCGAAAGACTTGTTTCCAAAATTGATAAGGATGACGCCAATTTCTCCTCGATAGTCGGCGTCGACAGTCCCCGGACTGTTGAGGACGGTCACCCCGTGGTGCAGAGCCAGTCCCGATCGGGGGCGGATCTGCGCTTCAAAGCCCATTGGCAATTCGATCGCGAGCCCGGTCGGAATCAGCGCCCGAGCCCCGGGGGCGAGGACAATCTCGGCGTCAGCTGGCAACGCCGCCACCAGATCCATTCCGGCGGCATCTTCACTCGCATAACACGGCAAATGCAACCCCTCGGCATGCGGCAATGTGCGGTAGGCGACGGTGATCATTGCCGTTTTGCCAGTTCGGAGGCCACTCGGCGCACCAGGCTCTCGGCAATTTCCGCTTTCGTCATTGACGGCCACGACTCCGCCTTTTTTGGGTCAATGACCGCAACCTGATTCGTCAAACCGCCGAACGCGGACGTTCCTGCGCCGACATTATTGGCCACGATCAAGTCGCAGCTCTTATCCCGCAATTTTTTTTTGGCGTTTTCGATGACGTTTTCTGTCTCGGCGGCGAAGCCGATGACGATAGCCGGACGAAGAGGACCCTTTTTAGAAACCTCCTTAAGTATATCGGGGTTTTCGACCAAACGTAAGAAAGGCAATTCTCCAGGCGTCTTTTTCAATTTTTGCGCCGCCACGGATTCGACCCGCCAATCGGCGACCGCTGCGGCGGCGATAAAAGCGTCGGCAGGCAAAGCCTCCTCGACGGCGGCGCGCATTTCGAGCGCCGAACCGATGTGAACAGTGGTAGCTCCCTGCGGATCGGGCAATGCGACCGGACCCGACACCAAAGTCACCCTTGCGCCCGCGCCAACCGCGGCTTGCGCAATTGCATGGCCTTGGATGCCGGAGGAACGGTTGCCGAGGAAGCGGACGGGATCGATCGGTTCATAGGTCGGCCCGGAGGTGACGATGACATGACGGCCCGCAAGCGGGCCAGTGGAAGTCTGGGGCAGCGCGGGCAGCTTCGCGCCCCCCGCCATCGCCTCCTCGATCGCCGCCACGATCTCGTCCGGCTCCGCCATTCGCCCGAGGCCGAATTCGCCACAGGCCATCGAACCCGAATTCGGGCCCACAAACAGGATGCCGTCCGCCTTCAGTCGCACGATGTTCCGCTGGGTGGCGGGATGCGTCCACATCCGCACGTTCATGGCGGGCGCAACCAGCGTGCGCTTGTCGGTGGCGAGCAGCACGGTCGTCGCGAGGTCGTCCGCGAGGCCCGCCGCCATTCGCGCCAAAAGGTTCG
>DATJXI010000156.1:0-13860 GCA_035500275.1 Roseiarcus sp. | reverse complement strand
GGAAAGCCGGTCGCGACCGAAGCGACCGGAATGTCCGTTCCCTCGAGCGCCCGGACGGCCGGGGCGACCATGGTCGGATAGACGCAGACGGCGGCGACGGTCGGCGCGTCGTCGAGGCCGAGCGCGGCGAGCAGCTCCTCGCTCAAGGGCCGCCGCGCCTTGGCGCAGAGGCGCCGCACGCGCGCGGGCGTGTCGTCGCCCGAAAGGGTCGTGAGGTCGATGCAGGTCAGCGCCTTAATAAGCCAGGCGGCCTGATACTCCTTCTTGACCGTGCGGCGGGTGGTCAGCGTAGCGGCGCGACGCTCGACCGCGCTCGCGTTGACCCCCACACTCTCGAACCAATCGGCATCGAGCGGCGCGCCAGGGTTGCGCGGCCGGTTATGGCCGGGCGAGAGCTTATTCCTGATCTGGTCCATGAAAAGCCGCCCCGTCTCAAGCGGGAAGCGGCCAAAATGTCCGAGCCGAACGCCGAATTCAAGGCCGGCGGGAAAGAGCGTGGGAGGCCCAGGCGTTTGGAGTTGCAGAATGAGGGTTTTCAGTCGTTCAGGACCGACTTTGGCGTCGTCCCGTCGATTAGCCGGGCAGCGCCATCCCTGCGGCCAAACTCGCGATGAAGATCAGAACAAAGGGAATCCAAGTCCCTATCGCGCTGCGGAACATATCGTAGCTGCGCTCGAAGATCGGCGCGACGACACCGCCGTCGAGGACGATCACAAGGCCCGTCATGACCGCCGCCCTCAGCGCCGGATCGAAATCCGGGGCGAGCCGGACGTGCACGGCCGAGACGAGGAACGCCAGGACCGGCGCAGCGAACAAGTGGACGCGCAAGGTGATCTCGATAGACCAGAGCTTGCGTCCGAGGGCGATGACGGCGCCGCACGCGCCCCAAAGGACAAGGGTAAGCCCCACGAGATAGACCCAGACCATGGGAGCTCTCTTCCCGACGCGCGCAGCCTACCGCGTTGGCCCGAGCGCGATTTGATTTACGCGAATTGACATTGACATTCGATTTTTCTACAATGATAGAATTAAGCAGGTTCGTCGCATGCCCGGAGGTTCGTCGCATGCGTGAAAGCGCCGCCGAAGATATCGCGCGTTACGCCGACATGCTTGCGGCTTTGGGCACCGAGCCAAGGTTGCGGATCATTCGCCTCTTGCTTGCCGCGCATCCCGAGGGGCTCGTGGTCGGCGAGATCGGCGCGGAGCTTGGCATTCCGCCTTCGACCCTCTCGCATCACCTCGACAAGCTGAAAAACGAGGGCCTCGTGACGGTCCGTCGCGAGAGCACCTTCCTTCGCTACACCGCAAGGACCGAGACGCTTGAGGAAATCGTCGGATTTCTCTTCGCCGAGTGCTGCACCCGCAACAAGGCCATTCGTCCCGAAGCGATCACCTGCGCCTGCCCATGAGGAGGAGCGCCATGCCAAAAGTCGATATCAAGGAAGTCGTGCGTGAACGCTACGGCGAGATTGCGCGAAATGTTCAAGGGCCAGGGTCGTCCTGCTGCTACGACGGCGAGGCGGGGTCCTGCCGGATCTCGGCCAATCTTTATGCCGAGGACGAAACCGGGTCGCTGCCGGAGGCAGCCGTGTTCGCTTCGCTCGGCTGCGGCAACCCGACGGCTCTCGCCGAGCTTAAGCAAGGCGAGACCGTTCTCGATCTCGGCTCGGGCGGCGGCATCGACGTGCTGCTCACGGCCCGTCGTGTCGGCCCGTCCGGCAAGGCCTATGGCCTCGATATGACGGACGACATGCTCGCGCTCGCGCGCACGAACCAGCGCAAGGCGGGCGCCGAAAACGTCGAATTCCTCAAGGGCGAGATCGAGCACATTCCGCTGCCGGACAACTCCGTTGACGTGATCATTTCGAACTGCGTCATCAATCTCTCGGCCGACAAGGACCGCGTCTTGCGCGAGGCGTTCCGTGTGCTCAAACCCGGCGGGCGTTTCGCTGTGTCCGACGTCGTCACGCGGGGGGAAATCCCCGAAGAAGTCCGCCGCGACGTGCTGCTTTGGGCTGGCTGCATCGCCGGCGCGCTCGACGAGAACGACTACCGGATGAAGCTCGCCGCCGCCGGCTTCGAGGCCATCGGCGTCGAGCCGACGCGGGTCTATGAGATCGAGGACGCGCGCGAGTTTCTGACCGGCAAGGGCGTCGACGTGGACGCCATCGCCCCGGCCGTCGACGGCAAATTCATGAGCGCGTTCGTTCGGGCGCGCAAACCGGCGAAGGCGATGGCCTCGAGGGCCGACGCCTGCTGCGCCCCGACCTGCTGCGATTCATGAACCGGCACGACCGAGCCGCATTTGCCGAGAGCATTCCTCCAGCTGTCCTCCTCATTGTCGCGTGTGCGCTTTGGGGAGCGGCGACGGTGGTCAACAAGGCCCTACTGGCGTCACTGCCACCCTTGACGCTACTCTTCCTTGAGCTCGCGTCGAGCGTCACTGCGCTATGGGCGATCTTGAGCTTCAGCCGCGTCCAGTTGCCGCCGCCGCTGCTCCTTTGGCCGATTGTCGCTCTCGGCGTGCTCAACCCCGGCATCGTCTACGCCCTCGCTCTCATGGGCCTTGCTCGCGTCTCGGCGAGCGTGACAACGCTGTTGTGGGCAGCGGAGCCGGCGATGATCCTCACCCTTGCGGCTGTCATGCTGCGCGAACCGGTGAGCTCGCGGCTGTTGATGGTAATGGCCGTTGGTTTCGTGGGAGTTCTTCTTGTCGCCGACCTGGCAGGCGGCGGTGATAGTGGTCAAAACTCCCCGTCTGGTGTCGTGCTGCTTCTGCTAGCCGTCCTTTGCTGCGCTTTTTACACTGTGCTCTCCCGGGCGCTGAGCGGAAGCGCCGACCCACTGGCGATCGTCGCAATCCAACAAACGGCGGGGCTGGCTTGGACTGCGGCGCTACTCGCGGCGCGATTCGACAATACGGGAATGAGCGACGTCATTGCTATCCCCACCTCGCAACTGGCGACTGCGGCTTTGGCGGGTCTGATGTACTACGCGATAGCTTACTGGCTCTATTTAACGGCCTTGCGGTTCGTCCCTGCGGCCGTCGCGGGAGCCTACTTCAACGCCATCCCAGTGTTTGGAGTGGGGCTCGCCATCGTCTTTCTTGGCGAGTCCCTCACGACGCTCCAATGGGCGGGGGCGGTCGCGGTCATGCTGTCTGTCGCCGGACTCGCAAATTTGACCAGCAATGCGGGCGCCAAGCCGATCGGTGGCGGTATGGACGGCAGATGGAAGGCCAGATTGCTTGCCGATTCTCCTTTTGAACAAAAGGCCAAGCGCCGCGATTTTGAATGAAGTCAGTGCCCAGTATCCTTGGCCTGCAATGGCGCAGAGCGCGGTCGCGGTTATGTCAGTCCAACCCTGTCTTGGCGTGGTCCTCCACCGAAACCAGCCGGCCGTCGCGCAGACGGAATATCCGGTCGAAGCGGCGGAGAATCGTCTCGTCGCGGGTGACGACGAGGATCGCCGCGTCCTGATCGAGCGCGATGCGGCGCAGGAGATCCATGACCGCGCCGGCGCGTGCGGAATCGAGCGGCGCGGTCGGCTCGTCGGCGAGAATGATGCGCGACCGATTGGCGAGCGCGCGCGATGGCCACCCGCTGCGCTTCGCCGCCCGAAAGCTCTGCCGGCATCGCCCTCTTGCGATGGCCGACTTCGAGATAGTCGAGGAGCGCGTCGGCGCGCTCGCGGGCGGCCGGCCAGGAGGCGCCAGCGAGCTGCAAGACCTCGATCAAGTTTTCGGCCGCGTTGAGGAACGGCAGCAGGTTCGCAGTCTGGAAGATGAATCCGAAGCGCGTTCGACGCGCCAAAAGGCCGGACCCGGCGCAACGCCGAAGAGCGCCGACGCCTGCTGCGCGCCGACCTGCTGCGGGGCGTGACCTCGCTCGAACGATCGTCGTCCGGCACGCTTCCCGCGCGCCGGACGAAATCGCTCAGGCGCTGAATTCCCAAGACTTGAAACTTGTGCTTCTCGCCGCGCCGGGCGCGGCGGCGATCTTGCGGATGTCGCCCCAGGTTTGCTTGTAGTTCGGTATCACAAGCTCGTTGACGCCGGGCGAGACGACATTTCCCTGCACGCCCGTCGGATAGGCGAACAGCATGAAGGTCTGTTTTCGCTTGGCGGTCGGCGTCGGATACGCGATCGCCTGCGTCGCGCCGTTGTCATTGTACACCTCCACCAGGTCGCCCTCGGACAGCCCGAGGTCCTTCATGTCGTCCGGGTTCATCTGGATGAACGGGTATGGCCAGCGATCCATCACAAGGTCTTCCTGCTGGTCCAGATAAGCGCTCTGCCAGACTCGGTTGGCGCGACCATTGTTGATCAGGAAGGCGAACTTCTTCGATTCCTCCTCCTTGCCCGGCGCCTCAAGCCCCCGCCAAGGAGCGTCCATGAACCGCGCCTTGCCGTCCTCCGTGGAGAAGACCCCGTCGGAATAGAGGCGCTGAGTGCCGACGAGCTTGCCGTCTTGAAACCCGGTCGCCGGCTCCTGCACGCCGTTGGTGCCCATCGCCCGCAATCGGTCGTAGGTGACGAATTCGCCTCCCTTGGCGTGCTTGTTGTAGCCGTCCATAAAGGCGTCTTCCTCGGTCTTCCAATCGAAGCCTTTGAACTTGTTCGCGATGTCCGCGTGGCCCATTTCGCGGAAGACGCGCTCAAGGTTGTTGGCGAGGCGCGCCGCGATCAGACAGTCCGCCATCGCCTGACCCGGCGGGTCCATATAGCGCTCGGTCAGCCGCAGCCGCCTTTCGCCGTTCATGGACGTGAGGTTCATTTCGCCCGCGGTCGCGGCTGGCAAGACGACGTGGCAGGCCTGTCCGATCTTGGTCGGGACGATGTCGACGTCGACCGCGAACAGACCGCCCGCTTTGATCGCCGCGACGATCGCGTCGACCATTCCCTTTCGGTCTCCATAGGCCACGGCCGACATCGCGTCCTTCACCTTGTCGGTGCGCTTCTTGTAAGCCTGTTTGAACTTGTCCGCGTTGAGCGTCGTCTTGTAGTGGTCGCAGGCCCAGATATGGTGCACTGCGCCCTTTCCGTCGATCAGAAGCTGGTCGACATAGGGCGCTGGGCGCGGACCCGGATAGTCGGGCCGCACGTAGCCTTCCTGATGCCCGCCGAGGCGAACGACGCCCCCGCCCAACTGACCGATATTGCCGGTGGCCAGCGCAATATTCACCAGCGCGCCGTTGGTGCGGTAGTTGTCGTTTCCCCAGATAAGGCCTTTCTCGTAGCCGAACATGACCCGGCGGCGTTTGCCGCCTTCCTTCGGCATGGCGATCCATTCCGCCGCCTTGACGATGTCGCTTGAATCGAGACCGGTGATCTTCGCCGCGTCTTCAACCGAGGTCCGGCATCCTTCGACAGCGCCTTCGAACGACGTCAGATGACCCGGCATCGCGGGAGAATCGCCGCGCGCCGGATAGAGCGGCGGACGATTCGGCGCCGTCCGCAAAGTGCTCTTCTCGATGAAGTCCTCCTGCACCCAACCTTTGTCGGCGATGTAGGTGAACAGCGCATTGAACAGCGCCAGATCCGTGCCGGAATTGACCGCCAGGTGCAGCACGTTGTCCTTGCCGGCGGCCACCTCGCAGGCGTTGACGGTCACGGTCCGGCGGGGATCGACGATGATGATGCGCGCCGCCGCGCGCGGCTCGTCGGCCATGAGCTTTTTCTTCTTGTCGAGCGTCGCGCCCTGCAGATTCGGAATCCAGTGATTGAGGAAATAGTTGGTCTGGGTTTCGAGCGCGTTCGTGCCGACAGCCATGATCGTGTCGGCGAGCTCCGCATCCTCGTAGCAATTGTTGAGTTCGCCGACGCCCATGTCACGCGTCGCGTGCACCTCGGAATTGTACGCCGGACGATTATGGATGCGGATGTTCTTGATTTTCATCGCGCCGAAATAGAGCTTGCCGGTGCCCCAGGTGTTCTCGTACCCGCCGCCGGCGCCGCCGTGGTCGAAGGCGGAGACGAACAAGGCGTCCTCCCCCTGATCGGCGATGACCGCCGCGGTGACCCGCGCGACGAGGTCGAGCGCGTCGTCCCAGCTCGTCGGCTGCATCTGTCCGTAGCGCCAAACCAGGGGCTCGGTGAGCCGCTGCTGTTGGGTTGAGCGAGCCTCGGAGTACGACTCCTCGGCCATGCGCGCGCCGCGAATGGACCCGAGGCCAGAGTTCACGCTGCAAGCCGGGTCGGGCTTGACGACGAGATTGACGTCCCTTCCGTCCTGCTTGACGATGTTGTACATCGACGGGGAATACCAGTTCGGCGTCATCGGCGGTTGCTGCTTCGAGAGATCGACGCCGAACTTGTTCTGCGACGGAGCGAAGCCGCCCTGCTGGCTGACGTCCCAAGTGTAAGCGTGGTAGCCGCAACCGACGATGCAGAACTGGCAGACGACGTTGTGCTCCTTGGCGTCGGGCGGGATGATCGGGAGCTGGCCGATGTGGCGCTTGAATGTCATGGATCAGCCCTCCAGCACGTTTGAGAGGCGGCCGTACAGGAGTTCGTCGAGGCCGTTCGCGTAGATGTCGCCAGTTGAATCGACCCGGAGCAGATATTGCGCGAGATTTGCGGTCGCATGTCCCCAAATCTGCTGCCCGCCGTTCTCGCAGTCGAAGCGCGAGTAATGGCCGGGGCAGTTCAGGGTCCTGTCGGACGCGTTGTAGGACATCGGAAACCCCTTGTGGGGGCAGATGGTGGTGAATCCGACGATATCGCCGTCGGGGCCGACTCCGCCGGGAACCTTCGTCCCGAGCTTGATGAGCACGCCGGGCGCATCGGCGTCCGGATAGGCGACCGCCAGAGGCTCGTTGGACTTGAGTTGCTTGACGTTCGCAAGCCGGTTCGAGGGATAGGCGACCCGCGCAAGCTGCGGCTCGGCCTTCGCCCGTTGCGGAACGACGCTTGCCGCGGCGGCCCCGGCTGCGGCGACGCCCGCCCCACCGAGAAACCAGCGGCGACCCATATCGACCTTGCGGTCGCACCGATTGGCACGCTCGTCCATGGCCTAACCTCCCCATCCGCGCTATGCGACGACCGTCTGCTCTGCGAGCGTCGCGTAACCGTCGTACATTTCGTTTATTCTGGAAGTGTTGCATAGAACATTAATTCTAGCAATATGGATTCGATGGATTCGACCGTAGCCATCGCCGCCCTGGCGGCGCTTGCTCAGACCACCCGACTTGAGACGTTCCGGCTCCTCGTGAGCCGGGAGCCTGACGGAGTAGCGGCGGGCGAACTCGCGCGGCTGCTCGCAGCTCCGCAGAACACCATGTCGGCCCACCTTGCCGTTCTAGCGCGCGCCGGCTTGGTTCGCGGCGAACGACGCAGCCGATCGATCATCTACCGCGCGGACTTGCAACGGCTGCGCGAGGTCACATTATTCCTGATCAAGGATTGTTGCGGCGGCCACCCTGAACTTTGCGCCCCGCTGATCGCCGACCTTTCTCCCTGTTGTCCGCCGGAAACTCCCGCCGATGACTGACCGCGCTTTCAACGTCCTCTTCCTCTGCACGGGCAATAGCGCGCGCTCGATCCTGGCCGAGAGCATATTGCGCAGGGACGGCGGGGGACGGTTCAACGCCTATTCGGCGGGCAGCCATCCCAAGGGCGCCGTCAATCCCCTTGCGCTGAAAGTGCTCGAGGCCTACCGCTATCCGACCGACGGCTTCCGCTCGAAGAGCTGGGACGAATTCGTGAAGCCCGGCGCACCGGACCTCGATTTCGTGTTCACGGTCTGCGACAGCGCGGCGGGCGAAGCCTGCCCGGTCTGGCCGGGGCAGCCGATGACCGCGCATTGGGGGATCGAGGACCCAGCCGCTGTCGAGGGAACCGACATCCAAAAGGAAGCGGCCTTCGTCACCGCCTTCAAATACCTTCGGAACCGCATCTCCATCTTCACCAGCCTGCCGATCGCGAGCCTCGACAGCTTGACCCTTGGCGCGAAGCTGCGGGCGATCGGCGGCATGGATGGGGCGACTAGGCGCGCACGTGAGGTTCGGTGATGTCGACTTTCGAACGCTATCTCACGGTTTGGGTCATTCTCTGCATCGTCGCCGGCGTCGCTCTAGGGCATGCTTTCCCCGGTCTCTTTCACGCGATCGGCGCGATCGAGGTCGCCAGGGTCAACCTGCCCGTTGCGTTCCTGATCTGGCTCATGATCGTGCCGATGCTGCTCAAGATCGATTTCGCGGCGCTGAGCCGGGTCGGCGAGCACTGGCGCGGGATCGGCGTCACGCTATTCATCAACTGGGCGGTAAAGCCCTTCTCGATGGCGGCCTTGGGGTGGCTTTTCATTGGGCATCTGTTCCGTCCATGGCTGCCGCCGGATCAGATCAATTCCTACATCGCCGGGCTCATCCTGCTCGCCGCCGCGCCATGCACCGCCATGGTCTTCGTCTGGAGCAGCCTGATGAAGGGCGAGCCGCATTTCACGCTGTCGCAGGTCGCGCTCAACGACACGATCATGGTGTTCGCGTTCGCGCCGATCGTTGGCTTGCTACTCGGCCTTTCCGCCATCACCGTTCCCTGGGACACGCTTGTTCTGTCGGTCGTGCTTTATATCGTGATCCCGGTGATCGTCGCGCAGGCGGCGAGACGGTACGTTCTCGCGAGTGGCGGACAGGCGGCGCTTGCCCGGCTGCTGGGTAGGCTCGGTTCGGTCTCGCTCATGTCGCTGCTTGCGACGCTCGTTCTGCTGTTCGCCTTTCAGGGCGAGCAGATTCTCGCCCAGCCTATCGTGATTGCGCTGCTTGCCATCCCGATTCTCATCCAGGTCTATTTTAACGCGGGTGTCGCCTATGGGCTCAATCGCCTGCTTGGCGAGCAGCATTGCGTCGCCGGACCTTCTGCACTCATCGGCGCGAGCAACTTCTTCGAACTTGCCGTCGCGGCGGCCATCAGCCTGTTCGGATTCAATTCAGGCGCAGCGCTCGCGACGGTGGTCGGCGTTTTGATCGAGGTCCCGGTCATGCTGTCCGCCGTGTGGATCGTTAATAACAGCCAAGCGTGGTACGAGCGCGGACAGGTCCGGCGGGAAGCGCTCGCCGAGCATACCCACTGACGAAGCAGCCTCTTCTGCAAGGCGCCTCTTGACGGTCACGATCTACCACAACCCGAAATGCGGCACGTCGCGCAACGTGCTTGCCATGATCCGCGCGAGCGGCGAGGAGCCGGTCGTCATCGAGTACCTCAAGGACCCGCCGAGCCGCGAACGCCTCAAGCAATTGATCGCGAAAATGGGCGTCCCCGTCCGCGCCGTTCTGCGCCAGAAGGGCACGCCCTATGCCGAGCTTGGGCTCGCCGATCCAAAATGGACCGACGAAGACCTTCTCGACTTCATGACAAAACATCCGATCCTAATCGAGCGGCCGATTGTCGTTACGGAGGCGGGCGTCAAGCTCTGCCGCCCCTCGGAGACGGTGCTCGACATTCTGCCGAAGCCGGTGGCGCGCTTCGTCAAGGAGGACGGCGAGGCAGTCGAGACCTCGAAGCGGAAGCGCTAGCGCCGCCTGCGAACGGGCGCCGCCAAGGTCGTGATTGCGAGCGGAGCGAAGATCCGAATTTCAGGGCGCGTGCAACGGCTGGGTCAGGAAGCGGTCAGCGGAAGCGGGCAGCGGCGGCTCGTCCACGACCGCCGGCGCCTTCGCCCGCTCCTCCAGCATCGCCCGCAGCGTCTCAAAGCCGAAGCTGTAGTTGCTGTGTACGGTCGGCCAGATCTGCTCGTAGAAGGTCAGGTCCTTCGGCTTGGGCTTGGCCACGCGAAACTCGAAATGCGTGCCGCCGTCCTTTTCCTCGAACGCGTAGCTCATGAGGATTTTCGGGGCGCCCGGGATCGGCAGCAGGGTCGTCAGAGTCGCATAGTCGAACGGACGCCAGTCGACAATATCCTCGATGATGGCGTCCTTCCCGTGCAGGCAGTGATTCTGCGTTCCCGCGCCTCGGCGTCCCGTTGTCGCGTTTTCGACCACGCCGTCGCTCCTTTGCCAGCGCGGCCGATGCGCCGGCATGGTGACAAGCTCCCAAACCGCTGACGGGGGCGCGGCGAAATCGGCCTCCATCACTGTGAAGGCGTCGGCGCGCTGGACGACGACCCGGGTCGTTTCGTTCTCCTTCGTCCACGCCTGCTCGAGGTCGCGAATCCAGCATTTCGCCTCGCCGATGACGTCGATGGCCTCGACATGCTCGATCAGGTCCTGCGCCCTCGGGTCGATGCCCATGGCCTTGACGCAGGCGTCGGAATAGAGCGCGTAGGCGTGGTCGCCGAAAGTCTTGCCGACCTCGTTCTTGAGGAGGCGGTGGACCAGAATGACGTCGCGGCCGGCGAGCTCCTCGCGCCCGGCCATTTTCTGCTTGATGAACTCGCCGTGGTGAACGACGAACTTAAGGTCGAGACTCTGCATGCGGCTGCAGGCCTGGCACTCGCACGTATTCGCTTGCTTGATGCTGCGAAGCCGCCTGCGGAAGGCGAAATAGGCGGCCTCGATCGAATCCTGCAAGAGCGATCCATCGATCTTCTCGGCGAGCGCGTAGACGAACGCCGCGTCGCCCTCAAATTTGGCGAGGCGGAACGGCGGCCGGAGCGCCCGGACGAGCGTGTCCATGATGTCGGCGATGATGTCCTGGGCGTGGTCGAGTTCGACGCCGGAGACGAAGGTCGTGTAGCCTGAGATGTCGGCGATGACGAAACAGGCTGATTCCGCCTTTGCAAGCATCGCGAGGCCCTCATCACGGCAGCGCCGCGGCCTTTAGATCAGGCGGGCGGCCGGCGCTTGCCCGACGCTAGCACGCGGTCTGCGAATACGCGAACGGGCGCAAGTCGGGGCTGCACGAGGTGTGAAGCAAGCAACGGCCTTACGGCCGGTCCCCGTGGCCGTTGAGGGCGCCCGGCGCCCAGTTCACCCCGTCGCGCATGGCGTAGAAGATATGCGCGCCGATGCGGTCCACCCGGCGCAGGTATCCCCTCCAGAAGGGGGCGACGTAGTTGGCGTGATAGTTGACGGCCTCCGCGACGCGCGGATTGTAGTCGCGCCCGCTCACCACTTCCTGGGCGATGCGGGTCGCGACCGCCCAGGGACTCGGCTCCTCGATGCGCAGCGACCTACCCTCGCAGGCGAAGGAGAACTGGCAGGCGAACGGCCGGTTGCGGTCCTGATAGACGACGCCGCAGACGGTGGTGGGATAGATGCCGGAGCGCACCCGATTGAGCACCACCTGCGCCACCGCCGCCTGCCCCTCTTCCGACTCGCTGCGCGCCTCGAAATAGATCGCTTCCGCCAGGCACCGCATCTGCCGCGCGTTGTCCTTGGGATCGATGAGGGCGGCGTAGTTCGGGGGCTCGCTGAGCGGCGACTTCTCGGCGAAAGTGGTCTGCGGATGACCGTCGATCTCGACCGCCACCACGACGCCGTCGCTCGACGTCGGGCTCGACGAATTGAGCGCGAATTCGAGCGGCACCGATGGCGTCGCGCCGTCGCTGAAGGCGGGGGTGGCCGGCGCGCTTTTGGCCTCGGCCGGCTGCGCGGGGCTCATCGTGTGGCCCGGATCGAACTCGACGTCGCGCGGGCCCTGGACCTCGGGCGGCCATGAGGGGAGAGCGTCGAGATCAACGTCGCCGGAGCTGCCGCCGCGGCGGGCGGCGAGGCTGGCCTCGACGCCGGCGAACGGATCGCCTTTGGCGCTTTCATTCGCCTCAGCGGCAGCGGAGGAGCGGTCCTTCAGCGCCGCGTTCGGCTCGATTTCGTCGCGCGCCGCCGACCCGGCTTGGCCCGTCTGGACGAGCGGCACTGGCGCACCGTCCGCATCCACCGCCTGAAAGCGGCGGGAGAGGGCAATGGCCTTACGGACGGGATCGTTCGCCTCGATGAGCAGCTTGCGGTCGAAGGCGCTTGCATATTGGGCCGGCTCCTGACCCGCATCGGCCGTGATCGACACCAGCACGCCGGCCGCCAGGCACCACGGCGCGACAGCCGACGCGGCCCAGCTCAAACGCGATCGACCCATACGCCTTCCACGCCGTTCCCGCTGCCAACCGCGCGGAGGCGAATCCGCGCGAATTCGAAGGATTTTCTTTATCAAGGCTTAAGGTTGCCGGCGGGTTACCGAGGGTTAGCGGGCGTCGTCCCGGATTGGGGCAAGAAGCGGCCGGAGCCGGACTGCGTCTGCGGCGAATGGGGCAAACGACCACGCTTCTGCCGAAATGTCGGCAAAGGTAGCGCTTTACTTCCGCGGGTGCTACTTTCGCTGCAACCGCCGCGGGAAATTGCGGGATCGCGCAATCAGAAACCAGGCGAAATCGAGGAGGAAACGATGTTGTTCGAGAGCCTCAGGCCGGATCCGACGCTCTATCCGTCCCCGCGCATCGCGATGGAGGCCCCGGCTGAACGCCTGGCCTACACCGTGCTCTTGTCGTCCGACCATTCGAAACCCGACGCTCTCGCGGTCGTCGACGTCGATCGGCGCTCGGCGAACTTCGGCAAAATGATCTATCGGCTCGACATGCCCTACCGCGGCGACGAGTTCCATCATTTCGGTTGGAACGCCTGTTCTTCCGCACTGTCTCCCCTCTCGGGGCATCCCTTCGTCGAGCGCCGCTATCTCATCATTCCCGGCATCCGCTCGTCGCGGATCTATGTCGTCGACACCAAGCCCGACCCGACGCGGCCTCAGATCGTCAAGATCATCGAGCCGGAGGAAGTGACGCGCAAAACCGGCTATTCGCGTCCGCACACCGTCCACTGCGGCCCGGAGGGAATCTATATCAGCACACTCGGCGGCGCCGGCGACGACGGGACCCAGGGCCCTCCCGGCGTCTTCATCATGGACTGCGAGACCTTCGACATACGCGGGCGCTGGGAAATCGACCGTGGCCCACAGCGATTGCATTACGACTTCTGGTGGAACCTGCCCCGCAACTATATGGTGACGAGTGAGTGGGGGCTGCCGCCGCAGTTCGAGAACGGCCTCGTGCCGGAGGACCTGCTTGCGAACAAATACGGCCACTCGGTGCATTTCTGGGACCTGGCGGCCCGGAAGAACGTTCAGACGATCGATCTCGGCGCCAACCATCAAATGCTGCTCGAGGTCCGGCCCGCCCACGATCCGGCCAAGGAGTACGGTTTCCTCGGCGTCGTCGTCGACACCACGAACCTCGAAGGATCGATCTGGACCTGGCGTCGCGAAAACGGAAAGTTCTCAATCGCGAAAACCGCGACGATTCCGCCGGAGCCGGCGGAGAAAGAGCTGCTGCCGGATCTGCTCAAGGGCTTCGGCGCCGTGCCGCCGCTCGTCACCGACATCGACCTGTCGCTCGACGACCGTTTCCTTAACGTCGCTTGCTGGGGAACCGGCGAACTCAGGCAGTACGACGTATCCGACCCGATGAGCCCGAAGCTTGCCGGCTCGGTCAGGATCGGCGGGATCGCCAAGCATGCGCCCCACCCCAACGGGAAGGCGTTCGGCGGCGGACCGCAAATGGTGGAAATCAGCCGCGACGGCAGACGCGTCTATTTCACCAACTCTCTCTATAGCTCCTGGGACCGGCAGTTCTATTCGCAGGGGGTGCCGGGCGTCCAAGTGATGTGCAACGCCGATCCCTCGGGCGGCATCGAGCTCGATCGGGACTTCTTCGTCGAGTTCGATGAGGGTTTCGGCGCGCATCAGATACGGCTCGAGGGCGGCGACTGCTCAACCGATTCCTTCTGCTATCCGTCGGCCTGACGCCCCGGCAAGCGAGCGATGAGCGGCGGATGGCGTCCTGAGCTCTGGCTTCTGGTGATCGCGCTTGGCGCCTATCACGGGCTGAACCCCGGGATGGGCTGGCCGCTCGCGGTCGCCAACGGCGCGATGGCGAAGCG
>DATJXI010000155.1:0-14881 GCA_035500275.1 Roseiarcus sp. | reverse complement strand
CAACCTCGTCGAGCGTTTCTTCAATGCGCTCAAACAATTCCGAGCCATCGCGACCCGCTACGAAAAAACCGCTCGAAATTTCCTCGCAGGAATCCATCTCGCTTGCGCCCTTGCTTGGCTCAAATGAGGACACGCTCTAGT
The DNA here is from genome assembly GCA_035500275.1 of Roseiarcus sp. Lineage (GTDB taxonomy): Bacteria > Pseudomonadota > Alphaproteobacteria > Rhizobiales > Beijerinckiaceae > Roseiarcus. Next base: position 14,740 of record DATJXI010000155.1, on the reverse strand, counting down.
GCTTTTAACTCCGTGCCAATAGACGGGTTGTTCGCCACGTGATTCGCATAATAAATATTATGGAACGTCGCCTAGCATTTTTATCGACGGGCGCTCCAACGGTTGGCGCGAGGGGCCGACCGAAGGAGGTCGCGGCGATTCGGCGACCGCGATGCGCTCCGGGGGCGGTCAGCGTCGAGCCCTGCGCCTTCATGAATCCGTTCGTCAGCGCCTCGACAAAGAAGGCCGGCGACATCGCATGCAGCGACGAGCGCGCCGGCGCCCGTGTTCACCCGATTGTCATGCCAGACGGCGCAGTTCTCCGCGAACAGCGAATCGGGAGAGGTCGATTGCGCGCCCGTCCAACCAGGTTGGTGGGAGAAGGCGGCCGCCCTGCCCTGCGCTGTCAATTCACCGGCGTGGGGTGACGATTTTGCTTCACCACCGTATGAGCGCCGCGCCCCATGTGAAGCCCCCGCCCATGGCCTCGATCATCACGAGATCGCCCGGCTTGATCCGGCCGTCCTTCACCGCCGCCGCAAGCGCGAGCGGGATCGACGCAGCCGAGGTGTTTCCGTGCCGGTCCACCGTGACGACGACCTTTTCGCGCGGAATGCCGAGCTTGTCGGCGCTGGCGTAGATGATGCGAAGGTTGGCCTGGTGCGGCACGAACCAGTCGATCGCCTCGGCCGTCACGCCGGCGTCGGCGAAACAGCCCTGGATCACGTCCGTGACCATGCCGACGGCGTGCCTGAACACCTCACGGCCTTCCATCCGCAAATGCCCGACCGTCATAGTGGTCGAAGGGCCGCCGTCCACGTAAAGCTTCGAGCGGTGCCGACCGTCGGCTCTGAGGCGAGAGGCGATGACGCCGGGAGAGGTCAGCGCGCCGTCGCTTTCGCGCCGCTCCAGCACGATCGCTCCAGCTCCGTCGCCGAACAGGACGCAGGTCGTGCGGTCTTTCCAGTCGAGAAGGCGTGAAAACGTCTCGGCGCCGATGACGAGCGCGCGCCTGTGCGAGCCGGCGCGGAGGAAATTGTCCGCCGCGGTGACCGCGTAGACGAACCCCGTGCAGACCGCCTGCATGTCGAAGGCCGCGCCTTCGACAATGCCGAGATTGGCCTGGACCTGGGTGGCCACGGCCGGGAACGTATAATCCGGCGTTGAGGTCGCGACGATGATAAGGTCGATGTCGGACGCGTTAAGGTCCGCGTGCCTCACCGCGGCGTCAGCGGCCGCGGTCGCAAGACTCGACGTCGTCTCGCCCTCGCCCGCGACGTAGCGTTGCTTGATGCCGGTGCGCTGCCGTATCCATTCATCGGAAGTGTTCACTGTCTCGGCGAGCTCGTCATTCGTGACGATGCGGGCGGGGAGCGCGGCGCCGACGCCGCACACGCAGGAACGAAATGCGGAAAAAGTCATCGAGCTGGCGCTGGTCCAGGTCAGTGATTGTCGGCCGGCGAAGTCGCGACGGTCGGGCCGGCTTCGGCCGCCTGCGCCACCATTTCGCGAATCTTATCCAGCAATTGCTGCCGCACCATGTCGTAGCCCAACTCGATTGCGCCGGCGTAGCTGTCGGCGTCGGCGCCGCCATGAGCCTTGATGACGACGCCGTCAAGTCCGAGAAACACGCCCCCGCTGACTCGAGGGCCCATCTTCTCGCGCAGAGCCAGTAGCGCCCGACGCGCGAACAGGAAGCCGATCCGCGACATGATGCTGTGGGTCATCGCGTCGCGAAGATATTGCCCGAGCTGTCGAGCCGTTCCTTCCGCTGTCTTCAGGGCGATATTGCCGGTGAAGCCCTCGGTGACGAACACATCGACCGCGCCCTTGCCAAGGTCGTCGCCCTCGACAAACCCCCGATACAGAATGTTCGGCAGGTTCGCCTCCCGCAGGATGCGCGCGGCCGCCTTCACCGCCTCGACGCCTTTGATCTCCTCGACCCCGACATTAAGAAGGCCGACGGTCGGGCAGTCGATGTCGAAGACGATTCGGGCCATCGCCGCGCCCATGACGGCGAGGTCGACGAGGTGGCGCTCGTCGCCACCGATGCTGGCGCCGACGTCGAGCACGATCGATTCGCCGCGCAGCGTCGGCCAGAGGGCGGCGATCGCCGGCCGCTCGATCGGCGCCATCGTGTGGAGGCAGAATTTCGCCATCGCCATCAGCGCGCCCGTGTTGCCGGCGGAGACGGCGCAGTCGGCGGCGCCGCTTTTCACCGCCTCGATCGCCTGCCACATCGACGATACGCGCCGGCCGGTGCGCAAAGCTTGGCTCGGTTTGTCGGTCATCTGGACGGCGACACTGGTGTGAAAAAGCTTCGAGCGCGCGGCAAGCCGCCGGTCGGCGGACATTATCGGCCCGGTCTGCTTCTCGTCTCCGTAGATGAGGAACTCGATGTCGGGGCGTCGCTCAAGCGCGATTCCGGCGGCGGAAAGAACGACCGAAGGGCCGTGATCTCCTCCCATCGCATCAAGAGCTATTCTGACGTCCCTCGCCATTCTTGGTCCGAACCCGCCCTAAGCGCCTTGCTCGGGCGGCGCCCGGCGCCGCGCGACAATAACGCCTCCGCCGCGTATGGCAACTGACGCAGGAAGCCAGCTAGAAGCCGGCTTGTGGTTGGGCCGTCTGATCCGCTACTTGCCGCTCTTTGCGCCGTTGCGGAGCACAGAGAACGGCGTCTCGCGGGCGCCTTTCTCCCTCGGCGGGTCAAAAGCCACGCCGGGCTTGCGCGGATAGGGATCGATGCCGAGGGCGAAGAATTCCGCCGTCAAGGCGCCGATATCGATCTTGTTGTCGATCAGCGGATCCGGCTCGTCGTCCTCGTTCATGGAAAGCGTTTCGCCCGCTTCGCCGTCCCGGTCGTCATTCGCGGTGAGGGCGAATCTGACGTCGATCTCCTCGTCGATGGCCGCTGAAAAGGGGTCGAGTGTGACGACGCAGATTTGGGTCAGTTCGCCATGAATTGCGCCCTTGACCCTGACGCCCCCTCTCGTTGATCGCTTAAGGGTAAGCGAAGCGCGCAGCGCCTCGATCGACGGCAGCTTGTAGAGGGCCGCAAGCGCCTTCCGCTCCGCGCCGGTGGCCTCGATCGCGACCGTCCGCCCTTCCTTCGGAAGGGCGTCGACGCGGACGATCCGACTGAAAGGCTCGGCTGACGGCATCCTAGCCCCCTGACACGATGGGCCCTTCCGGATAGCGGAACCGGCCCGTGAGGAAAATGTCGAGCGGCGTCGCCGCCAATGCCGCGTCAATCGAGCAAACGTAGGCGGCAAGCGCGGCTGCTTTCGGCGTCTTGTCCCGGCCGAGTCCGTACACGTTACGCGCCAGCGCCGCCTCCAGTACAGCCGGCGAATTCGAGTCAAGCGCGGCGGCGTACGCGGCGCTGCGGCCGTAAAAAGCCTTCCGCATGGCTTTCAGCCGTCTCGCTACCGCGACGTCGCTCAGCGCCATCTCGCGCAGGGTGTCGTCGAAATGCATGAACAAGATGTTGACGAGGTCTTGGGCGAGATCGTGTCCGAGGCCCCCCGCGGCGACGAGGCGGCGCAGCACGAGGCCGGCGTGCAGAATCAACAGTTCAAACCGCCCGTCCACTCGGTCCGGCGCGTCCAGCGTCTCATAGAGCGGCGCCCGACGCGCCGCGGCCACGATCTCGGCGCGGAGCTCATCGACAAGGGTCAAACTGGCGCGGCGGGCGCGCCACCGGGCGAGGATCATTGCGTGACGCCCCGAGGCGCGGCTTTGTCCGAGCCTCACGTAGCCTTGCATTCGTTCAAGCGCCTGGGTTAGGCATCGGCGGCGAAACTCGCAAGCAAAAAGGCTCGTCGATTCGGAGAGTGTTGAATGGGTGAAGCCAGAACGCCTCACCGCCGCATGGAACGCCGCTTATGGCTCATCATCGGCGGCTTGCTCGCGACCGGGCTTGGCGGCTGCATCGGATATAACGGCGACTTTGAGCGCGGCTATCAGGTGGACGAGCAGACCCTGTCGCAGGTCAAGATCGGCGCGACGACAAAGCAAGAGGCGCTCGCCCTCTTGGGGACGCCCTCCACCACCTCCACTGTCGGCGGCGACGCTTGGTACTACATCGGGCAGAAGATGCACCGTGCGCTCGCGTTCATGCCGGTCCAGATGACCGACCAGCACGTGCTCGCCGTCTATTTCGACAAGGGCGGCAAGGTTACGCGCATCGCCAACTACGGCATGCAGGACGGCAAGGTGTTCGACTTCGTCTCCCGCACAACCCCGACCGGCGGGACCGAGCCCGACTTCCTGCGAAATATGATGGCCGGCCTCTTGCGTTTCAGCTGAGAAGGCGGCATCCGGGCGCCGCCTGCCATCCGGCAGGCATCAATTCCTTTCCGCCGAATTACCTGGGGCAGAATGGCCCCGCAATCAACAGCTCTTGGCCGGAACAAACTCAGGTTCTGTGTCTGTTCTAACCGATGAAGGCGGTTTTGTACTTTGTCTGTTCTAAACTAATCCGGCGCGAGCCTCCGTCTATCTCGTCCCGGAGGTTCGCGCGGAGGGGGTCGGCGCCGGCGCGCCGACCGAGCCCGTTCCGTCCACCACGCCGAGAATCTTGCGCAATATTCCGGGTGCGATCGCGGAGAGCGGATTGATGGCGAGCTGAGGCTGGCTTAAGGCGCCATGCACGCGATAGGTCAGGCCGAAGACGCCCTCATTCTGCCCGCCGCCCAGCACGAGCCCGACGAGCGGGATTTTGCTCAGCATGGTGTTTACCGAATAGGCGGGCACGAAGGTGCCGCTCAGATCGATCGCGTTGCGGGCGAAGTCGATGTTGCCGGCCGTGGTAAGTCCCATGCTGGGGTTGTAGATGACGGCGTCCCGGATGTCGACAACGCCCGGCGAGCGCTCGAAGTCGATCTTCATCCGCTGGAAGCGAACGGCGGTCGGGTCTACCGGTTGCCCGTCCTGCGCCGGCGCTGCGGCCACGAGCTTGCGAAAGGCCGGCTCGTCGCGCAAGACGAAGTTGGTGACGACGGCCGCGCCTTGGCTCGCTTCACCGCCGGTTCGGAGCATCAGATTGAGGGCGCCGCCCTCCATGCGTGAGTAAAGGTCCGCGAATTTCATGAGCGCGCCGGCGTCGCTCGCGACCAATCGGAGATCGCCGTCGGGCGTGCGGCTCGCGCCGACGAGGCCCTGCCCGATCCGGCCGCGCAACGAAACGAGACCGTCCTCGCCGCCCCGGCGAACCGCGCTGAGCTCGAGCCCGCCGATCGTCTGTTTGTTCGCTCCGGTGACGCTCGCGATTTTCATGTCGATGTCGAGGTCCTTGCCGCCGAGCTGCGCCGGCGACCCGGATTCGGTCAACGACTTGATGAACGGCCTTGCGTCGAGGCTCGCTCCGCGCACGCTCGCCTTGACCGCTTTCGGACCGTTGACGACCTCGATCTTGAAGTCGTCGCTCGGAGAAATGCGCGCTTGAGTGATTTTGGCGGCGAGGATCGCGCCGTCGACGCCCACGTCCGCGGATCCGCGCAAAAGCACGCTCCCGAATTCGACGGCGACGGCGCTCAGCGTCGCGCCCTGAGGCGCCGGCTTGGCCTGGAACGTCGCCTTGCCAGGCTTGCCCGCGGCTTTCACCACGCCCGGGACCGGTTTTTCGATCTCGGCCTGAGTGAGATCGATCTCGACGTCGGCGCTCGCCCGCGAGAGCGGCGCCTTGATCTTGATCGGAAGCGGGCCGGTGAGCCAGTCGAGGTCGAGGCCGCGCTTGGCCCGCGCGGCCTGGTCGAGAACGAGCGCGAGCGTCGCGGATCCTTCCTCCCCGGCCGCTCGGCCGACGTCGATGTGCGTCGCCGCCCCGAAAAGCTGGCCCTCGCCGGCAATCTTGAGAGTATTCCGGTCCGCTTCGATCGCCACCTTCGCCTGTTCGAACTTCTCCTCGCCGATGAACTTGTCGAGAGTCAGATTCGAGAGCGTCCCCGCGGCGTGGAACTGGGTGTCTTCCGGCTTCGCCGTCTTGCCAAGCTTGAGGGCGAGGGCGAGATCGCCGTCCGCCTGCCCGTGCACCGTCGCCGGATCGATCTGCAACCCCGCCTGTTTGCGCAAAGGCTCGCGGGAGAGGAGATCGGCGATCGAGTCGGCGGAACCTGTCAGATGCGCGCGCGCCTCGGCGTCGACGATGGGCCGCGGGGCCGTATCCGGCACCGTGAAAACGACGCTGTCGGCCTGCAGGCGCCGCGTCGGCGAGAGGACCATCGTCGCGCTCTTCCCGGAAACCGTGAAATCGCGGCCGGTAAAGGATCCGGACGCCGGACCGGTTCGCGTCATCGGCAGCCCGGGCAAGAGATCGACCCCGACGTCCCGCGTGGAAAAAGAGCCGTGGAGGCTTTCCCGCGGCACGGGCCGCTTGTGGTCCATGGCGTCGAGATCGGCTGCCGACCAATCCGCCGACATCGACCCTTCGATCTCGCCGCCGTGCAGATTGTGCGCGCACCAGTCGCGGACATCAGGATTGACGAACCGCGGCCACAGGCGGACGAGGTCCGGCGTCACGCTCGGCCGGACGTTGATGTCAAGCTTGAGCGACACCCCCTGCCCGTCCGGCGCGATTGTCGCCTTGAGCCCGGCGTCCACCGTCGGGCCCTTGGCGTCGAGCGCGTCGATCACAAGCCGAGATTCCGGGGCGAAATAGCGCGCCTCCGCAACAAGGGAAGACAACGTCACCGGCTTCTCGCCGCGGCGCTCGGGTCCGAAAGTCGCGTACTTCGACTCAAGCCGCGCGGTCCATGAGCCGGCGGGGTCCGCCGGCGGGATGATCCAGCCGCGCGCGGAAAGGTGCGTTTCGCCCGCGAAGATGGCGAGGTCCTCGACCAGGAGACGCTGCGTTTCGCCTTCCCACCTGATACGTCCGGACGCTTCGTCGACCAGAAAAGGCAAGGCGTCCGGATTGTTGAGGCGCACACGGCCCGCGCCGACGGCGAAGGCCCCGGTCAGGCTCCCGATCGCGCCGTTCGGCTTCAGGCTCGCGTCGAACCGAAATGAGATCGGCCCCTCGCAAAACACAGGCGGCGGCTTTTTGTCGAAGGCCTCCATGTCGGAGAGGCTCAGATCGCGCGCCTCAAGCGCGAGCGTCGGAAATTCGCCAACTGTGGCGCGCGCCGACGCCGTCCACGGGCCGGAGGCTCCCGTCGCCGAGATTCTCGCCCTCGCCTCGCCGCCGGAGCGGTCGAAGACAAGGTTGAAGGTCTTGTAGGCATCCGTCCGGCCCGTCGCCTCGTTGTCGATCACGAAGCGGCCGTTGGTCAGCGAAAGCCGGTCGATCCCCTGGCTCGCGCCCGCCATGGCCTCGGCCCCGGCGCGGATCATCGTCGCGAGCGTGGCGCTTTCAAGCCCGGTCGCCGGCGTCCGCGGCAAGGCGATGATGGGGGCTTCGGCCGCATCGCCGGACATGGCGATGGACAGGGCGCCGTCGGCGGTGACCCTGAGCCGCAAGGAGAGGCCGTCCAATTCGACCCGACGGACCTTCACCTGCGCCCCGAGGAGCGCAAAAGCGTCGAGCCCAATTCTCCCCATTGGGGCGGACAAGACCACTCGCCCGCTCGGGTCGCGGAGCTTCAGCCCGCTGAAACCGAGCCCTATGCCCCAGGCGTCATGCGCAAGATAGGTCGGCCCGAGCTCGACGGCGTAGCGGTCGCCCGTCCGCTCCTGCAGACTCGCCGCGATGCGGTCGTGCAGTTCATCGAGATGGATCGGGCCTTTCGCGAGCCGGACGGCGAGCGCCAGGCCGCCAATCACGACAACGACGGCAAGAACTTCCGCGATCCGGATAAGGAGCCTGGCGGCTCGACGAACCTTGGCGCGCAGCGGCGGCGCGGGAAGACGCGCGCCCTCGGCGCTTTCCAGCATCCGGCGCAACCTGACGCGAGCGCGGGCGCGTGGGCCGACGTCAAACCAACCTACCAATTGAGGACCGTCCTCCGCTCGCCCCCAGCCAAGGGCATGAGACGCCTACCTCTTCGTTTCGGCAATACGCAGATTTGGCGGTCGCAGGGGCGGCACCTAAAGCCCAACGGCTTGAATTGCAGAGACTCGCAAGTCAATCTCCTAAAGAAAGCGCCGTTCCCCTGTTCAGCGCATTGAAGGCCACAATAGGACAAAACGAGGGCGACATGACGAAAGAACTTAGCGAAGGCGATCCTGCGCCCGATTTTGCGCTGGCCACCGACGGCGGGGGGAGCGTGCGCCTCGCCGAGCTTAAGGGGAAGCCCGTCGTCCTCTATTTCTATCCGAAAGACGACACCTCGGGATGCACGTCCGAAGCAAAAGCCTTCAGCGGGCTCATGGACAAATTCGCCGCGGCCGGCGCGGTGGTCGTCGGCGTGTCGCCGGACAGCCCCGCCGCCCACGACAAATTCAAGGCGAAGCACGCGCTCAAGGTGGCGCTGGCGTCCGACCCCGAGCGCACCGCAATCGACGCCTATGGCGTGTGGAAAGAGAAGAGCATGTACGGCCGCAAGTATTTCGGCGTCGAGCGCTCGACTTTCCTTATCGACGGGAACGGCCGGGTCGCGAAGATTTGGCGCAGAGTGAAGGTGCCCGGACACGCCGAGGAGGCGCTTGCGGTGGTCAAGGCGCTCTGACCGGAAACGGGAGCTTTGCCCTCCTGGGCCGCGGCCGGTCGAAGAGCCCCAAGCCGACGCGATCGGCGGCCGGTCCCGATGACATGGGCGCCAAGGGCAACCTAAAGTCGCGAGCCGACCAGCCGGAAACGATTAAGACCAATTTCCTCCAAATTGAACCCAAGCCAGACCAAGCCAACCCAAGAAAACGGTCTTGGGTTTTCCCGGATTTTCTTGGATTTCCTCGTCGGATTCGTGATTTTTCAATGGGTTATCAGCAATCCAAACAAAAAATGTAACTCCCAGGCTGGTTGAGTCTTATTTGCAACGGTTGTCGTGAAAGCGCGGGAAGGGCTGTGATTTGGCGAGACAAGGGGCGCCGGGATAACGGTGGGGATAACGGGGGATAACGGTGACACATGCATTAATTCCGGTTTCTGCAGTTTCTGAACCTCTGCGCTCCGGCAGCCTTGGGAAAGCCGTCGCCGCATGGCGCGGATTACAGAAACAGAATAGGGAAAATTGAAAGCGTCACCGTAATGCGTCACCGTAATGCCCGCCGTAATGCCACGTAATGCCCCGTAATGCCACGTAATGCCACGGTAATGCCCAGGGGCGTTCCCGTAATGCCCGTTCAGGGGCGTTCTGACGATCCCGCAAGAATGGGAAGGCCGCCCGAAGAGGCGGCCTTCCTCGCGGACCCGGCCTCGTCGCTCACGCGACGGCCGCTTCGCCCTTCGCCCCGATACGCCCCCCGGCGAAACGCGGCGGGACCGCGAAATTGGTTGTCAGAGCGGTGCGCGCAGCGCGCCGAGCTCCATGCGCCTTTCGGGCTCCGGCGGGTCGGATTGCTTCGGCCCAGCGGGGGGCTCGGCCCTCTCCAGCGGAATTTTCTGGCCCGACGGGCCTTCGCCCCTGCCTTCGCCGGGCACGCCTCTCGCCCAGAGGAGATGCAATGCCGCCTCCGCCGCAACCCAGCCGGTCAGGCCGCCGGCGGCGATCGCGAGCGCGAACCTGGCCAAAAAGAGGGTTCTCCCGCCCAACCGAGCTCTCCAACCGATGTGCCGCATCTATTGGAAGGAGCAACGCCGCTCTCCTGGAAGACAACTTGTGTGCGACGAACTGGTCGAGCCAACGCCGAGGCAGTATCAATTATCCTTCCTGGTCGGGTCAAGGGGAATACAATCGTAAGGTTGCATTTAACCTTGACGACGCTGCTCAACCCTCATTCCCCCGGCGCTCCGCCCTTCCCGCTTTTTTTGGATGAGATCCCGTTTCGCGGGCGTCGCGCCAATTGCGAAGGCGCCGGCTCGGCGCCGGACGGGCCAAGCGTGGGCTTTGCACGGCGTTAACCTTAATGATGTTGACTCTCGTACAGATCGGTTCCGGATTCCAAAGCTTCATCGATGCCGTCTCACAACCCCTCGGCCCGATCGGGCCTTCTTCCGACGACACACTATTTCGTCTCGATTTCGCGCGGCGACTCGATCCGCACCGCGATGGTGAGGCCCGCGTTGCTCTGGGGGCTGCTTGCCCTCGCGCCGCTGTCGCTTGGCGTCGGCGCCGCCGGCGCCGGCTATTTCGCGCTGCACGACACGCTCCTTCGCGCGGCGCTTACGCGCGCGGCCGACATCAGGACGGCCTATGAGGCGCGTCTCGACGCGGCGCGCGGCCGGCTCGAGGAGACCGAGAGCCGGCGTCTCATCGAGGGAAAGACGCTGGAAGACACGGTGAAGGCCCTCTTTAAGCGCGAAGCCCGTCTCGAGGAGCGGGAGCAAGTCCTTGCGCGGCTCGCCGCCGCCACGGGGTCGTCCGCGTCCTCGGCGGCGCAGGCCGACGCGCTATCGGCCATCCGGGCGGCGAGCCCGCAAGCAGAGACCCCCGCGGGGTCGACGAGCGAACTCGGCGCGCGCGCCTATGCGCCCGCGCCGGCTTCGCCCGCTCTGGACGGAAAGGTAAGCCGGTTGGAGCGGGCGTCCGATTCGGGCGCAGAGACCGGGCTGGACAAAAGAGCGCGCGTCGCTCGGCTCGCGACGTCGCTCGATGCGATCGAGACCGGGCAGATCGTGACCGCAACCGCCATTGGGGCGGCGGCCGCGCAGGTCTCCGCGCGCGAGGCCAAGGCCGTGCTCGAGGCGGGCCTCGATCCGGCGAAACTGACGGCGCCAGAGGCGCCGGCGCCGGTCGGCGGACCTTTCGTTCCGCTCGATCCGGGCCCCGAGGCCTCCGCCTTCGACCGGGCGGCGGCGCGCTCCGCCGTCGAGGTCGCGACGGGCGAGCGCCTGCGGCTCGTCATGCCGTTCCTGCCCTTCCTGAAGCCGCTTTTGGGGGAATCGCCCGTGAGCTCCCCGTTCGGATACCGCATCGACCCGTTTCTCGGCCGCCCCGCCCTGCACGCCGGCGTCGACCTCCTGCAGGATTACGGCGCCGAAGTGCGGGCGGCTGCGGCAGGCAGGGTCGTCCACGCCGGACCCATGGGGGGTTACGGGACGATGGTCGAGATCGATCACGGCAACGGCCTATCGACCCGCTACGGACACCTGTCCGAAACCCAAGTCGCCGAGGGCGAGGAAGTGGCGCAGGGCGCGCTCATCGGCCGGCTGGGAACGACCGGCCGATCAACCGGCCCGCATTTGCACTATGAGGTAAGGATCAACGGTGACCCGATTGATCCGGAACGTTTTCTGACCGCAGGCCAACGTCTCGCCCGAGGCGATTGAGCGGGCGCCCGATTTCGCTTTGTCCGATGACGCCCCGCCGGTAAATGAGCGAGGATGGACGTCTTCATCTTCCGCGCGCTCGCCCTGCTTGGTCTCGCGATCCTGGTTGCGATCGCGGCGCGGCGCTTGCGCCTGCCCTACACGGTCGGTCTCGTCCTCGCGGGCGCGGCGCTGGCGGCGACGCGCGTCCAGGCGGGCCTGGCGCTCACCCACGAGCTCATCTTCGACGTTGTGCTGCCCCCGCTCCTGTTCGAAGCGGCGCTTAACCTGAACTGGAATGATTTCCGCCGCGACATGGTCCCGGTGCTTACGCTCGCCACCATCGGGGTGGCGATCTCCGCCATTGTCGTGGCGCTCGGCCTCCACCGTTGGCTCGATTGGCCGACCGAGTCGGCGCTCGTCTTCGGCGCGCTCATCGCCGCCACCGACCCGATCGCGGTTATCGCCCTATTGCGCGAATCCCGCGTCTCGGGGCGCCTCAGGCTCATCATCGAGGCGGAGAGCCTCCTAAACGACGGCGCGGCAGCGGTGCTGTTCGCCCTTATCCTGACCTGGGCGGCGCACAATCCGGCGCATCCGACCGACCCCCTTTCGATCTTCACGACATTTGTGGGCGTCGCTGGCGGCGGCCTCCTCATCGGCGTTGCGGTTGGCCTCGTAGCGGTGTTCATCGCGGGCGCCTCGGACGATCACCTCGTCGACACGGCGCTGACCGCGACCGCCGCCTTCGGCTCGTTCCTCATCGCCGAGCGCTTCCACGCCTCGGGCGTGCTGGCGACCGTCGCCGCCGGCATCACGATGGGCAACCTCGGCGTGCTCGGGCCGAAAGAACATTCCAGGCCCTGGTTGACGCAGCACGGTCGGGACTTCACGCTCGAATTCTGGGAATTTGCCGCCTTCCTCGCCAACTCCCTCGTCTTTCTGCTTATCGGCTCGGCGCTGGCGACCGTCGACTTCTCTCGAGAAGGGTGGCGGGCGCTGACCCTCGCCATCCTCCTCGCGCTCGTCGGACGTGCGGTCGCGGTCTATCCGATCTGCCTCGCCTTCGCCCGCACGCGCTGGGCCGTGCCCTTGAACGAGCAGCACCTCTTCTGGTGGGAGGGCCTCAGGGGCGCGCTGGCGCTGGCGCTGGCGCTCTCGCTGCCGCCGGACATTCCGCGCCGCGACGACATTCTCATCGTCGCCTTCGCGGTGGTTGCTTTCTCCATCATCGTGCAGGGCCTCACCGCGCCCTTCGCGCTCAGATGGCTGAAGATCGGGCCGAAGACGGCAGGAGTCTCGCCTTAGATCAACGTAGTATAAATTGAATTTTAGTTGAGAAATAAACCGTGGCTGATAACACCTCTAAACTTCTTCCAGATTTTGGTGAAGTCGCATCGGGCATCGGTGTGTGCTCGACCCTACTACTGTGTATGTCGGTCGTCTATTCAACAGCCTATTTTTGGATGATCGGAACAGAATTCCAAAACTTCATGTCCGCGCAAGATTACGTCGTCGACTCTATCCACTGGATTCCTACTACGTTTCTTGTATTCATAATCTCCTTCGTTTTCGGTAAGTTTGGCTATGACGTCGGCTTTGACCATGGACACAAAAAAGCTACAGGTACCGCACTAACAAGCATGGATCGATTAGACAAATTTATTTTATTTTATTTCCCCCTCATTGCAGCCGTGTGCCTATTCGTTTTCATCGTTGTTGTAGTTGAAATTGCCGAATTACCTGCCTTCTTGATCCTATTTTCCGGCACCATTGTTATCATTGTATCGGTGGCGTTATCGCGCAAGACACGCCTTTATGACAGGCTTTCTGAACGCGGACTAGTTCATTTCGCACTTCCATTTCTGTTTATTATCCCATTTGTGGCTTGCAAAGGCTCGTCGGACGCTTTGAGTGATCTTAGGACCAAAGAAGCCTCTAACTTCATAAGGGAGCTAAACCAAGAGACTAAGAGCATTGTGCCTTTTAAAATTCTGGACAAGGGAGTTATCTACAAGAGCCTGGATGATAGAAGCGTCCACTTTAGTAAGTGGGCCGACATCTCAAGTTTCGTGAGAAAAGAAGAGGAATTCGATGAACGTACATTATTATGCAAATATTTGGAAGTTTGGTGCCAGAGCAAAAAGAAGAGTTAATTGCAGTTACCATTTTGTTGTTTCGCAGCCCTGTCTGGTCAGTCGGACCGCGCCCAGCACGTCGGACAGGACGTCGGCGCCGGACGCTGGAGCAACAAGCTCGGACGGTCGATCATAGCCTTCGTTCATCGCACGCCACATTCTACGCGACGAGGCCAGGCGGAGGAAGACGATGAACGAGGCGCTCGATGCTGGACCCAAAATGGCCGCGCGTTCGCCGGCCGAGGTCTATGACGAAAAGTTCGTCCCCGCGCTGTTCAAACACTGGGGCCCGGTGCTGTGCGACGAGGCGCAGGTCCGCTCCGGCCAGCGCGCGCTCGACGTCGGCTGCGGCACCGGCGCCTTGACCCTCGCGGCGGCTGAGCGCGTCGCGCCCGGCGGCGGCGTGGTCGGGCTTGACGCGAGCCCGGAGATGCTCGCGGTCGCGCGGCGCAAGCCCACGGCGATCGAGGTAGCGCGAGGGGCGCGCCGAGGCCCTGCCCTTCGCCGACGCGAGCTTCGACGCCGTCATGAGCCAGTTCGCGATGATGTTCTTCGATGACAAGCCGAAGGCGCTCCGCCAGATGATGCGGGTCATGAAGCCGCGAGGCCGGCTGGCGGTCGCCGTTTGCGACGCGGTTGAGAACTCGCCCGGCTACGGCGCTCTCGCGCTTTTGCTCGACCGCCTCTTCGGCCAAGAGGTGGGCGACGCACTTCGCGCGCCCTTCAGCCTCGGCGACCCCGGGCGATTGCGCGCGATCTGCCGCGAGGCGGGCGTCGACGGCGCCGAGGTCGTGCCGCGCAACGAAAAGGTCCGCTTCGCCTCGATCGAGGCGCTCGTCTCCACCGAGCGCGCCTGCGTGTGGACGCTCGGCGGCGTGCTCGACGACGACCAGTTCGAGCGCCTTCTCGAAGAGGCCGAGACGACGCTCAGGCCGTTCGCCGCCAGCGGCGGCGCCGTCGAATTCGACATGCCCTCGCTCATCATCAAGGCGCAGAAGGCGTAGCGCGCGATCCGCGATGGGTCGTGGCGCGACTTGCGCGTGCTCTCGTCTTGAACGTGAGGGTAAAGCCATGAAAGCGTTGATGCGCTACGAAGGAACATGCGCGCGCAGCCTTGCTGGCGACGCTGGGCCTGTCGAATTGACCGCCGGCGGACCTGGCGTCAGCGAAGGCGCGTTCGCTCAATTCAGCGACCCGTTCAGCCTGTCCGCCAATTCGGTCCTGGGCGCGGTCACCCTGGAATCGGTCCCGTCGATTCCCGAGCCCGCGACACTTGTGCTTCTTGCCCCCGGTTTCTTCGGCCTCCTTGCCGCCAGCCGCCGGCGAGCAAGAGGGG
>DATJXI010000154.1:0-3104 GCA_035500275.1 Roseiarcus sp. | reverse complement strand
CTCGCTAATCGTGACGCAATACCAGTCGCTAACGAGCTTTGCTGCGGTGGTCGAGCGGCTCAGCAACTTGATGACAGCGATCGAAGAAACCAAATCGCCCCAGTCCTCCGGCGTGACGATTGCGGAGGCCGACGGTCCTCTCGTGTACGAAGACCTGACGGTGACGTCGAACGGAAATGCGTCGCTCGTTAAGGACCTTTCCCTGTCCATTCCTTCCGGCGCGCGCGTCCTCGTCACCGGAGCGAGCGAGAGCGCTGGAGTGGCGTTGTTCCGCGCCACCGCCGGCGCCTGGACCCACGGCAAAGGCCGCATCGTTCGTCCTTCTGGAGCGAACATCCATTTTCTCCCGCAGCGGCCATACCTGCCGCCGGCAACCCTTCGCGAAATCCTCGAGGATCAGGATTCAGAACGCGCGCCTTCCGATGATCAGATTGTCGAACTCGTTCGCGCGCTTGGCCTGGAACCGACGCTGGCGCAGGCGGGCGGGCTTGACGCCGAGTTCGACTGGAGCGCGCGGCTTTCCCTTCGGGAGCAGCAGCTTCTCGCCTGCGCTCGGGCGCTTCTTGCCGCTCCTCGGTTCGTTTATCTCGACCGGATCGAGGCCGTGCTGGGCCCGGAGGAATCCAATCGCTTGCAACGCATGCTGATCGAGCGGTCCATGGGATACGTGCATGTTGCGGCAGGCGCTGGACAAAGGGAGCTTTACGACTCCGTCCTCTCGTTCGATGAGGACGGCACATGGAAATGGTCGTCGAGCGAAGCCGCTTAGCCCCAGGGGGCCGAAAAGGACAGCGTCGCCGATTGAGACGCGTCATTGCCTATTGCCCCTATTCCATCGAATTTGTTGAGAAAGATATGTCGTGACGAAACCGGACGTGCTGATGGTCGGCCGCTATCCCGACTGGGAGATGCCGGAGTTCGAGCGCGACTACATCGTCCACAAACTCTGGCTGGCGGACGACCGGGCAGCCTTCCTGCGCGAGGTCGGACCGAAGATCCGCGCCATCGCGACCAACGGCGTGCTCGGGGCGGGCGCGGCGCTCATCGACGCCTGCCCGAAGCTCGAGATCATCGCCTGTTTCGGCGTCGGCTTCGACGCCATCGACCTCGAACGCGCCAAGGCGCGCGGCGTGCGCGTCACCAACACGCCCGACGTCCTCACCGAGGCTGTCGCCGACATGGCCTTCGCCCTCATTCTCGCGAGCTTTAGGCGCATCGTTGAGGGCGACGCCTTCGTGCGTTCCGGCGCCTGGAAGAAGGGCGCCTTATCGCTTGGGCGAAGCCTCGGCGGCAAAACGCTCGGCGTGCTCGGCTACGGCCGCATCGGCCAGGCCATCGGCCGCCGCGCCCCCGCCTTCGGCATGACCGTCGCCTATTGCGACCTCGCGAAGGACTTGGGCGCCCCGCACGCCTATCACGCCGACCCCGTGTCGCTCGCCCGAGCAAGCGACGTTCTGGTCGCGGCGACCGCCGGCGGCGCGGGCACGCGCAATCTCGTCAACGCCGCCGTCCTCGACGCGCTCGGACCAGAGGGGGTGTTCGTGAACGTCTCGCGGGGGACGGTCGTCGACGAACCGGCGCTGATCGCCGCGCTTGCGGATAAGCGTATCAGCGGCGCGGCGCTCGACGTGTTCTGGAGCGAGCCGAACATCGATTCGCGCCTGCTCGGCTTCGAGAACGTCATCGTGCAGCCGCATCACGCGAGTGGCACGATCGAGGCGCGCAAGGCGATGGGGAAACTCGTGCGCGACAATCTTGCGGCGCATTTCGCGGGTCGGCCGCTGCTGACGCCGGTGATTTAGGCGTCCCGTCTAACGAAGTCCGGCGAGTATGCCGACGAAGTCGCGCCCGCGGGAATTCGACACCGCCTGGTGGCAGGCCATACAGCTGGACGGCAGGTCTTGCAGGTAGGTCTCCATGGTCGTGTTGACCAGATTCGCCTGCGCCTTCGCGGTCGACCGATACGACTCCTCTGCGCTCGCGCCCGTCGGCTCTCCGGCGAAGGACGCGCCGTCGTTCTCTGGGCCGGGCGGCGCTTTGCTTGTCGGCCATTGGACCGCGACGAGCATGTAACGCTCCCAGACCGTCCCCTTGACGCCCGGCAGAGCCCAAAAGGCCCGGTTCATCGCCATGATCTCGGGCTGAATCGGATATCGCCGCACCACTTGCATCGGCTCGGGATTGAGCTTCGGCGGGTTACTCCAATCGACCGGCGCCGTATCCTTGGAACCCAGCGGCGGCCAGAGTTTCGCCTGTTTCGCCGGATCGAAATAGGAGTATGGCGCGCCGGCGTCCTTGGCGTTCGGCTCGCGCGCGTCGCCTGCGCCGGCCGGCGGCACGTTGTCCACGTGCTCGAACGTGCTCCACACCCATTGCGGCTTGCTCTTCGTCTTGATCGCGATGTGAAGGCCGACGAGCGCGACGTCGCTTGTCGAACAGACGACGCGCCCGGCGGCCAGCGTCTTCGCCACGTCGATGATCTCGGCGCGTTCGACATAGTAACGCGGGCGAGCCGCGGGCGCCTCGCCCGCGGTCAACGGCCGCCAGGCCGCCTTGACCGCGACCGATCCGGCCGGCAGCCGGGCGGGATGCCCCTTGTCGGGAAGGTTCAGGCCTTTGCTCCAGCCGCTGGCGGCGATGGTCGTGAACTCGGGTTCGTTGAAGTGGATTTCGTAGCGGGTGTAGGCGCCGTTCTGCGCCACCAGCGGATTGGCGGGTTCTCCCGGCGCGAAGCTCGGCTGGTTGAAATCCGCGAACGGCGCAAACGATGCGATCGTCCTGTCGCGGTTGTCGTCGCCGGCGCCGCAGGGGTTGCGGCCCTCGTGGCTCATCCAAGGCGTCGGCGAAATTGGCCGGCCGTCGTCGCCGATCTGAAACAGCTCGTAGTCGGATTTGAAGGTTTCCCACACGCGCTTGCCGTCGTCGGCGAGCGACTTCGTCCGCTCCGCAGCGCCGCGATCGGCCGGGTCGAGCTTGGCTGGCCAGTTGAGCGCAATGAACGCGCGCCAGGCGAAATTGGCGGCCGCCGGGAACGGGTCGCCGAGCGGAGGAGAAACATCCTCCAGACGGTCCGGCGAAACCGCTGGCGCAACTTCGCTGTTGGC
>DATJXI010000153.1:0-18406 GCA_035500275.1 Roseiarcus sp. | reverse complement strand
GCTGTTCGATCCGCTGAAGCTCGGCGACCTCGAAGTCCCGAACCGCATCCTCATGGCGCCTTTGACGCGCAACCGCGCGAGCGGGCCGGGGCGGGTCCCAAACGCAATGATGCGCGACTATTACGTCCAGCGGGCCTCGGCGGGCCTCATCATCTCCGAGGCGACGTCGGTTTCTCCGCAGGGCGTCGGCTATCCGCACACGCCCGGCGTCTGGTCGGATGAGCAGGTCGAGGGCTGGCGGCGCATCACGGAGGCCGTGCACGCGGCCGGCGGCCGGATGCTGCTCCAGCTCTGGCACGTCGGCCGAATTTCCGATCCCGTCTATCACGACGGCGCGCCCCCGGTCGGCTCGAGCGCAATCGCGCCCAAGGGCCATGTGAGTTTGCTGCGGCCGCAGCGGCCTTATGTCACGCCGCGCCCACTTGAGACGGAGGAAATTCCGGGAGTTATCGAGGCCTACCGGAAGGGCGCGGAGAACGCGAAGCGGGCCGGCTTCGACGGCGTCGAGATCCACGGCGCGAACGGCTATCTGCTCGACCAGTTTTTGCAGGACAGCACGAACAAGCGCGCCGACGCTTACGGCGGACCGGTCGAGAACCGCGCCCGCCTCATGCTTGAAGTTACGGACGCGATCATTTCGGTCTGGGGAGCGGGCCGGGTCGGCATGCATCTCGCCCCGCGCGCGGACGCTCACGACATGGGCGACAGCGATTTGCCTGCGACCTTCGGCTATGTCGCGCGCGAACTTGGAAAGCGGAGGATCGCCTTCATCTGCGCGCGCGAGTCGCTCAAGGAGCCGCGGCTCGGCCCGGCGCTCAAGAAGGCGTTCGGCGGCGTCTTCGTCGCCAACGAAGGCTTGGACATCGCGAGCGCCCAGGCCGTGGTCGAGACCGGCGCGGCGGACGCGGTCGCGTTTGGCAAGCTCTTCATCGCCAATCCGGACCTGCCGCGCCGTTTTCTGCTCGGCGCGCCGCTCAACCCCTGGAACTCGCAGACCTTCTACAGCGACGGCCCGGAGGGCTACACGGACTACCCGACGCTTGAAAAAGTTGCGGCCGAGTAGCCTTGAGGCGGGCGCCGCTCTCCTTGAGCCCAGGCGCCGCGACCGCCCGGCTGGAGGGAAACCTGTCGTGGCCATTTAGAGAAATCGCCCATATTATGGGGGCCGACGCGACAGGCGTGTTCAAGCGAGGGGAATTTTCGGTGACGGGGCTCTTTTCCAGGCTGCGCTCGATTCTTCTGCTCATAGCCCTGGCCATTCCGTTGTCCGGCTGCGGCTACAACGTCATTCCGACCAAGGAGGAGGCCGCCAAGGCGGCTTGGGCGGAGGTCCAGAACCAGTACCAGCGTCGGGCCGATCTTGTGCCCAATCTCGTCGCCACGGTTCAGGGTTACGCGAAGCAAGAGAAGGACGTCCTGACCCAGGTGACGGAAGCCCGCGCCAAGGCGACTTCCATCCATCTCGACGCCAACGACCTCACCGATCCCGAGAAGGTCAAGCAGATGCAGGAGGCGCAGGCCGCGCTGTCGGGCGCCCTCGGCCGCCTCCTCGCCGTCAGCGAGAACTATCCGGACCTCAAATCGAACCAGAACTTCTTGGCTCTGCAGTCGCAGCTTGAAGGCACCGAGAACCGCATCGCCGTCGCGCGCAGGGACTACATAGCGGCAGCGCAGGATTTCAACACGTCCTTGAGGACGTTCCCGACCATCGTTTGGGCCTCGACGGTGTTTCGCTCTACGAAACCCTTGGTCCCGTTCACCGCGGAGGCGGAAGCGCAAACGGCGCCCAAAGTGAAGTTCTAGCTTCATGCTCCCGATCTGGCGCGCTCGACTGGCGGCTTTCGTCGCCGCTCTCTGGATCGGCGCGGCCCTCGCGGCGGCGAATTTTCCGCCGCTCACCGGGCGGGTCGTGGACGCCGCCAACATCCTGTCGCCCATTGCGAAGGCCGATCTCGAACGCAAGCTCGCCGAGCTTGAGCAGAAGTCGGGCATTCAGCTTGTCGTGGCGACCGTGCCCTCGCTAGGGGGCGAGGAGATCGAGCCATACGCGAACGCGCTGTTCCGGGCGTGGAAGCTTGGCGAAGCCAAGAAGAACAACGGGGTGCTTCTCCTCGTCGCTCCGAAGGAGCGCCGCGTGCGGATCGAGGTCGGCTACGGGCTCGAAGGCGCGCTGACTGACGCCGTGAGCAGCCTCATCATCGCAAACGCCATCGCCCCGCGCTTCAAGGCCGGCGATTTCGACGGCGGCGTCACCCGCGGCGTGGACGACATTGTCACCGCGCTCACGACCGATTCGGCGGAGTGGAAGCCGAAGCCGGCCGATGTGCGGGCCGAGAATGAGGCCTCGGTCCTCGACGCGCTAGCTCCGCTGCTCGTTTTTCTGTTCATCCTGTTCGTATTGAGCCGCATGAGGCGGAGGGGCCGGGGGAACGTCATATTCATACCCATGGGCGGCGGCTTCGGCGGGG
The DNA here is from genome assembly GCA_035500275.1 of Roseiarcus sp. GTDB lineage: Bacteria > Pseudomonadota > Alphaproteobacteria > Rhizobiales > Beijerinckiaceae > Roseiarcus. Next base: position 15,938 of record DATJXI010000153.1, on the reverse strand, counting down.
GTTTTGGCGGCGGCGGCTTCTCCGGCGGCGGCGGTTTCTCGGGGGGCGGCGGCTCGTCTGGCGGCGGCGGCGCCTCGGGACGCTGGTGATGGTTCTCGATCCCGCTGCAGCGGAGCGCGTGGAAACCGCCTTCGACGAGGCGCAGCGCAACACCCGCGCCCCGCTGGTCTGTGTGCTGGCGCGCGCCTCCATGTCCAGCGAGGCGGAATTCCTGCTTGGCGCCTGCCTGATCGCGCTCGCAACGCCGGCGCCGCTGTTGCTGCTCACCCGGCTTTCCGCGCAGCGTATTTATATCGCGCAACTGCTCGTCGCCATTCTCGCCGCGGTCCTCGGTTCGCTTCCCTGGCTCCGGCGGGCGGCGATCCCCCGGAGACTGAAGCGGGCGGCAAGCCACAGGGCGGCGCTGGCGCAGTTCGCCATGCGAGGATTGGATCGGTCGGGATGCGGCGTCCTCGTCTACGTGTCACTGGCGGAGCGCTACGTTCGCATCGTCCCGGCGCAAGACGCGGCGAGCGCCGTTTCGGCGAAGCAATGGCAGGCCATTGTGGACGAGGCGCTCGCGCCGCTGGCCATCGGCGCGAATGAGACCGCGCTGATCTTGCTTGCGCAGCGTTGCGCCGATTTGCTGTCGCGTCCTTTTCCGGCGCCTGAGAACTGGCGGCCTCCGCCTCAGCGGCGGTTTCATTTCGTGTGAACCGCGTCTATCCGGCGGGCCGCGAACTTGAGATTATTCTCGTTCTCCAATAGGAGTGCGATTCATCGGGACGTCAAGGGAGCCAGATTCATGCCTTTTGGCGCTTGCTCGATGGCGCGTCACGCCGCAATCGCATTGGCGGCGCTCGTTACGATAGCGTTGGCGCCCGCGCGTGCGACGCCTTTTCTGGTGGTCGACGCCGACAGCGACCGGGTCCTGATCCAGAACGAGGCGACGGCCGTCTGGTATCCGGCGTCGCTGACCAAACTGATGACGCTCTACGTCGCGCTCGACGCTGTGCGCGCCGGGAAGCTGACGCCTGATACTCCGCTCGTCATGTCGGCGCGGGCCGCTCGGATGCCGCCGTCAAAGATGGGCTTCCGCCCCGGCACGCAGGTGACGCTCGACAACGCCCTCAAGATGCTGATGGTGCAGTCGCCCAACGACGTCGCCGTCATGATTGCGGAAGGCATCTCGGGTTCGGTCGAGGCGTTCGCCGGCTCCATGAACGAGGCGGCCCAGCGCCTGGGCATGCGCGAGTCGCACTTTGTCAATCCGAACGGCCTGCATGATCCGAACCATGTGTCTTCGGCGCGCGACATGGCGATACTCGCAAGGGCGCTTCTGCACGAGTTCCCCGAGCATGCCGACCTTTTCGACATCGGCGCGATCCGACTCGGCAATCGAATTCTCCACAACCACAACGGACTCTTAGGCCGTTACCCGGGCGCGGACGGCATGAAAACCGGCTTCACCTGTCCCGCCGGCTGGAACGTCGTCGCGAGCGCCAACCACTACGGCCGGCGGCTCATCACGGTCGTCCTCGGCGCGCCGTCGCCGAAGCTGCGCAACCAGGAGGCCGCCGATTTGTTCGACCGCGGTTTCGCAATGAGCGGCGGCTCCGACACCCTTGAGTCGCTGCCGGCGCCCAGCTCTTCCGCGGCGCCAAATATGCGGGTGGACGTCTGTTTGCATCGGTCCGCCGCCGTGATCGCGGCCGCGGAGGAGGAGGAAGCGATTGCAACTCAAACGGCTGTCCCGGTAGGTCGTGGCGGAGTCTCGTTCGCCGTTGTCGCTGCCGACCCGGCGCGCACGCTGCTTTCGGATCAGAGGCCCCATTTCGATCCCGTCCGAGTTTTCCTGGGACCAGTTCCGGGCTGGAAGGGCCCGGTTTTGGCGGCCCGGCCGACGGCGGGCTCGATTCCGGCCGACGCGAAGGCTTACTCAGGAGAAAATCCGAGCGCGGTCGAAGATGAATCTTCAACCGGAGCGGCTCCGAGCGCTCCGGCCGTCCTCAAGGGCGCGGTTGTTACGCCGCCCCCGACGCCGCACCATCAAAGAGCGAAGCGAGCGAGGCCGGTCGCTTCCAAAGGGACGGGAAAGGCGTCGTCGCATTCGCCGGGGGCCCAAAAGACCAAAAACAACGCGAAGGGGGGACCGCCGATCAGCAAGAATGCAAGCGCCGGCGCCGTCAACAAACAGTGAGCCTGAAGATACCTTGTTGCTACAAGGGGTTGGTTCAATCGTTCGATTGCCATCGTTTTTTTCGGGAATGCCCCACTTTGGCCCGCATATCGTCAAGCGCACGCCGCAACGAATGTTCATTGTCAGATCGTGCCACGTGAGATCGGTCCGCGGTTCGCTCGGTTTTCTTGCCCCCCAGCCCCCGAGCGCCAAGTCAGGCCGATGATATCTCACGAAGGCTAGCGGATCGGCGGGCCCCCTCCTAGCCGGTCCGCTCTTTTTTCTGGGCTCGGCCTTCACTTTTTCAGAAATCATAGAAACCGACCGGTTGTCACACCGCGTCGAAATCGAGCTTCACCTTTGGCGTCAAAGGACGGGACTGGCAGGCCAGCACATAACCTGCCTCTATTTCCCATGGCTCCAGCGAATAGTTGACGTCCATCGCGACCTTCCCCTCGAGAAGCTTACAGCGGCAGGTGCAGCACATGCCGCCCCGGCAGGAATGCGGAATCTCGAAGCCCTGCGCGTGCGCCGCTTCGATGATCAGGCCGCCGGGCGCCACGTCGATCCGCCGGGCGCGGCCTTCCAGCACGCAATCCACTTGAATTCCGCCCTGATGGGCGACTTGCGGGGACGCCGGGCGCGGCGCGGGCGCGGCCGCCCCGTCGGTCGTGAACAGCTCCGCCTTGAGGCGCTTCGGGTCCGCGCCGGCCGCGATCAGCGCCGCGCGCGCCGCCTCGATCATGCCGAGGGGGCCGCAGAGAAAATAGGCGTCCACGTCCTCCGGCTTCGCGATCGTGCATGCGAACACGGCGACCTTCGCGGCGTCGATCCGGCCGTCGAGAACCGCGATCTCCTGCGATTCGCGCGAGAGCACGTGGAAGATGGCGAGCCGGCCGAGCCAGCGGTCCTTCATCTCGTCGAGAGCCGAGCGAAACATGATGCTCTGCGTCGTGCGGTTGCCGTAGACGAGCGTCGCGCGCGCGCCTTCGTTGGCGGCGAGCGCCGAGCGGATGATCGAGATGACGGGCGTGATCCCCGAGCCAGCCGCGAAGAACACGTAATGCCCGGCCTTGCTTATCTGGGCCGTGAAGCGCCCCTCGGGCGGCGCCACGTCGATCCGGTCGCCCTTCCGAAGGACGTCGTTGACGAAACACGAGAAGCGCCCGCCCTCCGCCCGCCTCACCGCGACGCGGAGTTCCTTATCGCCTAAAGCGGAGCAGATCGAGTACGAGCGCCGCAGCTCTTCGCCGCCGATCGTCGCCCGCAAAGTGAGATATTGCCCCGGCTGAAAGGCGAAGGTTTTCCGCAACGCCTCGGGCACGGCGAAAGCGATCGAGACGCTGTCAAAAGTCTCCTGCCGCTTGTCGATGATTTCGAGCGCATGAAACTGCGTCAAGCGAGCCTCAAACGCATTTGAAATGATCGAATGGCTCATGGCAGGCGCGGCAGCGCCACAGCGCCTTGCAGGCGGTCGAGCCGAATTCCGACACACGCTCCGCGTCGCGCGAGCCGCAGCGCGGACACCCGACCTCGGGGGGCGGCGCGAACAGGCTGCGCTTACCAGCCCTCGCTTCGGGAGGCGCGATTCCGTTGCGCAAGAGCTTCTCGCGCGCCGCCGCGCTCATCCGGTCGGTTGTCCAGGCGGGCGCGTTGGCGACGACGACTCGGACGTCGGGAAAACCGGCCGTGGCGAGCTCCGTCTCGACTTCGAGAGCGATGACGCCCATCGCCGGGCAGCCGGAATAGGTCGGCAGGATCGTGACGGTCACGCGTCCGTCATCGCCAGCGACGACGTCATGCAGAACGCCGAGATCCTCGATGGTGAGGAAAGGCAGTTCCGGGTCGGTCACGCGGGCGGCGGCGGCGCGGGCGGCCTCGATGCGTGTCGCAAGTTCGGCGGTGGGCGCGCTCACCAGCGAGCCTCCGGATAGGCGCGCTGCAGGAATTGCATCTGAGCCAGGATATGCCCCAGCCATTCGCTGTGCCGCCCGCTCTTGCCGCCGCGCTGCCCGAAGCTCTCGGCGGGCCGGGTCAAAGTCGCGCGGGCGATGACCTCGTCAACCGCGGCGTCGAACTCGCCGCGCAAGGTCGAGGGATCGACGCCGAAACCTGAGGCCGCGACTTCCCGGTCGAGATCGTCCGCGTCGAAGAGTTCGGGAACGTACGGCCAGAGCTCGTCGAGCGCCGCCTGCGCCTGCTCGTGGCTCAGGCGCGTGCCGTCGCCGAGGCGCACCATCCACTCGCCCGCATGGCGCAGATGATAGGCCACCTCGCGCGCCGACCGCATCGCGATCCCGCCCGTTTCCGCGTCATTCGACCCGGCGAGCTTCTCATAGAGCGGCTGCGCGTAGGCAGAGAAGATCAGGTGGCGCGCCATGGTGTCGGCGAAATTTCCGTTCGGCTGCTCGACCAGCAGCGGATGGCGATAGTCGTGCTCGGCGCGGCGATAGGCAAGGTCGGTTTCGTCGCGCCCGCCGCCCTCCAGTTCGCATGAGCGGGTGTAGAAGGCGCGGGTCTGGCCGATGAGGTCGAGGCTCAGATTGGCGAGCGCGATGTCCTCTTCAAGGGTTGGGGCCCTCGACAGCCATTCAGTCACACGATGCCCGAGCACGAGCGTCGCGTCGCCGAGACGCACGAGCCATGCGGCGCGCGGATCGGGCGAGGTCGGGGCCATAGCTTCGGTCACATGTGCCCGACTTCGTCCGGCACCTCGTAGAAGGTCGGATGGCGGTAGATCTTGGAGCCGGTCGGCTCGAACATCATGTCCTTTTCTCCGGGGTCCGAAGCGACGATCGCGGAGGACGGAACAACCCAGATTGACAGCGTCTCGCCGCGCCGGGTGTAGATGTCGCGCGCGCTGAGGAGCGCCATCTTCGCGTCATGCGCATGCAGCGAGCCGACATGGCGATGCGCGAGGCCGTTGCGGGGGCGGATGAACACTTCCCAAAGCGGCGCGGGGGTTTCGGTCACGGGGCGGCCTCTGCCAAACGGCGGCGGCTCATGCGGCGCGCTCCGCCGGCGCCCGCTGCTTGGCTGCGTAAGCCGCCGCCGCCTCGCGCACCCAGGCCCCGTCCGCCTCGGTCTGCCGGCGATGCTTCACGCGCTGGCGGTTGCAGGGGCCGTCGCCCGCAAGCACGCGCTTGAATTCGTCCCAGTCGATGGGGCCGTGCTCCCAGCGCCCGCTCGCCTCGTTGAAGCGAAGGTCGGGGTCTGGGATCGCAAGGCCGAGATATTGCGCCTGCGGCACGGTCGCGTCGATGAACTTCCGCCTCAGGCCGTCGTTCGAGAAGCGCTTGATCTTCCACTTCATCGACAGCTCGGAGTGGGTGCTGTTCGAATCGTGCGGACCGAACATCATGAGCGAGGGCCACCAGAAGCGGTTGAGCGCGTCCTGCGCCATCGCGCGTTGGGCCGACGTTCCCCGGCACATAGCGATCATGATGTCGTAGCCCTGCCGCTGGTGGAACGATTCCTCCTTGCAGATGAGGATCATGGCGCGCGCGTAAGGCCCGTAGCTGCAGCGACAGAGCGGGATCTGGTTCATGATCGCGGCGCCGTCCACGAGCCAGCCGATCGCGCCCATGTCCGCATAGGTGAGAGTCGGATAGTTGAAGATCGAGGAATATTTGGCGCGGCCCGAAAGCAGTTGCTCGTACATGTCCTCGCGCGTAACGCCGAGTGTCTCGGCGGCGGCGTAGAGGTAGAGGCCGTGGCCGGCTTCGTCCTGGATCTTGGCGAGGAGCTGCGCCTTGCGCTTCAAGGTCGGGGCGCGCGTGATCCAGTTGCCCTCCGGCTGCATGCCCATGATCTCGGAATGGGCGTGCTGGGAAATCTGCCGGATAAGGGTGCGCCGGTATTGCTCCGGCATCCAGTCGTTCGGCTCGATCTTCTCCTCGGCGTCGATGCGCGCCTGGAACGCTGCGAGCCTGACCGGGTCCTCCGTCTGACGCGGGGTCGGGTCCTGGGCGTTCAGAGCCTGGGCGTACATGAAGCTAACCGATCCTCGTCACGCCCCCCGCATTCGCACGAACGCGCCGCCTTGGAGCGGATAGCCCAAGGCGACGCGAAATTCGGAAAACGCCCAGAGTAAGGCGTTAGTTCGACCCGGCGTCCGGGGCGGCTTGAGCCGTCTGCTGCGACGACTGATCGCTGTGCGCGGTCGTGTTGTGATAGTCGCAGGCGAGCGCCGGCGCCACGATCGCCGCCAAGCCCCACCCGGCGAGCAATGCGATAAGCTTCGAACGCATGAACACAGTCTCCTTTCCTGCCAAGAGTTCACAGATTAGCACCGGCGCGACGCTGCGCAAGTGCCGCGCCGCTCAAAATATAGGTAAGCCCCTGCCGCCGAAACCTCTTTTTGACTGGAATCATTGAAGAACGGGCTTCCCTCCTTATCCTTTGTCGTCGAAACGTAATTTCGCGTCGGCATTTTCTGCGACGAGTCGCTCGATACGGAGAAAAAATGAAAGGCAACGGCGCCTCAGCTGGATGGGTCCTCGTCACCGGCGCGTCGGCGGGCATCGGGCGCGAACTGGCGGCGGCCTTCGCCGCGCGCGCTCATGACCTGATACTTACCGCCAGGAACGAGGAGGCGCTTGCGGCGCTCGCTCGCGACCTGGTCGCGAGGCACGCGGTCAAGGCGAAGACGATGCCGGCCGACCTCAGCCTTCCCGGCGCAGCCGAGGCGATGGCCGAGGCGCTGGCTGAGGCGGGCGTTGCAATCGAAATTCTTGTCAACAACGCTGGGGTTACGTTCGAGGGCGACTTCGCCCGCATCTCCCTTGCCGATCATCTGCGCCTCTCGCAGGTGAACATCGTCGCCCTCACGTCGCTGTCCCGCCTGCTTCTGCCGCCGATGATTGCGCGCGGCCACGGACGGATCCTAAACGTGGCCTCGATCGCCGGCTTCATGCCAGTCCCGCGCCTCGCGGCCTACGCCGCTTCCAAGGCCTACGTCCTGTCGCTCACGGAGGGTCTCTCTGAGGAGCTGCGCGGGACGGGCGTCACAGCGACCGCGCTTTGCCCAGGCCTCACCGACACCGCGATGGTGCGCAGCTCCGAACTCGGGAAGCCGATCCCCGCGACCATGATCAAGTCGCCGAAGGAAGTGGCCGAGGCCGGCTGCGCGGCTTGCCTTGCGGGCGAGACGGTTTGCGTGCCGGGCCTCGCCAACCTTGCGATAACCAGCGGTGCGCCGCTCCTCCCGAGAAGTGTCGTTAGGGCCATCGGCGGCGCGATGACTGGCGGCGGATGGGACTGGATCGCCAGCGCTCTGCGCGCGGGCGGCTTCAGCCGCGACCGGAGCGCACGATGACCTCGATCAGGGCGAACGGCATCACGATCGAATATGAGGATGAAGGGCCGCGCGACGCGCCGGTCATCCTGCTCATCATGGGCCTTGGCATGCAACTCGTCGCATGGCCGGAATCGTTCTGCCAGGGCCTCATCGCGCGCGGTTTCCGGATCGTGCGGTTCGACAACCGCGACGCCGGCCTCTCGACCCGGATGCCGTCGGCCGGATCGTTCGCGACCACCGCAATGATCGCGCGAGCTCTGCTCGGCATCCCGGTGAAGCCCCCTTATGCGCTCGCCGACATGGCGCGCGATGCGCTTGGCCTCATGAACGCCCTCAAGATCGAGAATGCGCACGTAGTCGGCGCTTCGATGGGCGGTATGATCGCGCAGATTCTCGCCATCGAACATCCGGAGCGTGTGATCAGCCTCACCTCGATCATGTCCACGAGCGGCGACCGCTCGCTGCCCGGCCCGAAGCCCAAGGTGCTGCGCGCCCTGCTACGCCCGCGGCCGCGCCGGGAAAGCGAGGCTGTCCGGCGGGGCGTGGAGATGTTCCGGCTCATCGGCGGGTCGGGCTATCCCCCGAGCGAAACCGAGCTGCGCGCCAAGGTCGAACGCGCGGTGCGCCGCAGCTACCGCCCGGACGGCTTCTCGCGCCAACTGCTGGCCATCCACGCCTCTCCCGCCCGGACGCGAATGCTGCGACGCATTCGCGCGCCGACCTTGGTGCTGCACGGCCGGGACGATCCGCTGGTGCCGCTGGCGGCGGGAGAGCATACGGCGGCGAACATTCCCGGCGCCCGCTTGCGCGCGGTGCCGGGCATGGGCCATTTTCTCCCCGAGGCGCTCGTTCCCCTCCTTGTCGATGAAATCGCGGCGCATTGCGCCCGCGCCGAGCGCGGGGCGCCGCTGGAGGCTCAGCGCGCCGCTGGAGGCTCGCCATGAAACGTCTTTCCCTGCTCGACGCGCTCTTTCTCTACGCCGAGACGCCCGAGACGCCGATGCATATCGCGAGCGTGACGATCTTCAAGCCGAAGTCGCCGCAGGACGATCTCTTCGCCCGCTTCCGCGAGCATACGGCGGCGCGGCTCGATCTCTTGCCGTCCTATCGGCGCCGCATCGAGGCGACCCCACTCGGGCTCGACCACCCGGTCTGGGTCGTCGACGACAAGCTCGACCTCGACTACCACATCCGCCATGAGGCCTTGCCGAAGCCGGGCGGCATGGCGGAATTGCGCGCGCTTATCGGCGAATTGCATGCGGTCCCGCTCGATCGGAGCCGCCCGCTGTGGGAGTATCATTTCATCGAAGGGCTGGAGGATGGAGGCTTCGCCGTCTACATCAAGGTGCACCATAGCACGATGGACGGCGTCGCGGGCATGGCGACGCTGGGCGTCACCTACGATTTCGACCCCGACGCCGAGCATGGAAACCTGCCCCAGAGGATCGTCCCACCGGACGTCGAGCCGTCCGACGCCATCGAGCTGACCAGCACGGCGATCGGCGATTTCATCCGCCAGGGCTGGCGCGCCGTCACGTCGCTGCCCGGCGTCGCCAGGGCGTTGACGAAGGTTGCGCCGCATTTCGGCCGCGACGCGCGGTTCCTGTACAGCTATGTGAAGGACATGCCCCGGACGCCCCTCAATACGGCGATCTCCGGCCATCGCGTCTATGCGACCTCATCGGTGCCGCTGCACGACGTCAAGGCGCTCGCCAAGTCGCGGGGCGTCACCATCAACGACGTCGTGCTGGCGCTCTGCGCAGGCGCGTTGCGCCGCTATCTCGTCGAACATTCGGCGCTGCCGGAAAAGCCGCTGACCGCCGGCGTGCCGGCGTCGCTGCGGCCGTTCGGCAATGCGCAACTCAACAATCAGGTCACATTCACCCTCTCCCGCCTGCCGACCGACGTCGCCGAGCCGCTGCCGCGCCTCGTCGCCGCGCAGGCGGCGGGGCAGGAGGCCAAGGCGCTCTTCGGCGACATCCGCGAATTTTTCACAACCGACGTGTCGATTCTCGGCGCGCCTCTTGTCGTAACGGGCCTGGTCAGACTGTGGGCGGGGGCGCGCGCGGCGAACTACCTCTGGCCGTTTTTCAATACTGTCATCTCGAACGTGCCCGGACCGCGGCAGACGATGTATTGCGTTGGCGCGCCCGCGACACATTACTTCCCGGTGTCGATTCCCTACCATGGCTGCGCGCTCAACATCACCGTGCACAGCTATCTCGATCAGCTCGACTTCGGCCTCATCGCCTGCAGCGAGACCGTTCCAGACGCGCAGCGCATCGCCGACTTCATCGCGGAGGACTTCGCGGCGATGCGCGTGGCGGACGCCGCCGTCGCTCGGGGGGTCGAGCGGATCGCCGTGGCGGCGAACCCGGCCGCGGCCGTCGAGCGCCCGAGGGTGCGGCTGGCGGATGTAGAGCGGGGGCCGCCGCCGGAGAAGCAGCGCCGGCCGAACGCGCTTGTGCGGCATATCGACGCACTGAGCGCGGCGACCGAAGCGCTGCAGCGAACGCTGGAGAAGGAAACGGCCCCCGACGCTGCCGCGAAGGCGGCTTTGAGGCCGAACGCTACGGCGAAGCGGACAAGCTCGAAAGCGGCCATGACAAAGCCAAAGCCGAGGCGCTCTGCGTCAGCGCCGAAAGCCGCCTCCGTCAAGGCCGGCGGCCGTCGGCCCGCGAATCCCGGCGGAGCGAAGTGAGAGCGACGGCCGATGAGCGGCGGCGACATCGCGCCTCCCTCCCCTCTCCTCTTCGCGGGGGAGATGCTCGGGGTGCTTGGCGTCGCGCGGCTCCTCGCGTCCGCGCCGTTCCTCGCGGCCGCTCCGCGTGGCGACGGGCACGCGGTCATCGTCCTGCCCGGCCTCGGCGCGACAGACCGCTCGACCTGGGCGATTCGCGGTTATCTCGGACGCCTCGGCTACAAGGCGGCCGGCTGGAGGCTTGGGCGCAACGACCGTTTGCCCGGCGCCGACGTTCCCGTAATTGCGAGGCAAGCACGCGCGCTCTGCGAGGCGACGCGAAGGCCAGTCAGCCTGGTCGGCTGGAGCCGGGGCGGGATCATTGCGCGCGAGGCCTCGCGCCTGGCGCCGGAGGCGGTGCGCATGGTCGTGACGCTGGGCAGTCCCTTCGCCGCTCCCGCCGCCACGAACGTCGTGTCGAGCTGGCGGCTCCTCACCGGCGAGCGCTTCCGGGCGCCATCGCCCGAGGCGCTGCGCCGTCTCGCCGCGCCCCTTCCCGTCCCCAGCACCTCGATTTACAGCCGCACGGACGGAGTCGTCGCGTGGCGCGCCTGCCGCGAGATTCCTGGGCCGCAGAGCGAGAACGTGGAAGTGCGCGGCTCGCATGTCGGGCTTGGCTTCAATCCAGCCGCCCTCTGGGTCATCGCTGACCGGCTCGCACAGCCCCCCGGCAAGTGGGCGCCGTTCGAGCCGAGCCCCATTCTGGCGCCTTTCTTTCCGCGCAGCGAAAGCGCCAGCCGAGACCGACCGCCAGGCGAGAACTCTGGAATTTGAGGCATCGCAAGGCGCCGCGGGCCCGGCGCCGTCAAATCGTTCGCTCAAGAAGGAAACGCCCGGAGGGTGCGCCATGCCAGTCAAGATCATTCCGCCGACTCCGTCGGCATACACCTATCCGTTGCTGATCAAGCATCTCCTACATGCGCCGATGGTCCGCGCGCCCGACCAGGAGATCGTCTATCGCGATATCCGCCGCCGGACATATCGGGAGTTCCGCGAGCGGATTGGCCGGCTCGCGAGCGGTCTTGCGCAGATCGGCGTCGATCAGGGCGAAGTCGTCGCCGTTCTCGAATGGGACAGCGATCGCTATCACGAGTGCTACTTCGCCATTCCGATGATGGGCGCAGTGATGCAGACGGTGAACGTCAGCCTGATCCCCGAGGACATCGCCTACACGCTCATCGATTCGGGCGCGACGACCGTGCTCTTCAACGCCGATTTTCTGCCGCTCATGGAGAAGCTCAAGGATCACCTCAAGGCCGTCAAGACCTACGTTGTCATGAGCGACGGGCCGACGCCGCCGGAGACCGATTTCCCGATCAAATGCGAGTATGAGGCGCTGCTGTCGCTTGGCTCGCCCTACTTCCCATTCCCCGATTTCGACGAGAACGCCTGCGCGACGATCTTCCACACCACGGGAACGTCTGGCCGGCCGAAAGGCGTCTATTTCAGCCATCGGCAGATGGTGCTGCACACGCTGACCGGGCTGGTCGAATACGGCGTGACGCCAGCCCAAGGCCGCTTCCATCGCGACGACGTCTATATGCCAATGACGCCCATGTTCCACGTTCACGCCTGGGGCGCACCGTTCACGGCCACGCTCTCGGGATGCAAGATCGTGTTCGCGGGACGGTACACGCCCGAAATCTTCGTGAAGCTGATCGAAACGGAAAAAGTGACGTTCACCCATTGTGTCCCGACGCTGCTGCAGATGCTGCTGTCCGCGCCGGGGATCGACAAGGTCGACCTCTCTCATCTGAAGATGATCGTCGGCGGCTCGGCGCTTCCGCCGGCGCTCGCGCGGGCGGCGATGGCGCGCGGCATGGATGTGTTCGGGGCCTACGGGCAGTCGGAATCCGGCCCGATGCTGACCGCGGCCCATGTCAAGTCCAAACATCTGGGAGGCGGATTCGCCGAGGAACTCAGCCATCGCATTGTTGCGGGCATCGCCGCGCCGATGGTCGACCTGCGCGTCGTCGACGAGAACATGGCCGACGTGCCGCACGACGGCGAGGCGGTCGGCGAGATTGTCGTGCGGGCGCCCTGGCTGACGATGGGCTATCTCAACAATCCCGAAGCCTCCGAGGTGCTTTGGGGCGGCGGATACATGCACACGGGCGACGTCGCCTCGATCGACCCCGATGGGTACCTCCGCATTTCGGACCGCATGAAGGACGTGGTGAAGAGCGGCGGCGAATGGATCTCCTCAATCTTGCTTGAGAACATCATCATGGAGAAGAACGGCGTCCGCCGCGCGGCGGTGATCGCGAAGAAGGATGTCAAATGGGGCGAGCGACCGCTGGCGCTGGTCGTCCTCCACCCCGAGCATGTCGGTCAAATCACCGAGGAGGACATCCGCCTCCACGTTGCTTCTTACGTCGAGCGCGGCCTCATATCGAAAATCGCGATCCCCGAGAACGTGACCTTCGCCGATGACCTCCCGCTGACCTCGGTCGGCAAGGTCGACAAGAAGAAGCTGAGAGCGGACCACGTCGGAGTCTGACCCGGCCGACGGGTCAGGACCGCTCGAGCGCCGGCGTCGCTGACGCGTCGCCCGCGGCGTGCCTTGGACGCTTGCCCTTTAGCCTCGTCGGATCGCCATATACGAACTGCCTCCAGCCCCCGCGATGAAATGGCTCCCACTGCCCTTCCGGTTGCGCAAGCCGGTCGGCGATGGCGAAGAGCGTGGCGGGGTGGGCGCCGAGTCCCAGGTGGCTCGAGTCGACGACGATATTCTCGGCCATTTCCCGCCGCGTCTCAATGCTGCACTGCCACGAGACGACGCCGTCAGTCGGACTCCAGATCGAGGTCGTTGGGACCGGCGGCGCCGCCCGGAGCGGCGCGTGGAGATCATGCGAATCGATGCGGTGGCCGCTGGCGAATTCGTAGAGACGCCACGCGTTCGTCTCGCGTGGGTGTCCCGTGAAGGGCGATCCCAGCGTGATGACGAGGCGCACCATCTCCGGCGAGTGCTTGGCGAGTTCGCGCGCATATAGCCCGCCAAGACTCCAGCCGATAACGCTGACGGGCCGGCTGTGTTCGAGCCAGAGCGTTTCCAAGGTCCGATGCGCTCGCTCGATCACTCCGGCGCGCAGACCGAGATTGATCCCCTGGCCCCAACCGTATGCGGCGTAGCCGCGCGAGCGCAAGAATCGCCGCAGGACGCCCGTGCTGGCGTCGCCGGCGGCGAGGCCGGGCAGGACAAGGACCGGATGCCCGTCCCCAGCCGCCGCAGCGCACCAGATCGGGCGCAGCGCGAAGGCGGCGCAATGCTCCCAGATGGCTCTAATCTCGAGGAACTGCAAGATCAGTCCGGGCGCGGGGCCATGCCCATGCGACGATTGCGCCCTTGCCGTCATTCCAACCTCCCCCCGACTCTTCGGGGAAATCTGATGGCCGCCCCGGTCCCGGTCAAGTCGAAAGCCGCGCAGCGGAGCGCGCGACCGGAGCGCCGATCTTCCGTGACGCGTTTGGCCTTCGCCCGTTCCATACCGGCCTTTCCCGCGGGGCGGACTCGGCCGTTGGTAGAAGATAAGGCGATTTCCGGTTTGAACAACCGCAGAGCGGGTTGACCTTGCGGAGCGCAGTTTGCATAGGGACGATCGGGAACGGCGCCCCTCAATTCGGAGAGCGAGGGCTCACGATGATTGAAAGCGGTTTTCGAAACCCCGCCCACGGGGCGGAACGCTTCGGCTTCAAAGATCTTGCCGCGGTCCACTGGAACCTGCGCGCGCCCCAGCTTTACGAGCACGCGCTGCAGCGCCACGAGGCGCATATCGCCGAACACGGGCCCCTCGTCGCGGACACCGGCGTCCATACGGGCCGCAGCCCGAAGGACAAGTTCATCGTCAGCGACGCGAACACCGACCCCATCGTCTGGTGGGATAACAACAATGCGATGTCGACCACGCATTTCGACGCTCTGCTCGCCGACTTCCTCGACCACGCCCGAGGCAAAGCTCTGTTCGCGCAGGACCTCTATGGCGGCGCGGATCCGGCCGTACGCGTCAAAACGCGCGTCTTCACCGAATATGCCTGGCACTCGCTGTTCATCCGCAACCTGCTCATCCGCCCGCCGGCCGAGGACCTCGCCGCTTTCGCGCCGGACCTCACGATCGTCGATCTGCCGTCCTTCCACGCCGACCCGAAGCGGCATGGCGCTCGCAGCGAGACGATCATCGCCTGCGACTTCACGCGCAGGATCATCCTTATCGGCGGTTCGAGCTACGCCGGGGAGATGAAGAAGTCGGTCTTCACCTACCTCAACTACGTCCTGCCGGCGCAGAACGTCATGCCGATGCACTGCTCGGCAAACGCCGGCAAGGACGGAGACACAGCCATCTTCTTCGGACTCTCCGGCACCGGCAAGACGACCTTGTCGGCCGACCCGAGCCGCGTCTTGATCGGCGACGACGAGCACGGATGGGGAAAGAGCGGCGTCTTCAACTTCGAAGGCGGCTGCTACGCAAAGGCGATCAAATTGTCGCGCGAAGCGGAGCCCGAGATCTATTCGACGACGGAGCGCTTCGGCACGGTAATGGAGAACGTCGTCCTTGACCCGGAACTGCGCCTCCCCGATTTCGACGACGAATCGAAGACCGAGAACACGCGTATCGCCTACCCGCTGCACTTCATCGCCAACGCCTCGCCGAGCGGGCGCGGCGGCCATCCGCGCAACATCATCATGCTGACCTGCGACGCGTTCGGCGTGCTGCCGCCGATCGCCAAGCTCGACGCGGCGCAGGCGATGTACCATTTCCTTTCCGGCTACACGGCGAAAGTGGCCGGAACCGAGAAAGGCGTGACCGAGCCGCAGGCGACGTTCTCCACCTGCTTCGGCGCGCCGTTCATGCCGCTGCACCCCACAGTTTACGGCAACCTCCTACGCGATCTCGTCGGCCGGCATCACGTGGACTGCTGGCTCGTCAATACGGGGTGGACCGGCGGAAAGTTCGGAGTTGGGCGGCGCATGCCGATCCGGGTGACCCGCCGGCTCCTGTCGGCCGCGCTCGACGGCTCGCTGCATCGCGTGTCGTTCCGGACCGATCCGCATTTCGGACTTGCTGTGCCCGAGCAGGTTCCCGGCGTCGAGCCGCACATTCTCGATCCGGTGAAGACTTGGCGCAGCAAAGGCGAATTCGCCGAGACAGCGGGCCGGCTCGTCCAGATGTTCCGTGATAATTTCAAGAAGTTCGAGGACCACACCGACGAGAACGTGCGGGCGGCCGCGCCGACGCCCCGCATCGCGCTGATTTGAGGCCCCGGCCGCCGGGACGTTTTACCCGGCCGGATGAGAGGCAAGGGGCGAAGCGGCAGGCCGTGTAGGGCGCGCTCGTTGAGCGCGCCGAGGGCGGGATCAGCGATCCCGCCCTACAAGCCCCGCTCACGGCTTCAGCGCGTCGAGCTGCCCGTCGAACCAAGCGAGGTCGTTCTTCCAGACTGCGTTGTCGGGCGAGAGCGCGACGAGCTTCGCCATGATGGCGTGGCCGGCGTTGAACGCCTCGCGCGCCTTGGCGTTGTCCTTCTGTGCGAGATAGATCAGCCCAAGCCTGCTGTGCGACACGGAAAGATCGGCCTGCCAGCCGGCGTTGCCGGGATCGGCTTTCGCCAGCTTCTCTCGGATCGCCAGGCTGTCCTGGTAGGCCTTCAGCGCGGCCGCAAGGTCGCCCTGATCTTTCTTCACGTCGCCGACCCTGTCGAACGACACGGACAGATCGCGCTGCCAGCCGGCGTTGCCGGGATCG
>DATJXI010000152.1:0-20141 GCA_035500275.1 Roseiarcus sp. | reverse complement strand
CATCGGCCACCCGTGCTGAGCGACGCACGACCAAACCGAAGAACGACCCAGCGCTCGGCGAATTGCAGAATGCCAGCGGTTGGCGGCCCTGTCGCCAATGGCGATCATGGTGCGCGCGGACTCGCGGCGACGACCTAGTCGGGCTTGGGGTTTTGAAATAGGGCTCGACGGACTCATCGCGTCAACCTTTCGGCGCATCTAGAACTGGAATGTCGCGCCGTTGCACCCATGACGCCAGCCACTGCTGAAAGCGGTCGGCGATGCCCCGCAGCGCGCATCTCGGCTCACCGGGCATAGCTCTCCCGGTAAGCGTCGAAGAACCCCCGACCAGCCCTAGACTGGTGGCATGAAGGGAAAGGGAGCGCTAAAGTCCCGTAAGCTCGACATTGGGAGGGCGCCTTGGCGGTTCGAATCCACCACGTCAACATTCGGACCCGCGACCTCGAGGGGACGATCGCCTTCTACACCGAAGCCGTCGGCCTCACGAACGGATATCGCCCAAACTTCAACTTCCCCGGCGCCTGGCTTTATGATGTGGCCGAGCCGGTGGTCCACGTCAACCTCGTGCCCCACGAGCCGGATCGCTCGCAGAACGCGTTCGACCACGTTGCTTTCGCCTTCGACGCGCTCGATCCTGTCCTCGCCCGGCTCGACCGGCTGAAGATTCCGTATGGGGGGCTGAAGGCCGTCCCGGGAAGCGACCTCCGCCAATGCTTCGTCATTGACCCAAACGGCGTCACCGTGGAATTGCAGGGGCCGTGAAACACAACTGAGCTTTCCTGGAGGCTCCGTCGTCTCCGTGTCACGCCAAACCTGCCGCGGGACTGGGGCATAGCCAAACGGCGAAATTGCCTGCTCTACTCCTTTTTCGGAAGACCTCATTGCCTATTTTTTCTGTGGGAAATGTGCAACCCATTGGTTGTAACTTAACGGTACTCGTGCTAACGTCATTTGGACGACGAAGTTGGAAGGGCCATACCGTTCCCCCTTGAGGCATGGCCCGTTATGCCGCCCTCCCAGCGCGACTCCGGCTTCGTCGTCGCCCTCTCTCCAGAACCACGACTGTCGTTTGAGCAGGAGCGCAAGCATTGTTGAACGCCACCCCGCGCATCGCTGCCTTGTTGGCCGCAGCCATGCATTAACCGTGCGTATACCGGTCGCTGGAAATTGCCCCTTTCAAAATCCGCGAATCACCGTAACATGCCGGCGTCGTCAACAGCCGAAAGGAGGTGATCCAGTGTCTCATTGTCTTCCGCCACGCGTGATCGACAAGGCCTGGGTTATTGTCCGTGCGAAGGGATTTCGCGCATAGCGTTCGCTAGGCAAGACCAGGGGCCCCAGGCGAACCTGCGTGGGCGCGACAATGGAAGGGCCGCTCCCGTCGGAGCGGCCCTTCTCATTTTGAGTTTCTACCCGCCGCCTCGTGCTGGCGCCTTATCCTCGGACTGGGCCGGCTCCTCCATGGGGAGGTTCAAGGAGCACGCTACCGCCGCCTTGACTCTGGGGATCACGAAGTGGGTAAGCGCTCCTGCATGCCCCATTCGCGCCGGTTTCCCCCCTTGCGTATTCTGCAAGGGGAGGATGGCGGCTGCATTCACTTATTGTCACAAGGCTCGGTGCGCGCGGGCCAGCCCGCGTTCTTCTCGGCATAGGCTTTGGCGGCCTCGTCAAGCAGCGGCTGCACCCTGGCCGTGTCAGGACCAACGAGATCGCTGATCTTCTCCCATTTCGCGCCGTCCCACTGCTGGACGAAGGTGGCGCTGTGGCTGTTGTGGTCGGCGCAAGTGGTCTTGACCGGAGCCGCGAAGCCCGCAAGCCCGAGCTCCTTCAATCGGGCTTCGTCCACGTTGAGGTTCTCGAGGCCGCGCCGCACGTCCTCGCCAGTGACAACCTTCTTGCCGGTGATCCTCTGCGCCGCGGCGATCGCCTCGGCGATCAGCACCGAATTGTAGACGCCGCGATCGTAGAGTTCCTGGCCGAATTCGTCGGCGGACGTCCGGCTCTTGCCCGCGTCGATCACACTCTTCTTGATCTCTGCGAACGCCGGATAATCCGTCCCAGAACCGTGAAAGCTGAGCATCTTGAAGCCCTTGGCTCCCTCGGCTCCTGCCTCGGCGTCGGTGTCGTTGGTCCACCAGATGGCGACGAACTTGCCCATCGGGAAATCTGTCTTGACCGCCTCCTTGACTGCGGTCGGGACCATCGCCCCCCAGCCCCACATGACGAGGAAATCGGGCTTGTCTCGGCGGACGTCGAGCCACAGAGCCGATTGATTCTGCATGCTGGCCGGCGCGACCGGATAGAGCTTCAGATCGAAGCCGATATCCCTGGAGAGAGCCTGGAACAGCGGAATCGGCTCTCTGCCGTAGCCGGCGTCGAGGTAGAGAAAGCCGATCGTCTTGCCCTTCAGCGTGTCGATCGAGCCGCCGCCGACATATTTGAGGATTTCCGACAGGCCGTCCCAATAGGTGGTGGGCGGGTTGAAAATCCAGGGGAAGAGGTCGCCCCTGGCGGAGGCCGAGAGACCGTAGGCCATGGACAGGATCGGGATTTTGTCGACCGCGGCTTTCGGGATCAGCGAGAGCGTGATGCCGGTCGAATAGGGATTGACGATGACTGGATGCTTCGGCTTCACCGCGTCGTAGCACTCGAGACCCTTCTTGGTGTCGTAGCCGGTCTCGCATTCGTCGACGGCGAGCTTGACGCCGCCGACGCCGCCGTCGCGCTCGTTGAGCATTGTCAGATAATCGTGCATGCCGTCGGCGATGGGCGTGCCCGACCCGGCGAAGGGGCCCGTGCGATAGGTGAACAGCGGAACGTAGATCGAATCCTCGGCGAGCGCAGACGAGACGGGTAGCGCTAGGCTCAGCGCGAGCGCTGCAGTTGCGCCTTTCAACATCATTGCTGTCTTCATTCTGTTTCCTCCTCTTCTTCTTGAGCTTCCGTCAGTATGGGAACGGCCAGACGCGGAGCTTCTGCTTCGCCGTCGCCCAGAGCCGTGCAAGGCCGTGCGGCTCGGCGATCAAGAACACGATGATCAGAATGCCGGTGATCATAAAGGTCAACTGCTCGATCCGCGCGGCCTCGATCGAGACGCCGAGCGTGGACGGCAGCGCCCTGAGTGCGATCGGCAGGAGATGCAGGACCGTCGCCCCGAAAAAGGCGCCGACGATCGAGCCTAAGCCCCCGATGATGATCATGAAGAGCAGCTGAAAGGACTGGTTGATGTTGAACGCCTCCGCCTCCGCCGCCCCGAGCCAGAGGAACACCATCAACGCGCCCGCGACCCCGATATAGAAGGACGACACGGCGAAGGCGAGGAGCTTGGCGCGCAAGAGCCGGATGCCGATAAGTTCGGCCGCGATGTCCATGTCGCGCACCGCCATCCACATACGTCCAATGCGCCCGCGTACGATGTTGGAGGCGATCCAGGTCATGACGGCGACGATCGACAAAACGACGAGATAGCGCGTCGCCGGCGTCGCGGTTGGGCCGGTGACCGGAAGGCCGAACAGGGTCCGAGTCGGCACTTCGATTGCGCCGGATATGTTGTCGTTGACGAGCCAGGGGATGCGGGCGAAGCACCAGTCGAGAAAGAACTGCGCCGCCAGTGTCGCGACCGCGAGATAGAAGCCCTTGATGCGCAGGCTCGGCAGGCCGAAGACGACGCCGACGGCGGCCGAGACGAAGCCGGCCGCGACGATCCAGACGAGGATGTTCACCTGCGGGAAATAGGTGTCGAGCTTGTAGCAGGCGTAGGCCCCGACCCCCATGAAGGCGCCCGAGCCGAGCGATAGAAGGCCCGTGTATCCCGTTAGAATGTTGAGCCCCATCGCCCCCAGCGACAGGATCAGGAAGGGGACCATCATCGTGTTGAGCAGGAACTGATTTCCGAGCGCCGGGATCACGACGAAGGCCATGAAGAGGATCACCGCGAGCCCATAGCGGTCCTGGCGGATCGGAAAGATCGCCATGTCGGCGGCGTAGGTCGTCTTGAACTGGCCGGCCTCGCGATAGAACACGTGCCTCTCCCGCTAAGCCGTCATCGCGGACGCGGCGATCCAGGAGATTGTAGGACGGTGACCCGCGCCCCTGGATCGCTTCGCAATGACGGACTGGTCAAATTCGTTCAATGATCCTCTCCCCGAACAGGCCCTGCGGGCGAAACAGCAGGAACGCCAACGCGATGAGATATGCGAGCCAGCTCTCGATGCCGCCGCCGATGAGCGGCCCCCAGTAGAACTCGCCGAGCTTTTCGCCGACGCCGATGATGAGCCCGCCGACGATGGCGCCGGGCACGGAAGTCAGACCTCCTAGGATGAGCACCGGCAGCGCCTTCAAGGCCACGACCTGAAGCGCGAAAGACACGTCCGAGCGCGCGCCCCAGAAGATTCCGGTCGCGAGCGCGACGACGCCCGCGGTGAACCAGACGATGACCCAGATCTGGTTAAGCGAGATGCCGACCGAGAGCGCGGCCTGATGGTCGTCCGCGACGGCCCTGAGGGCGCGCCCGATGCGCGTCTTCTGGAAGAAGAGCGCAAGCCCCGCGACCATAAGAATCGCGATCGCCGCCGCGACGATGTCGAGCTTCTGCAGCTGAACTCTCCCACCGAGCACATCGAGGTTGATCGACCCGCTCGGCAGGTAGAGCTCCTGCGTGATCATCGACTTCGGATCGCCTCCGAACGACAGCTCGCCGAAGCCGATCAGGACATAGGTCACCCCGAACGTCGCCATCAGGAGAATGATGTCCGGCTGGTTGACGAGCGGCCTGAGCACGAAGCGCTCGATCCCGACCGCAAGGGCGTACATGACGCCAACGGTCAACGCGAGCGCGACGAACGCCGGGACGCCTTTCTCGTGCAGGCCGACCAGCGTCAGGGCGGCGAACACCATCATGATGCCTTGGGCGAAATTGAAGACGCCTGAGGCTTTGTAGATGAGCACGAATCCGAGCGCGATCAACGAATAGAGCGCGCCGCCGACGAAGCCTTCCCAGATCGTCTGCGCCAGAAGGTCGGGCGCGGCGATCATCTGGGCGAAAGGATCGACAAAGACGGCGTGCGGGATGTCCATTCGCGTCAGCGGTCCTGGCCGAGATAGGCGTCGATCACCTTTCGGTCCCGCCGTACCTCGTCGGGGAGCCCGTCGGCGATCTTGCGCCCGTAGTCGAGCACGACGACGCGGTCGGAAAGATCCATGACAACGCCGATGTCGTGTTCGATGAGCGCGATGGTGGCGCCGCGCAAGCGATTGGTCTCGACGATGAAGCGGCTCATGTCCTGCTTCTCCTCGAGGTTCATGCCCGCCATTGGCTCGTCGAGCAGCAGGAGTTGCGGCTCCATCGCCAGCGCACGCCCGAGTTCGACCCGCTTCTGTAATCCGTAGGGCAGGGCGCCGACCGGAGTGCGGCGGATATGCTCGATCTCGAGGAAGTCGATGATCTCTTCGCACACGCGCCGGTGTCCGACTTCCTCGTCGAGCGCGGGTCCGAAGCGCAGCGCTTGCCAGAAGATGTTGCGCTTCATCTTGAGATTCCGGCCCGTCATGATGTTGTCGAGCGTGGTCATGCCTTTGAAGAGCGCGACGTTCTGGAAGGTGCGGGCGATGCCGTTCGCAGCCGCCTCATACGGTTGCATGCGCGACCGCTGGCGTCCGTGATACGTGATCCGCCCCTGCTGGGGGTGATAGAAACCATTGACCACGTTCAGCATCGAGGTCTTCCCCGCGCCGTTTGGGCCGATGATGGCGCGGATCTCGCCCTTGGCGATGTCGAACGACACGTCGGAGATCGCGCAGACGCCGCCGAAGGAGAGCGTCACGTTCTCGACCGAAAGCAGAATGTCGCCGCTCGGCGCCTTCATGCCGCGCTTGCCCGCAGCTCGCCCGGAAAGGACGGCATGTCGACGATGCGGCAGGTTCCTTCGAGCTTGCCCTTGCGGCCGTCCTCGTAGGTAATCTCCGTGGCGATCGAGGCTTCAACCGCCCCGTCGTAGAGCCCCTTGATGAGCGGGGCGTAGCGCTCGGCGACGAATTTACGCCTGACCTTCTGGGTCCGCGTCACCTCGCCGTCGTCGGCGTCGAGCTCCTTCGGCAGGATGAGGAAGCGACGGATTTGCGCGCCCGCCATCATCGGCTCGAGGCTCAGCGCGCGATTGACTTCATCGACTCGCCTCTTGATCAACTCATAAACGCGAGGGTTCGCCGCCAGCTCTTGGTATGACGCGTAAGAAACGTTGTGCCGCTCGGCCCAGTCGCCGACCGAGGCGAACTCGATGTTGATCATCGCCGCGACGAACTCCCGGCCGTCGCCGACAGCGACCGCCTCGCGGATCTCGGGGAAGAACTTGAGCTTGTTCTCGACGTATTTCGGCGCGAACAACTGCCCGGATCTGAGGCGCCCGACATCCTGCGCGCGATCGACGATCTTGAGCTGCCCGTCCGGCTCGAAAAAGCCGGCGTCGCCGGTCTTGACGTAGCCGTCCTCGGTGAGCGCCTCGCGCGTCTTGGCGTCGTCGCGGAAGTAGCCCACGAACATGCCGGGCGACTTGAACTGCACCTCGCCGTCGGGCGTGATCCGCAAGTCTACCTCGGGCGCCGGCGGCCCCACGGCGTCCGATCGCACGGCGCGGTCGGTCTGGGCGGTCACGAACAGGAAGGCTTCCGTCTGTCCGTAGAGTTGCTTCAGGTTGAGACCGATCGAGCGGTAGAAGGCGAAGAGGTCCGCGCCGATCGCCTCGCCTGCGGTATAGGCGACGCGAATGTGCGAGAAGCCGAGCGCGTTCTTGAGCGGCCCGTAGATGAGAAGTTCGGCAAGCCCATAGGCGAGGCGTCCGCCGATCGGGACCGGCTCGCCGTTGGCGATCTTCTCGCCCCAGCGCCTCGCGACGTCCATGCAGCGCCGGTAAAGCCAACGCTTGAAGGCGCCCGCGTCCTCAATACGGATCTGCAGGCGGGTCAGCAACGCCTCGAAGACCCGCGGCGGCGCGAAATGGTAGGTTGGACCGATCTCTCGCAGGTCGTTGGCGGCCGTGTCGGCGCTTTCGGGGCAGGCGATGCAGAAGCCGGCGACGTAGCCTTGCGCGTAGTTGAGATAGTGGTCTCCGACCCAGGCGAGCGGGAGGTAGGCGAGGGCGACGTCGCGGTCGGAGAGCTTGTCGAAAGCCACCGTGTCTCGCGCCGCGGCGATCGAGCGCTCGCCGCTGAGGACGACGCCCTTCGAGCGGCCGGTCGTCCCGGACGTATAGAGGATGACAGAAGGGTCCGCGCCCCTGACGGCGTCGATGCGGGAGTCGAGGTCCGCAGCGGCCGCCGAATTGTCGAGCGATGCTCGGCCCTTCGCCATGAGGGATTCGAGTGGAAGAAGGTCGGGTTCGCGATAGTCGTCGAGCCCGCGTTTCTCGTCATAGAGAATTGCTCGGAGCGCCGGAAGGCGGTCGCGCACCGACAGGACCTTGTCGACCTGCTCCTGATCCTGCGTGACGACAATGCTCGCCTCCGAGTGCTCCAGCACCGCGGCCAGCTCGTCGGCGACCGAATCGGCGTAGACGGGGACCGGGATGGCCCCTAGCATCTGCGCCGCGGTCATCGACCAGTAAAGTCTTGGCCGATTGGCGCCGACGATGGCGAGGGTGTCGCCCCGGTCGAGCCCCAGTTCGATCAGACCTTTGGCGAGCGCGCGCGTCTCGGCGTAGACGTCGCGCCAGGTCCACGTCCGCCAGATGCCGAGATCCTTGTGACGGAAAGCCGGCCGATCGCCTCGGCCGGCGGCGTGCGCGCGTAAGAGCTTGGCGAATGTGTCGTTGACGCCGATCGCCGCGCCCGCCGCGCTCAAACGCTCCTCCCTGATGTCCGCCGCAACATCGCAACCGCTCCAGGTCCCGCGCGCGGCGTCGCCAGTGGAACCCGTTTGGGACTATTCAGCACCGCGGTCGGGATGACAACACCCCGACGCTGGTTGGGTTATATTGCCGGCAGTTGGTTCGGCGATCAGGCAGATATGGCTCCCCGAGCAGGACTCGAACCTGCGGCCATTCGATTAACAGTCGAATGCTCTACCAGCTGAGCTATCGGGGATCAGCAGGGGGCATATAGCAGAAATTGAGGCCTTGGAAAGGGTCGTTTTGCCGCTTGCGTCGAGGGGCGGACGCACTCATTTTCGCTGCATGCTCGACCCCATGCGAGTCCCTGAATTGCTGACCCCGACCCAGATGGGCGAGGCGGACAAAGCGACGATTGCGGCAGGCGCGCCGGGGATCATGCTCATGGAACGGGCGGGGCTGGCGGTCGGCGATGAGATCGTCCGCCGCGTACGAGCGCAGGGCCGCGTCGTTGTCCTCTGCGGGCCCGGCGGCAACGGCGGCGACGGTTTTGTCGCTGCCCGCGTCCTCTCCCGTCGCGGCTACGGCGTGAAGCTCGGCCTTCTCGGCGCCCGCGAGTCGCTGCGCGGCGACCCGGCGCTCGCCGCCTCCCGGTATTCGGGGCCGGTTCTGCCGGCCTCGGAGGTCGACCTGACTGAGGCCAACGTGGTCGTCGACGGCCTTTTCGGCGCCGGACTCGCCCGCGACATTGACGGCGAGGCCAAGACCCTCGCCGAGCGCGTCAACGCCTTCGCCGGCCGAGGAAATCCGGTCGTGGCGGTCGACGTCCCCTCCGGCGTCGACGGCGGGACGGGCAAGGTCCGCGGCGTCGCGGTCCACGCTACGGCGACCGTGACGTTCTTCCGGCTGAAGCCCGGCCATCTGCTTCTCCCGGGGCGGCTGCTGAGCGGCGCGATCCGCGTCGCGGACATCGGCATTCCGGCCAGCGTGCTGCCCAGCATCGGGCCGCGGGCCTTCGTCAACTGCCCGGCGCTTTGGCTCATGGATTTGCCCTGGCCGGACGCCCATTCGCACAAGTATGCGCGCGGCGCGGCGCTCATCCTCAGCGGACCTGGCCACCGGACAGGGGCGGCGCGAATGGCGGCGCGGGCGGCGCTGCGCGCAGGCGCAGGGATCGTCGCCGTCGCGAGCCCGTCCGACGCGGTCGCGGCGAACGCGGCGCACCTGACCGCTGTCATGATCGAGCCGTTTTCGGGCGTACAGGGCTTCGAGGCGCTGCTCGAGGACGAGCGCCGGCGGGCCGTCGCGCTTGGGCCTGGGGCTGGGGTCGGGGCCGAAACGCGCAAACTTGTGACCGCGGCGCTGACGCGGCCGGCTGAGGGCCGGACCATCGTCCTCGACGCCGACGCGCTGACAAGTTTCGCAGGCGAAGCGGAGCGGCTCGCGGAGCTCGTCCGGCGGGGCGGCCACGGCGTCGTCGTGACGCCGCACGAAGGAGAGTTCGCCCGTCTGTTCAAATGCGCGCCCGGGATTTCCGAGGGGGACGACAAGCTTGCGCGGGCGCGCGCCGCTGCGCGGCTCACGCGCGCGGTCGTCGTCCTGAAGGGTCCGGACACGGTCGTCGCCGCGCCGGACGGCCGCGCCGCCATCGGCTGGGACCTGCCGCCGACCTTGGCGACCGCGGGATCGGGAGACGTGCTGACCGGCTTTGTTGCGGGCCTGGCGGCGCAGGGCATGGCTCCGTTCGAGGCGGCCGCCGCCGGCGTCTGGCTGCATGGGGCTTCGGCCAGGGCGTTTGGGCCGGGGCTCATCGCCGAGGACCTGCCCGAGGCGCTGCCGGCGGTCCTGCGGGCGTTGAAGAGGGAGGCGCCGGAGGTTTAGCTGTTTCGATTGTGGCTTTGCAGGACTCTTTGCGATTCCAATGGCTTGGGCAGCGAAATGTGAAACTTTGTCGACCAAGCGAACTTGAAGCGCATGTTGGGCGGACTCAGTGAACAAAAAGATCAGGAAACACGTACAACTCCCTGTCAGTACTTTGCGGCGCTCCGCCCGCTTGGATCGCCTCCCGCCCGCGCTGGCGGCGGTGGGACTTTTCCTGGCGAGCGGCGCCGGCGCCGTCGCCAACGAGGCCTCCGCGATCGAGGCTGGTCGCCAGATCGCGCTCGCCATCTGCGCCAAATGCCACGTGGCGGCGGAGAACCAGCCGGCCCCCGCCCTTCGCCCGCCTGCGCCGAGCTTCAACGACATCGCGGCTGAGCCGGACGTGACGGAGGAGTCCCTGCGGGTCTTCCTTGGGCGGCCGCACGGGGAGCAGCGTCGCATGAGCATAATGCCGCCGTTCGTTCTGCCGGCCTCGCAAGTCGATGCCGTGGTCGCCTATCTATTGAGCCTCAAGCGACAATAAACGGTTCACATTTGTTATATAAAACAAAGCGCATGTACGTGCGAATGGGTCTTTCGTCGTCTTGCGAGAGGACCCCGCCTTCGCCGAAAAGGATCAACGAGAAGAGCATCGCATGAGCCAATTCCATGAGGAGCGGGTCTTGAGCGTCCATCACTGGACGGACCGGCTGTTCAGCTTCCGCACCACCCGGGCGCCGTCGTTCCGCTTCCGCAGCGGGCAGTTCGTCATGATGGGCCTCCACGGCGACAAGAAGCCGCTCCTGCGCGCCTACTCGCTGGCGAGCGCCCCTTACCTGGACGAGCTCGAATTCTTCTCGATCAAGGTCCCGGACGGGCCGCTGACCTCGCGCCTGCAGCATCTGAAGGAGGGCGACGAAGTGCTGATCGGCCGCAAGCCGACCGGCACGCTCGTCCTCGACAACCTGAGGCCCGGCCGAACGCTCTTCCTGCTCGGCACCGGCACGGGTCTCGCGCCCTTCTTGAGCATCATCAAGGATCCGGAAGCCTTCGAGCGCTTCGAGCGCGTCGTCGTCGCGCACGGCGTGCGCTGGATCAAGGACCTCGCCTACAGCGACTATATCGCGGGCGAATTGCCGAACGACGAACTCATCGGCGAGCTCGTGCGCGAAAAGCTCGTCTACTACCCGACCGTGACGCGCGAGCCGTTCAAGAACCAGGGCCGCCTGTCGCTCGGGCTGACGACGAACCGGCTGACTGACGCGATCGGCCTGCCCCCCATCGATCCCGAGCATGACCGCTTCATGCTGTGCGGCAGCTCCGCCATGCTCGCCGACCTGCGCGCCATTCTCGACGCCAAGGGTTTTGAGGAGGCCAACCACGGCGAGCCGGGCGACTACGTGATCGAGAAGGCGTTCGTGGATAAGTGAGGGGTGCGCGGGGCCCGGGCGCGAAGACGCTGAAGACGATCTTCGTCAGGGGTCAAATTGAAATGATCGCCGCGAGCTTGGCGCGAACAAGCGCGGCCGTCTCAGCAGGAATCGCGGCGCCGCTGGCCGGACTGGCCGGGCTAGCGTATCGACGCTGGGAACGTGACTGAGCAGGATTTCCCCGGAAATCGGCAGGCCGTCGGGCAGGACGACGCTGGTGGGAAAGGGCCGGATGCGGCCGGCGGGTTTTAACCCAACGCTAACTTTGCCGCCTCGAGCAAGAGCCGAAGCAAAAGTCCCGCCGCAAAAAAACCCTCAAGGCGCCGTTAACCCCGCGACTTAGAACTGACGAAAACCGGATCAGACGCGCTTAATGAAGATGGACGCTGAGTTGAATTCCCAGAACTCGTCCGCGTTCGGGGAAACCGGCGGACAAAGCCCAGCTTGCGATTCATCGGTCGCTGGACCGCACGGATCGGAGACGGCGGCCGACGCGGCCGCGTCGCCGGAACAGGATTTCGTCGCTGCCGCCGCCCGGGATGAAGGCCAAGCGAAGGCGGTCGTTGCGCAGCCCGTTCAGCCTTTCATTGAGGCGGAAAAGGCCGCCTCGGCCGGGGAGACCGGCGGAGGCAATCAAGTTGGCGCCGCCTCGGTCGCAATCGCATCTTCCGACGTGACGGCGGCCAATCCTCTCGAGAGCGCGTTGGCGGCCCTCGATCGCAGGGATTACGCGACGGCCAAGCGGCTTTTTGAGGCGCTCGGCCGGAAAGACGCCGCCGAAGCCATCGACAACGCATTGGCGGCGCTCGATCGTAAGGATTACGCGACGGCCCAGGGGCTTTTTGAGGCGCTCGCGCCCGCCATGCCAGCGGCGTTGGCAGGACGCGCCGCGTCGGCAGCCGGTCCAGCAGCGTCCGAGCCCCAGGCGAAAGCCCGATCCAATCCACCAATATCGCCGCCGGTCGAATTTATTCCGACCGCTGATGCAGCGTATCGCCACCCTATACCTCAGGCAAAAAAGGCAAAAAAGCCGAGCTTAAGACCTCTTTTGCTCGGAACCGGCCTGGCCCTATTTGCGATCTTTAGCGCATCTGCGATTTATGCTTCACGACTGAACTGGACGTTCGCCGCCGCGAAAGACCAGGCGATAGCGGGTCTTGCCTCGGCTGTCGATCTCGTCAAGGCGCCTCTGGAGGCGATGACGGGCTCGAGCGGGCGCGAGGAGGAGCGCTCCGAGATGCGCGAACTCAGCGCGGCGCTCACGCAAGTGACGATCCGGCTTGACCAGATCGAGCATGATTACGGAGCGCGTCTGGATGAGCTCGGGCAGCGCATCGACCAAAGTTCCTCCTCCAGATCGGCAGAAATCGCGGCGAGGCTCGATGCGCTGGAGAAAAAGGCCGCCGCGCCGGCTACGCCTGCCTCCGAATTTGCCAGTGTCGTATCGAGGCTCGATAAATTGGAGAAAAGAGTCGCCCTCCAGGCCGTAAGTTCGGCCAAGCCCTTACCGCCTCCCGCTCCGAGAAAATCGACATCCATGGCGAGGGCGGAGCCTCTCGCCTCGAATGAAATTGCCAGACTCGACAACCCGAGGCCCGTGCTCCGCGAGTATAGCGTCGAAGATGTTCAGGGCGGCGTTGCGGTGATTGGCAGTCGCTACGGCGTGCAAGAGGTTGCGCCCGGAGATCTTATTCCTGGGGCGGGGCGCGTACTGCGAATTGAGAGACGAGGCGGCGATTGGTTCGTCCTGACAAACCGCGGTGTCATTGCGAGTGGTCCGGAGCCCTACTGAGTGGACCGAATCCAACCCTTGACACCGGGTCTACTCCGGCGGGAGCACGCCCTTTTTGAAGATGAAACAGCCGTAGTGGCGCCGTTCGCCGGTGACAAGGATGACAAAGGCGCTCCTCGCCCGGTCGTAGAAGGCGAAGCGCTCGACGCCGATGAGCGCCAGATGCTGTCCCGCCGAGCGGTCCACGACCTGCTGCACCTCGCGCTGCACCGGTGGGACCGTGTTCGGCTCGCCCATGACCTCCATCCGCATCGCGGGATCGGGCACGAAACTGTCGAGCGGCATCACCGACAGCACGGCCTCCACCGCCCGCGCGGACGAGACGCCCGACATGTAGAGCGCCTGCCCCGTGACGGTCGAGGCCGCGGTCGAGGCGGCGGGAAAATTGGCGTCCACCACCGCGATCTCGTCGCCGTGGCCCATTCGCCGCAAAGCGTAAAGCAGATCCGCGTCCAGAAGCGGATCGATTCCCCACAGCATATTTCGCCTCCCCAAGCCCTTTGGCTGCGACGATAGCCGCTCGCCAGCGATTTGGCGAGGACCGGCGGCCAACGGCTTTAAGCGGGTTGTCGGACGGCGCAGCGTCCTCTAAGCGAGCCGCCGTCTCGCTGATAACGAGGTGGCCAGTGTTTCCCAAGCCGTCGCCGCAGCTTTTTCCCAACACCTACGGCTACGAGTCCGAGCCCATGGTCAAGCCGACCGGGTTCCGCGAATACGACGCGCGCTGGCTCTACGAGAAAGAGCTGAACCTCATGGGCGCGCAGGCCCTGGGGCTTGGTCTCGCGCGCCTTTTGAAGGAGCTCGGCGTTCCGCGCGAGGTCGTGGTTGGCCATGACTTCCGCAGCTATTCGGCGGCGATCAAGCTCGCGCTGACCGCGGGGCTCATGGCAGGCGGCGCGAAAGTGCGCGACATCGGCCTTGCGATCACGCCGATGGCCTATTTCGCCCAGTTCGCGCTCGACGTCGCGGCGGTCGCGATGGTGACCGCCTCGCACAACGACAACGGCTGGACAGGCGTGAAAATGGGAGCGGCGCGCCCCGTCACCTTCGGGCCCGAGGAAATGGCGCGCCTGCGCGACATCGTGATCGGCGGCGAGTACGAAACCGAGCCGGGGGGCGCTTACGACTTCGTTCCTGACTTCCCGGCCCGCTATATCGCCGACCTCACGAACAGACCGAAGTTCGCACGAAACATGAAGGTCGTTGCAGCCTGCGGCAACGGCGGGGCAGGGGCCTTCGCGCCGAAACTCCTATCCACGCTCGGCGTTGAGGTCGTTCCCCTCGACTGCGACCTTGACTGGACATTCCCGCGCTACAATCCGAACCCCGAGGACCTCAGCATGCTGCACGCCATGGCTGAGGCCGTGCAGGCGAGCGGCGCCGACCTCGCGCTCGGCTTCGACGGCGATGGCGACCGCTGCGGCGTCGTCGACAATGGGGGCCGCGAGATCTTCGCCGACAAGATCGGCGTGATGCTGGCGCGCGACCTCTCGAGGCTGCACGCGGGCGCGAGCTTCGTGGTGGACGTGAAATCGACCGCGCTGTTCGCGACCGATCCCGAGCTCATCGCAAACGGCGCCAGGGTCGACTATTGGAAGACCGGCCACTCGCACATCAAGCGCCGCGTGCGCGACCTGAACGCGCTCGCCGGCTTCGAGAAGTCGGGCCACTTCTTCTTCAACGCGCCGGTCGGGCGCGGATACGACGACGGTTTTGTCACCGCGATCGCAATCCTCGACATGCTCGACCGCAATCCGGAGGAGTCGATGGCCGACCTCTATCGCGCGCTGCCGAAGACATGGGGCTCGCCGACTATGTCGCCGCGCTGCGCCGACGAGGTGAAATACGCGGTCGTGGACCGCGTCACGGCGCGCTTCGCGGCGATGCGGGAGAAGGGCGAGCCGCTCGCCGGTCAGCGCATTCGCGACATGGTCACCGTCAACGGCGCGCGCGTCACGGCGGAGGACGGCACCTGGGGCCTCGTGCGCGCCTCGTCGAACAAGCCGGAGCTGGTCGTCGTCGTCGAGAGCCCGGTTTCTGAAGCTCGCATGCGCGCGATGTTCGAGGCGGTGAACGCGACTTTGCGCGAAAACCCCGAGGTCGGCGCCTATAACCAGACGATCTAGGGGCGGTTTGCTTTGCGTTTGATGGGCCTCGCACCACCGTCCTTCGGTTCCGCATTGCAGCGCAACAATGCGCGCGTTCAAGGAGGCGAAGCTCCTGAGGGTCCTCGGTTCCACTTCCCGCTGAGGAAGTGGAACCTCGGAACCAAGGGCGCTGGCCTGCGGCCCGCCGCAGGTCTGGCCAGAGGAGGGGAACGGTTGTTACCGCTCGGGAAGCCCTCGACCATCGCCCCGTCGGAAGGCGCTTCCTGCGCCTTGCCCCCCTCCGGGGAGCGCTCGATTTGCTGGATCAAGCGTCCTGGGTCGAGTTGCACCCCGGGAGACGTAAACGACGTAAACTTCTGGTCTTCACTAAGCAAGCGGCAGAATTTGGGAGAACAGACACTAAACAAACTTGATCGCCACCTCGCGTGAATCATTCATGAGCGAACGCGATCACATCCTGCAGGACGTCCTCAAGCCTGGCCTCAGAATTATCTTCTGCGGGACGGCGGCGGGGACGGTGTCGGCGGCTCGCGGGGCCTATTACGCGCATCCGCAAAACAAGTTCTGGCGGATCTTGTTCGACGTCGGCCTGACGCCGAGGCTGCTCAAGCCCTCGGACTATTGGGAGGTCCTTGAGTTCGGGATCGGCCTCACCGACATCGCCAAGCATGTGAGCGGCATGGACCGGGAGCTGCCGTCAGGTTCGCTCGGAAACGCGGCCTGCGCGGCGCTCACCGCGAAGATCGAGGCCGCTCAGCCGAAGCTCTTGGCCTTTACGAGCCTCACCGCCGGACGCCGCTTCCTCGGCTGCGCGGCGGGTTTCGGCGACAGCGACCATCGCATAGGCTCAACCCGAGTGTGGCTCTTGCCGTCGCCGTCGCCGACGGCCAGCTGGAACTGGTCCGCGCACGAGCATTGGTGGCGGCGGCTTGCCGAGGAGGCGGGGCGCTAGCCGCCGTTCGCCGCCTCGATCTCGGCGCTGAGCCGCAAAGCGTCGTTAATGACGATGGCGCCGCGGCGCCGCTCGATGAGGCCTCCGCGCTCCATGGCGTTGATCTCGCGCGAGACGGTCTCGCGCCGCGTGTTGATGCGGGCGGCCAGTTCCGACTGGTTCGGCGGCGTCAGAATGATGGCGCGCCTCGGATCTTCGCGGTCAGGGCGGGCGAGGCGCAAAAGCTCGGCGTGGACTCGGGCGCGCACGTTCAAGGCGCCGAGCTCGCCCACACGCCGGGACATCGCGCGGCAGCGCTCGATCAGCGCGGAGACGACGGCCTCCGCAAGCGGGCGGTGGGAGAACATCGTCTCGATGAAGACGTGCGCCGGCATTTTCGCAACCAGCGAATCCGTCACCGCGAAGACGCTCGCCGCGCGCGGCGCCCCGTCGAAGGCGCTCATCTCGCCGAAGAAGTTGCCCGCCAGCATTTCGGTGAAGATGACGTCCTGCCGCACCATATTGAGCACGGCCCTGAGATGGCCCGTCATGATGAAATATACGTCGCGATCGTTCGCCGACTGATCGACCAGCCACTGCCCGGCCTGCGCCTTAAGCCACACGCACTGACGGTCCAAAACCCGGCACTTCGCCGGATCGAACGTCCGAAAACAAGGGTGCGCCGCCAATGTGTTTGGAAGAACCATCGCGTCCGCCTCGCGCTAGCGGAACGGTGGCTGAGCTTGACCGTTACGTCAAGTATTTCCAACAACCAAAGCCCCGCACGGCAATCACCGGCGAGGTCCAGAGCATGGTGAACAACGTTAGCTCACCTCTGTCAATACGCATATGGGACCTAGTCTTCTCCTGTCTGTGACCCTCGTCACAGTCCAGCCCGACTTCCATAAAGGAATTTTGCGCCGGAGAAAATCCATGCATCCGTATGGCTAATCGCTGGTTGAAACGAAAACGCCGCGAGTTGTGTGACAATCCTCACAGACAAACGGTGAACAATGCGCTAGTCTTCGAGTTCCGTCCGGGAGGTATCGGTGTAAGCGGGGAACTGTCGGAGTCGTCCGAAGACATTCCGCGAGGGCGCGCCGGTGGGGCAGGTGCGTAACGCGGGTCCCCGCGCAAGGCCTCCCACCGCGCGGGGGTGAGAGCGCGGCGCCCGGCTATTCCGCGGGCTTGGGCGCCGCGCTCGTGTTAATCGCGCTCACTTTGGTCGTAAACCGGACGTCTCAGCGCACGCGAAATTCTGCATGAGCCCGCCTGCGCTGGTGATAGAGGTGAGCGCTGCGGTGTCGCCTCACTGGCGCCCTCGAACGTGCGACTCGCCGCGCGACCGACGCTGACGGAGCGCTCGACGCCGCAGAATGAGGCCCCACGTTGGTCGCCTTCGGCCCGCGCGCGGCGAGGCAGGCGTTATAGGCGAGCGGCTCCTCGATTTTCGCGCACGCGTCGCCCTCTGCTCGCGCGCCGGCGGAGAAAAACGCGGCGGCTGCAAGGGCGACCGCGAAGAGCGCGGCGCGGTTCATGAGGGTCAGCCCCGTAGCGTCGCGCCGGTCTTCTTCGCGACCTCCGCGACGATCTTCGCCATCGCCGCTTCGATTTCGGCGTCGTTGAGCGTGCGCTCGCGGGGCTGGAGCGTGACGCTGATGGCGACCGATTTCGAGCCCTCGGGCAGGCCCTTGCCTTGGTAGACGTCGAAGACGCCGATCTCGGAGACGAGGACGCGCTCCGCGCTCTGCGCCGCCTTGACGATGTCGCCGGCGCGGACGCTCTCCTCGACAAGGAACGCGAGATCGCGCTCGACCGGCATGAAATCCGAGCGCTCGAGCTTCGGCTTCGTCTTCCCCTTCGATTTCGGAAGCGGCAGCGAGTCGAGGACGATCTCGAAGGCGACGATCGGCCCGTCCGCGTCCAGCGCTTCCAGCGCGCTTGGGTGCAATTGGCCGAACCAGCCGACGGTCGTCTTCGGCCCGATTTGCAGCGCCGCCGAGCGGCCGGGATGGAGGAAGGACGGACCGCCGGGGACGACCTGCACGGCGTTCGCGGCGCCGAGCGCCGAGAGGAGGGCCATCGCGTCGCGCTTGGCGTCGAATGAATCGGCTACGCCGCCGCCGCTCCAGTGGCGGCCTTCGCCAAGAGCTTTCGCCTGGCCGCGGCGCACGGCCGCGGCTGCGATGCGCTGGTCGTTCTCGCCCGATCCCAGGAAGATCTGGCCGACCTCGAACAGCGCAACGTCGCTGAAGCCCCGGCGCGCGTTGCGCGCGGCGGCCGCGATGAGCCCCGGCGCGAGGCTCGGGCGCATGTCCGACAAGTCGGAGGCGATCGGGTTGGCGAGCGCGAGCGAGGGCTTGCCGCCACCGAACAGCTCGGCCGCATGCTTCGAGATGAAGGACCAGGTGACGGCTTCTTTCAGTCCGAGCGCGGCAAGGGTGCGCCTGGCGAGGCGCACCCGCTTCTGCATCGGCGTCAGGACCGGCGGCGCGACGCCTTCGTCGGGCCTGGGCAGCGGCGCCATCGGCACGCGATCGATCCCGGCGATGCGGACGATCTGCTCGACGACGTCCGCCTTGACCTGCACGTCCGAGCGCCAGGACGGCGCGCGCACGGCGCCGTTCTCGACGCCGAAACCGAGCCGCTCGAGGATCGCCTCGCCCTCCGTGCGCGGGATGTCCACCCCGACGAGGCGTTTCACTTCGCTATAGGGGAACTCAATCAATCGGCGCGGCGCGGATGCGTCGCCTGCGACGATCATGCGCGACGGCTCGCCGCCGCATGTGTCCACGACGAGGTCCGTGGCGAGGTCGCAGCCGGGGACGCAGAAGTCGGGATCGACGCCGCGCTCGAAGCGGTAGCGCGCGTCGGTGACGACGCCGAGCTTCCGGCCGGCGTGAGCGATGCTGGTCGGGTCCCAGAGCGCGCTTTCGATCAGCACGTCGCGCGTTGTCTCGTCGCAGCCGCTGTGCTCACCGCCCATGATGCCGGCGATCGATTCGACGCCGTTCGCGTCAGCGATGACGACCATGCTCTCGTCGAGTTCGTAAGTCTTGCCGTCGAGCGCCAGCAAGCTCTCGCCTGCGCGGGCGCGGCGGATGACCAGATCGCCCTCGACCTTGGCATAGTCGAAGACGTGCAACGGCCGCCCGCGGTCGAAAGTCACGTAATTGGTGATGTCGACGAGCGCGCTGATGGGTCTCAGGCCGATCGCCCGCAACCGCTTCTGCATCCACTCCGGCGATGGTCCGTTGGTCACGCCGTGCACGAGACGCAGCGCGAAGGCGGGACATAGATGCGCGTCTGGCGGAGCGAAATCGAGACGCGCCTTCGTGGGGCAGTCGAACGCGCCTTCGACCCGCCGCGGTGGCTGCGTCTTCAGTTCGCCGAGGCCCGCCGCGGCGAGATCGCGGGCGATTCCCGCGACCCCCGTCGCGTCGGGGCGGTTCGGCGTTAGGGCGACGTCGATCACCGGGTCGTCCAGTCCCGCCCAACGCGCGTAGGCGACGCCGACCGGCGCGTCGTCCGGCAGTTCGATGATGCCTTCGTGGTCGCTGCTGAGCTCGAGCTCGGCCGCCGAGCACAACATGCCGTTCGATTCGACCCCGCGGATGACGCCCTTGGCGAGCGTCAGGTTCTTGCCTGGGATATAGGTCCCCACCGGCGAGAACACGCTTCTCATGCCGGTGCGGGCGTTGGGCGCGCCGCAGACCACCTGCACCGGGTCGCCGCCGGCGTCGACCATGCAGACCTTGAGCCGGTCGGCGTTCGGATGCGGCTTCGCCTCGATCACGCGCGCGACCACGAAGCCGTCGTATTTTTGGCTCGGATCCCCGACGGACTCCACTTCGAGGCCGATGCGCGTCAGCGTCTCGACGATCTCGCCGAGCGACGCCGCGGTTTCAAGGTGGTCGAGGAGCCAGGAGAGGGTGAATTTCATGTCGGGGGGTCATTTCCTGGCTCTGGTGACAAGGCGCACCGCGAGTTTCAATCGCGCGTCTTCGTTAAGCCGATCGAGGATTGCAACAGCCTCGTCGGCAAGTTCGATCAGCGTGAGGGTTTCCTCGCGGGTGAAAGACGGGCTTCCTTCTTCGAAATTCGGGCGCGGCTCAGGGTTGTAGTCCGCCCATTCTCGCGCCGCCTGTAGTTCCTTGAAAGCCGACCCTAGGCGCTGCAATTCTGACGTCATGGCCGGAG
>DATJXI010000151.1:0-2415 GCA_035500275.1 Roseiarcus sp. | reverse complement strand
CCGGCGCGCCCTCGGCGCAGGCGGGGCAGAAGCCGCAGTTGCGGATGAGGGTCGCGACCACATGGTCGCCGACTTTCAGGCGCGTCACCCCCTCGCCGACGGCCGCGACGACGCCTGCCGCCTCGTGGCCGTAGACGGCCGGCAAATCGCCGCCCCAGGCGCCGTCGATGTAGAAGATGTCGCTATGGCAGATGGCGCAGGCGGCGACGTTGACGAGGACCTCGCCGGGGCCGGGGTCGGCGAGCTCGATGGTCTCGATCGCGAGCGGCGCCTTGAAGGCGCGACAGACGGCGGCTTTGATTTTCATGGCGGCCCCGGTGGATTTCGGCCAGGACAGTTCCCCGGGGGCAGCGGGAGTTCAAGCGCAGTCTGATGCGAGCGCCATCGATTTTTGAGGGGACGGCGGTAAGCCGCTCGGGATTCCGCTGTGTGGCTACAACTTAGACGAGCTGTATAATCCTGTTCGGTCGGCCGGATATTTGGAAGTGCTTGGAAGGCCTCAAAAACCCGTCAATAACGCCGCCAAACGAGGCTTGGATTTCCTTCGTTTTCCTTTGGACTTTCTCGTCCGAAGCGCGCTTTTTCAGTTGGTTACTGCCGAATTTCGCGAAAAAACAAAAAAAGTAACTCCCAAGCCGCCCTCAGGAGGGAAGGGCCTGGATGAGGGTCGGGGAGTTTGCGGCGAGGGTGTGGAGGATGTTCCGGCCTTGCGGGCCGTGGAGATGACGGAGCGGAGGCCGGCGAAGGCGCGCGCGCCGGCCATGGTTCGGAAGCCGCCGGAGATTTTGGTTTTGACCTTCATCATGCGCAGGTCCCGCTCGGCCCGGTTGTTGGTGAAGGGGACGGCGAAGTCATGGCGGAAGCGCACGACGTCGCCTTGAACTTGTTGAGCCGGATCCGAAGATTGTGTCCGGGGCGATGCGGCGGCCGACCGCGCGCGCCGATTTGTCTTGCGAGGGGCGGCAGCTTTCGATGCAAAGCAAGCCCCCGCCGCACGATGGCGTTGTAGCGCTTGATCCACAGGCGGAGAACGGGCGCAGCCAAGCCCGTCGCCCCCTCGGCGATGGCGCGGCGCACCGTTTCGCTGGCTTCGAGCAGGAGATCGCGCATTTGCCGCGCCCATCGCTCTTTGTCGATGTCGATCCGGGCCTTGAGTTCGCGCAAATGATGGGCGTTGAGAGCGCGTGGCGGACCTTGGGCCATCGGTAATCGGGTTTGAAATGGTCGTGCACGACCACGCCGCCCAGAAAGCCCTTGGGCAAGGCGCCCCGCCTGTCCGACAGCCGATACGAGGTCAGGGCCTCGGTCGAGGCGGTGCGCCGCCATTGGCCCTTGCCGGCGCCGCGAAAGCCGGTTTCGTCGAGATGGCGCGCCGGGGCTCCAATGGGTCGGCTTTCCTCTCGCCCCCGGCGACGACGCTGTCCGGACAGAGCCGCGCCGCGCCGAACAGGTCGGCCATTGCCTGCGCCACCCGGTCCTCCGGAATGAGTTGCTGCACGTTGAGATAGACCGCCGCCGCCCTGACGCGCGGGCCATATTGGGCCGGCGAACTCACGCTTTCGGGGAACTCGGCCTTGGTCAAGCCGCGACACGCGGCGCAGCTTAGGTCGAGGCCGGGTGCTCGATGACGTCAAGCCGCGGTTCGGGCCGATCGAACACCTGCCTCTTCTCCATGCTGATGATCATCGCCGTCGTCAGGTTGGCGCGGCAGTGGCGGCACGTTTCCGCCTCGCGCCGATCGATCCGGTCAGGCTTGGCGACCGGCTTGAGCGTGCCGCCCTTGTGTCCCGCCTGCCCGCCGCTCGGCTTGTCCGACTGGCCGCGCGTGCTGCCGACAACACGCGGCGGCTTCTTCACGCCGTCGCTCGACGGCGGCTTGCTGCTGTTCGAGCTGTTTTTGTCCCATTGACGCCGAAGGTCGGCCACCTCCTGGCGCAACATGGCGTTCTCCGCCCGCAAAACCTCAATCTCACGCTGCAGCGCGCCAATCAGGTCCCGGATCTCGGGTTGGAGAATCATCCATACGTTGACTCCCGCCCCGCGCCCCTTGTCTCGGCAAATCACAGCCCTTCCCGCGCTTTCACGACAACCGTTGCAAATAAGACTCAACCAGCTTGGGAGTTACCCCGAAATTGCTTCTCTGGTTTCTCTCTCCCGAAGAAGTCGCGATCGACGCGGCCTATCAGAGGCTCACGCCAGGACGAGCGGCGCCGGGTTCAGGGATTTCCAGGCGTTGTCACTTTATGTCTTCCGAAAACTCCTAACCGCGCATTTCTCATGGCAGGCCACGATCTCTCCGTGATCCGACAACGGGCGTGTGCGACGTGTGATGGGACGAGCGTGTTCCCGGCGCGGTTTGCGCGAACGGGGTCGGGTTGTTTCGGGTCTCCGGCGGGCCGAGGGGGGATTGCCGCG
>DATJXI010000150.1:0-9941 GCA_035500275.1 Roseiarcus sp. | reverse complement strand
GAGGGGCGGACGGTGAAGGCGGTCGAGGACATTTCCCTCGCCGCGCGCGAGGCCGAGGTGCTCGCGATCGTCGGCGAATCCGGCTGCGGCAAATCCACGCTCGCCAAAGTCGTCGTGGGGCTCGAGACGGCGAGCGAGGGCCTCGTCGTGCTCGACCACGAGGCGATCCAGAACCGGACGGTTGAGGAGCGGCCGGTGAAGACCATCTCGTCCATCCAGATGATCTTCCAGAACCCGTTCGACACGCTCAACCCGAGCTATTCGGTCGGCTCGCAGATCCTACGCACGCTCGAGCGCTTCCGTGTCGGCGCGAGCGGCGCCGAGCGGCGCGACCTCATGCTGAAGCTCCTCGACATGGTCAAATTGCCGCGCGCCTTCGCGCAGCGCTCGCCGCGGCAACTCTCCGGCGGGCAGAAGCAGCGCATCGGCGTCGCGCGCGCCTTCGCCGGCCGGCCCCGCGTCATCATCGCCGACGAACCGATGTCGGCGCTCGACGTGTCGGTGCAGGCGGCGATCAGCGAGCTTCTGATGAACCTCCAGCGCGAGTCGAAGACGACAATGGTGTTCATCAGCCACGACCTGTCGGTCGTGCGCTATCTCGCCGATCGCGTCGCGGTCATGTATCTCGGCCATATCGTCGAGATGGGCGCGACGGAACAGATTTTCACGCCGCCCTTCCACCCCTATACGGAGGCGCTCCTGTCGGCGATTCCGATCCCCGACCCGAGGGTGAAGAAGCGCCACGTCGTGCTCGAGGGCGAGATCCCGTCCGCCCTCTCGCCGCCGCCGGGTTGTCCGTTCCAGACTCGCTGTCCGCACAAGAAGGAAGTGCCTGAGAACTTGTGCGAGCGAAAACTTCCGCCGAACCGCGAAGCGGCGGACGGCCACACGATTCTCTGCCATCTGCCGGTCGAGGCGCTGAAGCGCATGGAGCCGGTGTTTTCTTGATCGATCAGTTTGAATGGGGGGCGCATGGACAGACGACGGCTCCTGCAAGCGATCTCCGGTTTGCCTTTCATCAGATTACTCTTCGGAGCGTCCACGGACGCGGCGACTTCTCCCTTCCGACGTGTCCGACCCGGCGATCCGGGCTGGCCTTCCGACGAAGCCTGGGCTGAACTTGGACGCCGGCTTGACGGCCGGCTGATCAAAGTGAAGTCGCCGCTCGCCCAGTGCGTCGGGGCGCCGTTCGACGCGGCATGCGCGGAAGTGTTCAAGGAACTTAAGAACCCCTACTCTCTCGGCGACGAAGTCGGGCTGACCCAGTCGCTCGGCTGGATCGGGGCCTGGACCTCGGAGCCGAGCGTTTACGCGGTCGCCGCCGAGTCGGCGCGCGACGTCGCCGCGGCGGTGAATTTCGCACGGATGCACAACCTGCGCCTCGTCGTGAAAGGCGGCGGCCACAGCTACCAGGGGACGTCGAACGCCGCCGACTCTCTTCTGATGTGGACCCGCTCGATGCAAAGCGTCGTTTTGCACGACGCATTCGTCGGCTCGGGGTGCGAGGGAAGTGTCCCGTCGCAACCGGCGGTGTCGATTGAAGCCGGAGCGATCTGGGGCCGCGTCTATGATCAGGTCTCGGTCAAGGCCGGCCGCTACGTGCAGGGCGGCGGCTGTCTAACAGTAGGCGTCGCGGGCTTCCTCAACGGCGGCGGCTTCGGCAGTCTGTCCAAGAACTTCGGCATCGGCGCGGCGAGCTTGCTCGAGGCCGAAGTCGTGACCGCCGACGGCGACATCAAGCTCGCCAACGCTTGCACCAACCCCGATCTCTTCTGGGCGCTGAAAGGCGGTGGCGGCGGCTTCGGCGTCGTGACGCGGGTCACCGTTCGCACTCACGAATTGCCCGAGTTCATCGGGATCGCCGTTGGCGCGATCAAGGCCGCTTCGGACGACGCCTTCCGGCGGCTCGTCTCCGAGACGATGCGATTCTATCGTGAGGCGCTTTTCAACCCGCACTGGGGCGAGCAGCTCAGCTTTCAACGCGGCGACGTGCTTTCAATCCAAATGGTCTTTCACAGCCTCAGTCGTGACCAAGCGGAGGCCGTTTGGAAACCCTTCTTCGACTTGGTCCGGTCGTCGCCACAGGATTTCGCGTTCGTCTTGCCGCCTCAGGTTCAAGCGGCGCCCGGCCGACTTATCTGGGATCCAGCGGTGCTCCGAACAATCCCGGGCCTCGTCATCGCCGACGATCGCAAAGGAGCGCCCGAGGGCAACATCTTCTACGTCGGCAACCTCGGCGAGGTGGGTCGCGTCTGGCACGCCTACCAGTCCGCCTGGCTGCCCGCGTCGCTCCTCGAAGCCGCCGATCGGGACCGCCTCGTCGGTGCGTTGATCGCCGCTTCGAAACACTGGCCCGTCACCCTGCATGTCAACAAAGGGCTCGCGGGCGGGCGAACGGAAGTTCTCGAGAGCGCCAAGGACACGCCGATGAATCCCGCGGTCGTGGACGCTTTCGCGCTCGTCATCGCTGGAGCTGGCGAAGAGCCCGCCTATCCCGGCGTCGCGGGACACGAGCCGAATGTGGCGGAGGCGCAAGCTCAGGCCGCGGCCGTGAGCGCGGCGATGAACGAAATTCGCAAGCTCGCGCCGCAAGGCGGTTCCTATGTCTGGGAAACCGACTATTTCGAGCCGGACTGGCAGCGCTCCTTTTGGGGCGACAATTACGCGCGTCTTAGCGCGATCAAGAAAAAATACGACCCGGACGGACTCTTCTTCCTTCATCACGGCGTCGGCAGCGAGGACTGGAGCGCGGACGGCTTCACGCGGCTCAGGTGAGCGGCGTGATGCGCCGCTTCAGCGCCGCGGAGGCCGTCGAATTCGCGGCGGGCGCCTTGCGCGCCGCCGGCGCCAGCGACGCTGCGGCGCAATCGCTCGCCCGGGCGACGGTGGCCGCCGAGCTTCAGGGCCGCGCGAGTGCGGGCTTTGCGCATCTTCTCGACTATCTGGCAGCGTTGCGCGAGCGTCGGATCGACGGTGCGGCCGAGCCGGTCCTCACCTCGCCCGCGCCCGCGATGATCGCCTGCGATGCGAGAGGCGGGATCGCCCAGCTCGGCTTCGACCGCGCCTTTGAGGACCTGTGCCAGCGAGCGGCCGCTTACGGCCTCGCGCTGTTTGCGCAAAAAGGCAGCTTCACGACCGGCGAGCTCGGTGACTATGTCCGGCGCCCCGCCGAAGTCGGGCTTGTCGCGCTCGCGGCGACCAACGGCCCGGCCTTGATGGCGGCGCACGGCGCAAAGGCGCCGGTCTATTGCACGAATCCCATCGCTTTCGCCGCCCCGCCCGACGAGGGGCCCCCGCTCCTGATCGACCAGGCGACGAGCGCGACCGCTTATGTCACGCTGCGCCGCCTGGCGGAGAAAGGCGGGCCGCTGCCGCCCGGCTGGGCGATCGATGAGGCGGGGCAAGAGACCACCGACCCGCGCGCGGCGATGCGCGGGGCGCTGCTCGCCTTCGGTGGCGCGCGCGGCGCCAATATCGCGCTCATGGTCGAAGTTCTCGCCGGCTTGACCGGCGCCAACTGGTCGCTCGACGCCCCGCCGTTCGACCACGGAAGCGCCTCGCCGGGCGCGGGCCTGCTCGTCGTGGCGATCGACCCTCGCGTCATAGCGCCCGATTTTCCACATCGCCTCAGACTCCAGCTCGAGCGGCTCGAGAAGCTCGGCGTCTACATTCCCGGCCGGCGCGGCCGAAAGGATCATATCGAACTCTCGGACTCCCTGACCAAATCAATCGAAGGCGCCGGCGCTTGATCGGGCTTGAAACAAGCGGCTAGACCTTGCCCCTTAAGAGGAAGCGCATGCCCTACATTCCCGCCGCGAACCGCTACGATCGGATGATCTATAACCGCTGCGGCAGGAGCGGCCTCAAGCTGCCAGCGATCTCTCTCGGACTCTGGCATAATTTCGGCTTCGACAAGTCGCCCGATTCCATGCGCGCCATCTGCCGCCAGGCGTTCGACCTCGGCGTCACCCATTTCGACCTCGCCAATAACTATGGGCCGCCGCCAGGCGCAGCCGAGCTCGCCTTCGGTGAGATTTTGCGCGACGACTTCCGCGGCTTGCGCGACGAGCTCGCGATCTCGACCAAGGCCGGCTACGACATGTGGGCCGGGCCTTACGGCGAATGGGGCAGCCGCAAGCATCTTCTCGCGAGTCTCGATCAGAGTCTGAAGCGGATGCGGCTCGAATACGTCGACATCTTCTATTCTCACCGCTTCGATCCCGAGACGCCGCTCGAGGAAACGATGGGCGCGCTCGAAAGCGCCGTGCGTCAGGGCAAGGCGCTCTATGTCGGGATCTCCTCGTACAACTCCCGCCGCGCCAAGGAAGCGGCGGCGATCCTGAAAGAACTCGGCGCACGCTGCCTCATCCATCAGCCGAGCTATTCGATGCTCAACCGCTGGATCGAGGAGGACAAGCTTCTCGACACGCTCGAGGCCGAGGGCATAGGCGCCATCGTCTTCTCGCCGCTGGCGCAGGGCATGCTGACCGACAAGTACCTGAACGGCGTTCCGAGCGACAGCCGCGCGGCGGTCGCGCATTTCTTCAAGCCGGGGTTCCTGACGGAAGAAAACCTGGCGCACGTGCGCCGGCTTAACGAGATCGCCAAGCGGCGCGGCCAGTCGCTGGCGCAAATGGCGATCGCTTGGGCGCTGCGCGACAAGCGAGTGACCTCGGCGCTGATCGGCGCGAGCCGGCCGGAGCAGGTCGCGGAGGGCGTCAAGGCGCTTTCCCGCCTCGATTTCACTGAACAAGAGCTTGCCGAGATCGACCGCGACGCAGTCGAGGCCGGCGTCAACCTTTGGGCGAGGTCGGCGGAGCTCGCGTAGCTCCTCTCCAGGGGGTCCTCCCGCGATCGCCATTCAATCGCCGCCGCCTGCGCGGCGATCGAAGCCGAGCCGGGGCGCCGGCTCCTTTGTTTCACTTCACGCTGCCCGCCAATCCGTCTTGAAACGTGAATGGCGACGGCAAGAATTCCACGCGTTCGCCGAATTCGGTCCATTCTTTGAGTGTTAGGGATCGAGTGCGCATTTCGCATCCGTTCCGACGGAGGGAATTTTCGCAGGAGGAGCCATGGCGTCCGCTTTGCACGTCCATTTCGGAAGCGCCGCGCTTCGGCGCCCAATCACGGTGCGGCCGATCGAGCCGCGCGACTGCCTACACTCGCTCGCCCTCGGCCTCGAGGACGTCCTCGAGGCGCCGACACATCCGCTCTTCGTGGGTCTCTTCTACACGCTCGCCGGAATCGCGATCCTCGCGCTCGCCTCGTTTGCGCACGCCCTTGAGCTCGCCTTTCCGCTCGCGGCCGGCTTCGCGCTCATCGGGCCGTTCGTCGCGGTCGGCGTTTACGAAATGAGCCGCCGCCGCGAAGAGGGGTTCGACGCGACCTGGCGCGACGCTTTCGCTGTCGTCAAATCGCCCGCGCTCCCCTCAATTCTGGCGCTCGGGTTCGCGCTCTTCGCGCTGTTCGCCGCCTGGATCGAGGCTGCTGAGCTCCTCTACGTCTCCCTTTACGGCCACAATGCGCCTTACGCGGCCTCGCCCTTCCTCCACGACGTGCTGACGACCGGGCGGGGCTGGCTGCTCATCGTCGCGAGCGGCGCGATCGGCTTCTGCTTCGCCGCGCTTGCGCTCTCAATCAGCATCGTCTCGTTCCCGCTCATGCTCGACCGCGACGTCGGGCTCGTTCCGGCCATGGAGGCTTCGCTCAGCGTTGCGCGAGAAAGTCCGCTTGCGATTGCGCTGTGGGCGCTCGCCGTCGCTGTTCTGCTCGTCCTCGGCTCGCTGCCGCTCTTCATCGGCCTCGCGGTCGTGATGCCGGTGCTCGGCCACGCGACCTGGCGCCTCTATCGTCGCGCGATCGAGCGCGATCCGGCGGCGGAGGTCCCGATCGAGATCTAGAGCATGATGAAATTGGTCGGATCCCGCATCCTCTCATCCGTCATGCCTTCGCCGTGAGTCACCCTCTCCCTTGCGGGAGAGGTCGTGGGTCAGGGAGGGCTGTAGCCGCGGTCTTTTGACCGCGGCGGCCGGGTTTGGGCGAGCGCGGCTACGAATGCGCTTGCCTCCCCCGGCGCGCCTCGCGCGCTGGGTTACCATCCGGCCAGGACTTCGATGAGCCGGAAGCGCTCGCAATAAAGCTCCATGTCGAAAGAAAACTCGCCTCG
Organism: Roseiarcus sp.; assembly: GCA_035500275.1. Lineage (GTDB taxonomy): Bacteria > Pseudomonadota > Alphaproteobacteria > Rhizobiales > Beijerinckiaceae > Roseiarcus. The sequence goes on along the minus strand of DATJXI010000150.1, from coordinate 3,775 downwards.
CCGGGTAAAATAGTCCGTGTGCGCCCGCCTCCACCAGGCGAGCGTCCGGTCGCCCTCGCCCTCGTCATGGGCGAAGCTTTCGTCGACGTCCTCAAAGCGCCGCCGCGTGAGTTCGACCGTCTCGATGATCGCGCGCGGCCGCCCCCGGCCGTCGTTCACGATCCATCGCTTGCCGACCTCGACGCCCTTCGAGCCCTCGCTCGCGGCCCAGCATGTGGCGGTCTTCTTTCCCTCGAGGACGAGCGCGAGCAGCTCGTCCGCGAGTTCGGGACTGTCGCCGAAGGAGAAGCTTTCGAGGTCGGGCACGGTTGTCCTCCTTCGGTTTCGTCATTGCGAGCGGAGCGAAGCAATCCAGGAGATGAAGGGCGCGACGGCGGCGAATGCCCTGGCTCGCCGCGTCGCCGCTGTCGCGGCTCCTCGCGATGCGTCGCTTTCGTCACGAGCGTCTCGTAGAGATCGAGCCACCGAGGATTGTCGCGCTCGATCAAGACGAGCTTATCCTTTCGGCTGCCGGACTTGATCTGCTTCCGCGGGCGATCGCCTCGTCCATGCGCTCGCGCGGCTCAAACCAGACGAGGATTGTGCAGCCGCATCGTTTGGTGAAACCGTCGATCGCGCCCGTGCGATGCTCGAACGCCCCTCGGCCGATATCGGAGGTGACGCCGACATAGAGCGTGTCGTTGCGGCGGCTTGCCATGATGTAAACGACAGGGCGTTTCATGCCTGGCGACGATAGCGCGTAGCGCGGTGTGATTGAAGCGTCCGTGGCGGTTAGCGTCAGTGCGAGGAGGGTCCCGGCCGTCATTGCGAGCGACCCCCGGACTGCGATCCGGGGGGAAGCAATCCAGGGGATGAAGGGCAGCGGCGAACGCCCTGGATCGCCGCGTCGCCGCTGGCGCGGCTCCTCGCGATGACGGTTAGGGCGAATAGGCCGGGGCTGACGTCACCGATTTCTCAAGCGTCGTCGGCTCCTCGATTTCCTGCTTGTCTTGCAGAAGCCACGCCGGGTCGGCGTCGGTCAGCGCGGCAGCCACGGGGCAATCGCTGCGGTCCTTGTTCGTGATGTCGTCGATAAACCCAACGGCCTCGGCGCCTGCGTCTCTGAGGCTTTGGAATCCGCCGCCGCGCAAGATGTAAATCGCATTGTCGTCGCCCGAGCAGACGAGCGCCTTCAGAAGCGCCTCCCGCCACTCGTCGGGAAAGGTCGCGACCGCGCCGGCGAAGAGAACAGCCGCGAGGCTGATGGCCAAGCCGAAGGCGGACCAGCCCCAATGCGCCCACCCGCGCTTGCCAATCGGCGCAAATCAGGGATCAGATTTCCGTCAATTCGGGAATCCCCTTCCGATTCAAACTCGGGCGGAAACCCCGCTAATCGCCAACGAATCGATCGCTGCTCCAGCGTCACTCCTGAATATCAGGTCCGCAACGAAACCCGCGGGGTTGCAACCCGCTCGCCCCGCACCTTCACAAGAAGGTAATACGCCGCTCCGCCGATCGCCACTCCGAAGAACCAGCCGTAGACTCCCCACCAGGACGGCAGGATGTTGGTCAGGTTCGGAAGTATGCTGGAGAAGATTGCGCCGATCGCGGCGGCGATCAACGCGTTGACGTTCCAGCCATTCGTGTATCGGTACTTCCCGTCCTCCTGGTAGAGCGCGGGGACGTCGACAGCGCGGCTGCGGATGAGATAGTAGTCGACCATTATGATCCCGAAAATCGGCCCCATGGTCGAGCCGATGATCCCGACGAAGCTCGCCGCGCTCCCCTGCCAGGGCGCGAACGGGTAGAGCACGAGCGCGATCAGCGCGGCGATATAGCCGCCCCGCTTGAAGGTAATCACGCTCGGGAACACGTTGGCGAAATCAAACGCGGGCGAGACGAAGTTCGCCACGACGTTAATGCCGAGCGTCGCCACGGCGAACGTGAGGGCGGCCAACAGAGCCAGCAACCAATTGTCGAAACGCGCCGAAATCTCATCTGGATGCAGGAGCGCCTCGTGATAGACGGCGTAGGCCGCCGTGGTCGTGATGCCGGCGACGAACGAGAACAGGATCAGGTTGACCGGCAGGCCCCAGACGTTGCCGGTCCATACGGCCTTCTTGTCCGGCGCGTAGCGCGAGAAATCGCAGAAATTGAGGTAAAGCGCCGCGAAGTAGGTGATCCAGGTCGCCGCCACCGCCGCGAGCGCTGCGACGGAGCCCGGCTCGAACGGGATCCCTGCGTCCGCCGTTTTCTTGATGAGGACGTCGCGCGGGATTTCGGCGCCGAAAGAGATGCCGCCGGCTTTGATGGACAGGTAGATCGCGAGGATCAGCATCATCACCCAGACCGCGGGTCCGGCCCAGTCCTGGAATTTCCGCACCGTCTCCATGCCGTGCTGGATGATGAGGAGCTGCAAGGCCCAGACGACGACGAAGGCGGTGGTTTCAAGCGTCGAATGGCCGAGCAGGTGCGATGTCTTGTTGAATTCGGCGATCGCCTCGTTGCGGGTGAGCAGCGCCACGATCGCGCCCGACGCGGCGCTCGTCTGCGCGCCGTACCAGAAACAGGCCACGATCGCCCGAACGAGCGCCGGCAGATTCGCCCCGAACGTGCCGAACGAAGCGCGCGCGAGCACCGGATAGGGGACGCCGGTCGTCACGCCGGCGTAGCCGACGAGGTTCATCAGAATGAAGATGACGAGCGATCCAATTCCGATCGCCACGATGAAATTGACGAAGTTGCCGCAGATAAGGAAGAGGCTCGCGGCGAGGTAGTAGCCCCAGAGGCTATGAACGTCGGAGGTCCAGACGTTGAAGATGCTGAACGCGCCCCAGTTTCTTTCGACAGCTGGCGCGAGGTCCTCATTGTAGAGCCGCGGAGACGCGTTCGGAATCGTCGTCATTGGGCTTCTCCCGATCGTCGCGATCTTCCGCAGGAGCATCAGGCGGGGCCCGGTCGTATCGCGACAATATTATGACATTGGCACGAAACGCTCGCCTGGAGAAGTACGCGAGGCGGTCATGGGGGGTCATGGTTCCGGATGGCCGCCCCGGTCATCGAACTTGCGGCCGAAGCCTCCTTCGGCGCAAATCGCCGGCGTGAATGGCGGGGCGGATGGATAGTCAGACGTTGGCGGAAGAAACCTACGACTACGTCATCGTCGGGGCTGGGTCGGCGGGCTGCGTGCTGGCCGACCGTCTGACCGAGGATGGCCAATCGACCGTCCTCGTCCTCGAATACGGCGGCTCCGACCGCTCGCTGGTGATCCAGATGCCGGCGGCGCTGTCGATCCCGATGAATTCTAAGACCTACGACTGGGGTTATCGCAGCGAGCCGGAGCCGCATCTTGGCGGCCGCCGCCTGCATTGTCCGCGCGGGAAAGTTCTGGGGGGCTCGTCCTCGATCAACGGCCTCGTCTACATTCGCGGCCACCCGCTCGATTTCGAGCGCTGGGAAGAGGAAGGCGCGACGGGGTGGAGTTACGCGAACGTCCTGCCTTATTTCCGCAAGGCCGAGAGCTTCCGCGGCGGCGCCGACGCCTATCGCGGCGACGGCGGCCCGCTCGCGACTTCGCCGGGCGCCAAGCGCAATCCCCTCTACAACACGTTCATCGAAGCCGGCAGGCAGGCCGGCTATCCGGTCAGCGCCGATCTCAACGGCGAGCAGCAGGAAGGGTTCGGCCGCTTCGACATGACGGTCAGGGACGGCGTGCGCTGGTCCACCGCCAACGCCTATCTCCGTCCCGCCATGAAGCGCCGGAACCTCGCGGTCGTCACCCACGCGCTTGCGACGG
>DATJXI010000149.1:0-2145 GCA_035500275.1 Roseiarcus sp. | reverse complement strand
AGTCCGCGAAGCTGACGCCGTTCAGCGCGAAGGCCGCCGTGCCGCCGCCGGCGATCGCGACGTCGTAGCGCTTGGCCGCCTCGAGCGCGATCTCGGCGGGCAGCAGCGGGTTCGCCCCCAGGCGGCCAGGCTCCGTGCGCGGCGCGGCGGGCTCGCCTTCCGCGCGCAAGAGCACGAACGGCTGATCTGCAGCGCTTCCGTCGGCGCGCAGGACGAGGCTCGCCAACGCGCCCGCCTCGCGCGGCATGTCGAACATGAGCTCGAAGCGCGCGCCCGGGCCCATGGGGAACTGGTTGCGAAAGGGCTCGAACGGCTCACTCGGCTGGCCGTCGACCGCGACGATGAGCGTCTTCGCCCCTTCGACGCCGATGTTGGCGAGCCGGGTCGTGGCGGCGTTGCCAAGCCGCAAGCGGACCCGAGCGCCCGGCCGCGCCGTCAGCTTCAGCGGGGCGGCTTGATTGTTGGCGAAGATGAGGCCGCCCCTGCGCCCCGCGCCGCCCGCAATCGCAGTGTCGGAGAAGTCGTCCTTGATCTCCCGCCGCTCGTCCACGTTGAAGTCGGACAGGACGACGGCGACGTCCTCGTCCGCGGCCGGCTTCTCTGGCTCCTCGACAATAATTGGCCCGAACAGGCCAGAACCCTGCTGGCCGGCGTCGGTCGGGCCGGCGTGCGGCAGATAGAGGTTGAAGCCGGCGTCGGGCGGCGTGAAGCGGATGTCGGCGCTCGCGCCCGGCGCGACCCGCGCGCCCGTGAGGCCGCCATAGCCGGCGCTCGCGTTCGGCGGCCGCAGCCCCGGAAGAGAGAGCGCCGTCGGTTCGGAGAGACGGTTCGTGAGCCTCAACTTCAGCTCCTCGCCTTTCTTAAGGCGAATGAGCGGCCCCGGCGTTGATCCGGAATAAGACAGCGCCGCGGCCGGTTCGGCCGGGGGCGGGGCCAGCGCGAGGCGCGAAGGGGCGGCCTCGAGGAGAAGGAAGCCGTCGTTGGTCCGGGGCGACGCGTCCGCATATGCGGTTCCGCTAAACCGCCAAGCGAGCACGGCAAGGCCGCCGCCGAGGACGGTTCTGCGAGTGATGCTCACGGACGTCTCATCGTTCCTAAAGGTCAGGCTGGAGGCCCGCTTGGCGAGCGCCTTGGAAGAGAATCTACTCATTCGCCGCCCGACATCCCCCACCCGCCCAAGGCTCGTCAACTGGGCTTGGGCCATTTTCTCGGCGACGGCCTCGCCGGGAAGAGGCCGCTTTTTTCTATGGCGTCGATCTAACAAGCTGATATAGAGCCCGCCCGAAGCGAGAGGCGCCCTCGTTAAGACGGCCTTCGAACGCGGGCGTGGCGGAATTGGTAGACGCGCCGGATTTAGGTTCCGGTGACGAAAGTCGTGGGGGTTCGAGCCCCTCCGCCCGCACCAGTTCGAAAACGGCCCCGGATTTGTCCGACTTGAACGCTAGTCCTGCGGCTCAAGAGCGAGGTTTATGTGACAAAGGCGTGAAATCGGCTAAAGGAAATCGGCCGGGACAATAGGCGGAATGAGCGATGCAGGTCACTGAGACGCTGAGCCAGGGGCTCAAGCGCGAGTACGACATTCTTCTGCCGGCGAGCGATCTCGCCGAGAAGCTGAACGGGCAGCTCGCCGATCTTAAGACGAAGGTCCGCATCAAGGGCTTCCGTCCGGGCAAGGTGCCGGTCGACCACCTGCGCAGGGTCTACGGCAAGTCGGTGATGGCCGAGGTCGTCGAGAAGGCGATCGCCGACGCGAACAAAAAGATCGTGGACGAAAACAGACTGCGACTCGCGCGTGAGCCGAAGGTCGAGCTGCCGCAGGACCAGTCGGTCATTGAAGCGGCGCTGGAAGCGCGCGGCGACCTCCAGTTCAAGGTGGCGCTCGAGGTTTTGCCGGTCTTCGAGATCGGCGACTTCTCCCAGATCGAACTGGAGCGGCTTGTCGCCGACGTGGAGGATTCCGAGATCGAAGACACGCTCGATCGCCTCGCGGAGACCCGCCGCGCCTACAAGGACAAGCCGGAAGGCGCAAAAGCCGAGAACCACGACCGCGTCACCGTCGATTTCAACGGCAAGATCGATGGCGAGCCTTTCGAGGGCGGCGAGGGACGCGACATTGAGGTCGTGCTCGGATCGAAGACATTTCTG
>DATJXI010000148.1:0-3706 GCA_035500275.1 Roseiarcus sp. | reverse complement strand
CCAGGTCGAGAACAATCGCGAGTCGACCGATCGACAATATGCGCTTGCCGCCAAAGCCCGTGAACTCGGCTGGCCCGCCGATCGCATCGTCGTCATCGATGAGGACCTCGGGCTCTCCGGCTCCGGCTTTGTCGCGCGATCGGGGTTCGCCCGGTTGACCGCCGAAGTCGCGCTCGCCCGCGTCGGCCTCGTGCTCGGGCTCGAGGTCTCGCGCCTGGCGCGCAACAACGCCGATTGGCATCGCCTCATCGAGGTGGGCGGCCTCACCGATACGCTGATCGGCGACGCCGACGGCATCTATCATCCCGCCCTCTTCAACGATCGCCTCCTGCTCGGGCTCAAGGGCGCCATGAGCGAAGCCGAGTTGCATGTCCTGCGGGCCCGCCTCAACGGCGGCATTCGCAACAAGGCGGCGCGCGGTGAACTGCGCCGAGGATTGCCGGTCGGCTTTGTCTGGGGCGAGGCCGACGGCGAGGTCCGCTTCCACCCCGACGAGGCCGTCGTCGCCGCCATCCGCAATGTTTTCGCGAGCTTTGCCCAGACGGGCTCGGCGCGCCGGGTCTGGCTATGGTTTCGTTCCGAGGGACTCGCATTCCCTCTGCAGATGCATCAGGGCGCCGAGATCCGCTGGGTCGAGGCCAGCTACACCGCCATCCACCACGTTCTCACCCATCCCGTCTATGCCGGCGCCTACGCTTATGGCAAATCCCGTCGGGAGACGATGCTGAATGCATCGGGCGTCCGCAGAAAGCGCGTGCGAAAACTGCCTCGCTCCGAGTGGCAGGTGCTCATTCCCGACCATCATCCGGGCTTCATCGATTGGCGGACCTATGAGACCAACCAGGATCGCATCGCCCAGAATACCCGCCCCGGACCGCACAAAGTGGGCGGCGCGGTGAGGGAAGGGAGCGCTCTGCTGCAAGGCCTGGCCGCCTGCGGGCGCTGCGGACGCCGCTTGCACACCCACTATCGCGGGCGCAGCGCCGCACCAGGGTATCATTGTCCCGGCAAGGTCCTGGTGGAGGGCCGCGGCGTCTATTGCCTCAACGTCGGCGGCGTCCAGATCGACGAGGCCGTCGCGCAGACCTTCATCGCCGCCCTCGAGCCGGCGAAGCTCGCCGCCACTGTCGCCGCCGCGGAGCGGCTCGAGGCCGATCGCGAGACCTCGCTCAGGCAATGGCGCCTCGGCGTCGAGCGGGCAAGCTACGAAGCGAGCCGCGCCGAGCGCCGCTACCGCGCCGTCGATCCCGACAACCGCCTGGTCGCTCGCGGCCTCGAGCGCGAATGGGAGGAGCGCCTGAGCGCGCTCGAGGCCGCCAGGGCCGAGCTTTCGCGCCGCGAACAGGCGAGTCCTCGGGCGCTCTCCACCGATGAGCGCAGCCGTCTGCTTGCGCTCGGAGCCGATCTGGCCACCGTTTGGCATGCCCCCACCACGACGCCGCGCGACCGGAAGGAGCTGCTGCGGACGCTGCTCGAGGAAGTCATCGTCAAAGTCGAGCGCGACAAGGCCGCGGCGCGCCTCACCCTGCGCTGGAAGGGCGGCGCCCTCGCTGAGATTGATCTGGCGCTGCCGCGCTCGCGGCCGGCCACGATACGCACCGATGAGGATACGATCGCGCTCGTGCGCCGGCTGGCGGCCCTCTATCCCGACGCCGTGATCGCCGGCATCCTCAATCGCCAAGGGCGCGCCACGGCATATGGCCATCGCTTCGAGGCGGGCCGCGTCGGCAATCTCCGTCGGCACTGGGATATCCCATGCTTCGAGCCGAGCGCCGCGCACGCCGAGGGCGAGCTGTTGACCATCAAGACGGCGGCGGCCGTACTCGGCGTCGCCCCCTCGACCCTCCATCGCTTGCTCAACGCCGGGATCATCCCGGGCGAGCAGCTGACCCCCGGCGCCCCCTGGCGCATCCGGTTGACCCACGACGTCATGGCCCGGTTCATAACGACGCCGGCGAGGGCTTCATGCCCATGCGCGAAGCGATGAAGGCGCTCGGCGTCTCACGCCAAACCGTATTGCAGCGTGTCAAGCGCGGCGAGCTCGACGCCGTCCATGTCATGCGCGGCAAGCAAAAAGGACTCCGTATCAAAGCGATAGCCCGGCAACCCGAACTCTTCGACCGAACCTCATGAACCAGGGGGCAATATGAAGCGGTGTCCAAATACTTGGAGATATCGATATCCACCACCCAGTTTAGTCGCTTGTCCATCAGGGCGTTGCGCAAGTTGTGAAGCGCCTGATGGGCCGAGCGGCCCGGCCGGAAGCCATACGAACAGGGCAGGAAGTCCTGCTCGTAGACGGCTTCCAGCACCATGACGACGGCGCGTTGCGCCACCTTGTCTTCGAAGGTTGGAATGCCGAGCGGCCTTAGCGATCCGTCCGCCTTGGGGATGTACGTCCTGCGCACCGGCGGCGCACGATAGCGGCCGGACCTGATGCGCTCCAGGAGGTCCAACAAGTGGGCCTCCAGCTTCGCCTCGTAGTCCGCCGCCGTGACGCCGTCGATGCCAGGAGCGCCGTCCTTGCGGGTCAGTCGATAGGCCTCCTTCATCCAGTCCAGGTCGATAACATGGTGCAGCGAGTATAGCGCCGTTCCCGGTTTCGTCCTCGCCAAGTTGGCTATCCGTTGTCTGTTCGTGGACAAGTTCGTGGGGTCCAGCGTCCCCTCCTCTGTTTCAGGTCAACGGGTCTCTACGCGCGGCGTCTCCCTTCCCTCGGCCGGGTCCCGGCGAGCCCGGTTCCCCGACGTCATCAGTACTATGAAGACGCTACGACTTCCCGCTCGCGCACACCTGGTTCCTTATGGATTCGGTTCCAGGCTCCACGTGTTCCTCCTTTCGTTCGTGCTCGCCGAAGCGCTCCCACTGAGCGTGGAGGTCGCTCAGCAGGCCTGGGCGTTTGGTCAGCCGGCGTGCCCCTTTCCGGCGTGCTGCACCCGTGGGCGCGTGCGGGACATCACAGGTTCCCTGGCAATCCATCCTATGCCCTTGCCCTGCTCCAGGACCCCGGCCGAGCCGACAAGACCTCGCCTTTGACGGCCTCGTCGATACTGCCCCCGGGAACTGAACACCGAAGGCCTCAGCGAATAATTATCTCGAGGCTAACGCAGGGCTTCAGCATCCGCTGTCTACGCTTCAAGAGCGGCGTCGCCGCCGCCCCTGCAAGACTCGCTTCCGGCTGGCGGGCTGCGCCTCTGCCGGGAGGGGGTCGAACCCTCTGGACTGCTTCAAAAGGTTTCAGGTTACATCGCCATCCCCCTTTCCAGGACTTCGCCTGTCGCAATCAGTTTGAATTTCAGGTCCCGACCCGAAGCACGCGTTCCTGTTCAGCCCGGGCTCCGACGCAATGCGCCACAAAGCTGCCGTAGACGCTAGGCGTGGGATGCGCCAACAGCGGCCCTTCATTTGAAGGATCAAAGGGATCATTGGTTCGATCTGGTTTCGCCCCTAAATGCGCGACGAGTTTGGGCGGACTGGGGTTTTTGTGCTACTGTGGCGTCGCGGGGAGCGGCGAATGACCGAGACCCGAAAGCTCGCAGTGATCCTTGTTGCAGACGTCGTCGGATACGGGAGCGGACGAGGATCGCACCCTGTCGCGGCTTCGGGGGCTCAGGAGCGACCTGATCGATCCCGCCATCGCTGCCCATCACTGGCGCGTCGTCAAGCGCACTGGCGACGGAAGCCTCATCGAGTTTCGCAGCGTCGT
>DATJXI010000147.1:0-3085 GCA_035500275.1 Roseiarcus sp. | reverse complement strand
AGGGCGAGGAGCGCTACGCAATCCTCCATGATGCGTTCCAGCGGCTCGCCGACCCGGTACCACTCGAGCATCGTGAATTCCGGCGCATGGAGCGCTGTTCGCTCTCGATTCCGAAAAACATGGCACAGGGAGTAGATTTTGGTCTCGCCCGCCGCCAGCAGCTTCTTCATGGCAAATTCGGGCGACGTGTGCAGATAAAGCTCGCGCGACGACCCATCCGGGCGGATCAAGACGGTTCCGAACCCATGCAAGTGCGTCTCATTGCCGGGCGAGACTTGCAGCGCCGCCGTGTCCGCCTCGACAAAGCCGTTGGCCTCGAACCATCGGCGAACCCAGCTCACAATGCGATTTCGCAGCAGCAGGCGCGGCCGGCGCTCGGCATGACGATCCCCGCGCCAGAATTCAGTTGAAGCCTCAGATTTCAAAGAAAATCTCTGTAGGGCAAGGATCGCGGGAAGCGCGGCTGGCGTTTTCCGGAGGAACCCGTATAACGCGCCGCAATGGCGCAAGCTTCAGTTTTGAGGACAAGGACGTGAGAGTTATCGCAAGCTCGATTCGAAAGGGCAATATCATCGAGCGCGAGGATGGTCAGCTCTGTGTGGTTCTTTCCGCCGAAAGCTTCCACCCCGGCAAGGGCACGCCGACGACCCAGATCGACATGCGCCGTCTCTCCGATGGGGTCAAGGTGACGGATCGTTACAAGACGACAGAGCCGGTGGAGCGGGCCTTCGTCGAGGACAAGAGCTTCGATTTTCTCTACGCCGACGGTGACGGTTATCATTTCATGAACACAGACACCTACGACCAGGTGCTGGTCCCCGCCGACATCATCGGCGATCAGGCGCAGTGGCTGCAGGAGGGGATGAAGGTCACGCTGTCCATCTTCAATGAGACGCCGGTCGCGATTCAGTTGCCGCCGCGCGTGACGCTGGAGGTGACGGAAACGGAACCCGCCATGAAGGGACAGACGGCCTCCTCGTCGTACAAGCCCGCCAAGCTTTCCAACGGCGCGCGCGCTATGGTGCCGCCGCACATCACGGCGGGGACTAGGGTCGTCATTCAGACCGAGGACGGCAGCTATGTGGAGCGCGCCAAGGATTGACCAAGGCTGGCGTGCATCAACGCCGCGCAGGCGCTCGGCAGCTCCCGGAAGTGTGAAATGATCCTGTCCGGGCCAAGCTCGGACACGGGCACATTGGTGTAGCCGAAGTCGACCGCAATCACTGGCAGGTCGGCCGCGCGCGCCGTCCTGATGTCGGTGATCGAATCACCGACCATGATCGCACGCGCGCTGTTTCCTCCCGCCGCCGCGATTGTCTTCAGGAGCGGCTTCGGATCTGGCTTACCAACGCCGAAGGTATCCTGACCGCAGATGACGGAGAACCGGTTGGCGACGCCCAACTTCTCCAAAAGAAATCTCGCCGAGCCTTCCAACTTGTTCGTGCAAACCGCCTGAATCCAGCCAGCGTCTGCGAAAACCTGCAAGGCGGCTTCCACCCCTGGATAGAGCTTCGTGTGCTCGACGATGTGCGCGTTGTAATGCGCGAGGAAGTCGCCGAAGAGGGCTTCGAGCTTGCCATGGCTTAGCTCTCGGAAAGAGGCCGCGAAACCCCGCTCGATGAGGGCGCGGCCGCCCGCGCCGAGCAGCGACCCCGCCTTTTCCACCGGCAGCGGCGCCAACCCTTCATCGACAAGGACGGCGTTCAGAGCCCCGATGAGATCGGCCGCCGTGTCCGCCAGCGTGCCGTCTAGGTCATAGACAATCGTTGGGGCGATCAACGCGCTCAGCCCCAGAAATGAGGAGCGGTGGCCTCGAGCATGCCGCCGATCCGCACTGGCGCTATCGCCCTCGCGAAACCCTCAGGGCCAATGTCGATCGCGACGCCGCATAGCGTCGCCGGGCCCAAGGCGGGCTCAAAACGACCGGAAGGAATTCGTCGAGTGAAGCGGCGGAGCGGCTCCTCCTTCGCCATTCCGATCACCGAGTCGTAGTCCCCGGTCATGCCGACGTCGGTGATGAACGCGGTTCCGCCCGACAGGATGCGATAGTCGGCGCTCGGCACGTGGGTGTGGGTGCCCGCGACGAGGCTGGCGCGCCCGTTCGCAAGAAGGCCGAGCGCCCATTTCTCGCTCGTCGCCTCGGCATGGGCGTCGACGACAACGGCGTCGCATGCGCCGCCGAGCGGGAAAGCCGCCAGTTCGCGATCCAATGCGGCAAACGGATCATCGAGCGCCTCCATGAACATCCGGCCCATGACGTTGACGACGAGCAAGCGCGCGCCGCCCGCGCTTTCGACAATCGCGGCGCCCCGCCCCGGCGTTCCGGCCGGATAGTTGGCCGGCCGCACAAGGCGGGGTTGGCGCTCGATGAAGACCAGGGCCTCGCGCTGGTCAAAGGCATGGTTGCCGAGAGTGACAGCGTCGACGCCGGCGGCGAGAAATTCCTCGAATATCGATTCGGTGACCCCAAAGCCGCCGGCGGCGTTTTCTCCATTGACGATGACGAAGTCCAGGCGCCACCGCGACCGCAGCTCCGGAACCTGCTGAATAACCGCGGCGCGCCCTGACCGCCCAACCACATCGCCGATAAATAACAAGCGCATTCAGAGGTCTCGAAGAATAATGGTTTCCCGTTCCGTCAGAATGACATCCAGGGGTTCGTCATGCGCCTCATAAGGCACGGCGCCAACTTCGCAAACCCCGTAGGCGACGCCGACGGCCAACACGTCCTTCATGCCCCGAAGCCGTTCAAGGCTTCGATCGTAATAGCCGGCCCCATAGCCGATTCGATGCCCCCTCCTGTCGAAACAGGCTAGCGGAACGAAGAGGAGGTCGGGATCGACGGCCGGCGAGGAGTCGAGCGGCTCCGGAATGCCCATCCGTCCGATGAGGACCGGATCCCCCGGCCGCCATAGGCGGAACTCAAGATGCGTGGTTGGCCCGACGACGGCAGGAAGCGCGGTCGCAAAGCCCTGGTTAGCGAGCGCGGTCAACAGAGCAAGGGTGTCGGGCTCTTCGCGGATCGAGTGAAAGGCCGAAACGATGGAAGCGTTGCGAAGACGCGCAAGCCGGACGCCCTCGCTCA
>DATJXI010000146.1:0-5146 GCA_035500275.1 Roseiarcus sp. | reverse complement strand
CGTCAATCTCTCGCCCAAAGTCTGGCGGAAGCTCGGCCCGATGTTGCTTTCGACCAAGCGCATGAGGCGGATTGCCCTCGCATTCGCGCTCGCGGCGCCGAACCTGGCGCGCCCGCAGGACCTCGGCCCGTCCGTCGTCCTGAAGCCCGGGGAAGCGATCGTCGTTCCGGTCGCGATCGCCGAGGGGAGTCTCACGCTTGGCAAGCCGCGCGTCGGCAGGCCGGGCGCGGCGGAGCCGAAGGATGGCGAGATCGCCGTCGCCGTCCTCAAGCACGGCCTCTCGCCCTACGCCGAGCTCACCGCGACGGAAAAAACGGGGACGCCGGTCGACTTCGTCGCGACCGGGCTCATCGGCGACATCAAGATCGACGAGATCCGGGTCTGCGGGCGCATCGACGCGCCGATTAAGGGGCGGATCGCTTCGGGGTCGTGGCGCGTTTCGCTGAACCGCTTCGCCGTTCATAAGCAAGGCGAAGAGTGCCGGTGAACCTCAAGCAGCGGAAGGAAAAGAGCGATGGGCAAGGTTGTTTACGAAATAGTCGCGCACGACGGCGGCTGGGCCTACAAGGTCGGCGACGCCTTCTCCGAGACCTACCCCAGCCATGACCTCGCCAGGGCGGCGGCCGAGCGCGCCGCCTCCGAACAGCGCCTCTCGGGCGAGACGACCGACATCCAATATGAGGACGACAAGGGCCGCTGGCGGACGGAGACGACCCTGGGCCAGGACCGCCCCGAGACGGAGGTCGAGGGATGACGGGATTAGCCCGCCTTTGACCGGTCGCCTTCGTATCTGCAGGCGGCGAGGAAGAACGCCACCGACTGCGAGACGTGCGAGTCGATCTCCGCGCGCAGCGAAGCCGGGTCCTCGCCGAAGAGCGCGCGAATGATCATCGGCAGCATGATCGCGTCCAAGAATCTGCGCGCCGTCGACGCCAGGCGATCCGGCGTGAACGCCGGCAGCCGGCCGGTGTCCTTCGTTGTCGCCAGTTCTCCCAGGGTCCGGGCGACCGCCTCGACCCCACGCTCCCGCGCCATCCGGCTGACGCTGCTTGCAAGATCGGGGAAGCGCCGCGCCTCGGCGAGGGTCACCCGCATCAGTCCGAGCGCGTCCGGCGCGAGGGTCTTCCCAACGATGGCGGTCGCCAGTCCCTTCAATCGCTCCTCCGCCGTCGATCCCGAGGCGGCAATGCTCTCAGGCCTCGTGTTTTCCTGTACTTTCCTGGCCACGACCGCGGCGAACAGCGCCTCCTTGTTGGGAAAGCGGGCATAAATCGTCGGCTTTCCGGCCCGCGCCTCTTCCGCGAGTTCGTCGATGGTCGCGCCTTCGAAGCCTCGCTCCAAAAATACTTTCGTGGCCGCGTCCAGAATTCGCTCCTCGACCTCCCCCGCAAACTCTCGCCGGGGCCGTCCCAAGCGAACCGCGCCCTGATCGGTCGGACGCATTCGCCGCGCCGAACTCTCGCTCATTTTGCCTTGACCTCCTCCCAGTTCTTTCTCGGCGAGTCTCAGCGCCACGCAGGGCGACGACATAGCGCTGCGGGTCGCATGATGTAAAGAGAAAATTACGATATCGTTTCATTTCCTTCTCCCGACAATTTCCAAACGGCGGCGCGGCCGGAACTTCCGAAAAACTGCACGATTCCGACCAAAATTTCGCCTCAATTAAACAATACGAGCCAGTTTCGATACGATATCGTTTCGATACGTGATCGTTCCGATAAGGTATCGTTCAATCTTAGGAGCGCACCCATGACCAAAGCCCTTCTGTTGGCGGCCGCCGCCTGCACGATAGCCGTCGCGACGCCGGCCCTCGCCCAGGACGCCTCGGCGACGCGCCATGCAAAACATGTCCCCGCGAAATACGCGGTCGACGTGTTGCCGGAGACCGCGACCGCCGAGATCCCGGATTCCCAGTGCCGCCTTGAGTTCTATGACACAGGCGTCCACTGGAAGAGCTATCGGACGATGTGCGGCCCGCGCTGAACTTTAAGAAAGCGCAAGAACGCGAACGGCGCCGCCATCGAAGGCGGCGCCGCTTTTTTGACGCCGCTCTGCGGCTCGCGACGACGTCGCGCCGTTTGCCGGCTCTCGCGAGAGGTTGCCGCCAAAGAACAGGTTCCCGCGCCCAAGCCTTTGGAAATCGGTGAATTGCGACCGAAACGACAAGGCCCCTCACATCGCCTTTTCCATCTGCCCGCGGATCTCGCCGGGCTTATGCGCGTTGGTGTGGATGTTGAAATACATCATGCCGTCCACGAGGTCCTTGGCCTGGGCGTCGGTCAGGGTCGCCGAGCCCTTGATCGGGCTTGCGAGCGAGCCGGTGATCGGCACCTCTATCGGCGCGGCCTTTCCGGCCGGCGCGGGCCCGTGGAAGTGCGCGGCGATCGCCGGCCCGGTGAGGCCGGAATATTCGATCGTCCAGTCGAGCTTCTTGGTCGCAGGGTCGTAGGTCGCATCGACCGTTCCGACGCCTTTGCTGTCGGACGGGGGCGCCTCGGCCGGGCCGGTGAGATTCGCCTTGAAATGCTCCATTTCCGCGTAGGCGGGCGAGACGACGAGGGCGAGCGCGGCGAGCATTGGGGCGGCGATAAGGCTACGCATAAGAACCTCCTTCATGGGCGCCGGCCGGAGCCAAGGCCTTCAGTTTACGCGCCGCGGCGGGGGCCGGATCATGCCCGCTTTCATGCACAAGGTCCAACGCGAGCGTGAGGGCGGGCGGGGGAGTGTTCAACTCGCTCCCGTCGGGCTAAGCCTTCAGGCGAACGGGGGCGACGATGGATCCTCTGATCGAAGGCTACCGCAAATTCCGCTCCGAGATCTGGCCGGCCGAGCGCGCGCGTTACGAGGCGCTCGCACACTGGGGCCAGAGCCCGGAAGCCATGGTCATCGCCTGCTCGGATTCGCGCGTCGACCCGCAGACGGTGTTCGGCGCCGTGCCAGGAGAATTGTTTGTCGTCCGGAATGTGGCGGCGCTCGTTCCGCCTTACGGCCCGGACCCGGGGCTGCACGGGACGAGCGCTGCGCTCGAATTCGGCGTGAAGGTATTGAAGGTCGGACGGCTGGTCGTGCTGGGGCACGGACAGTGCGGCGGCGTGCGGGCGATGGCCTATGGGCCGCCGCCGCAGGCGCGCGACTTCATCGCCTCGTGGGTCGAAATCGGCAGGCCGGCGCTGCAGGCCGCGGGGCGCGAACCGGAATCCAAACTCGACCGCATCGAGGCGGAGGTCGTGCGCCTGTCACTCGCCAACCTCATGACCTTCCCCTGGATCGCCGAGGCGGCGGCCGCGGGAAAACTCGAATTGCAGGGGTTCCTGTTCGACATCCATACCGGCTTGCTCCTGAGCGTGGGGCGGGAGGGGGTGACGCCGGTCGAGTAGGGTCGCGCTCCCTTGCGGCCGGCGTCGTCGATCGGAAGCCTATTGTCCAGCACGTTTTCGAACCGGATGCTTGTTGCTTTCCCGTAGTACGAACAGCATGCCCAGGGGCGCTTGGCAAAACCCGCTAAGCTGAAGCCACGATGACATGACCCCTTATTCTCCCGGATACGGGCCCGTCCCCGAAAGCCCTCGCAAGCGCCTCGGCCGCCCGCTCGGTTGCGGCGTGCAGTGAGGCTGGGTCGCGGGCTTCGATCTCGTTGCGCAAGGGCGTGCCTTGGCAGTAGGCGATCGCCGGGGCGCGAGCGTTCGGGGCGTCGCTTGTTTTTTCCAGGGTCGCGATTTCAATGTTCGAGAAGCCGGCGGCCCGCAAGTCGGCGGCGATCTCGTCGACATCGTGATACCCGTGCGGGATTCGGGCCAGGAAACGAGGCGGGTCGTCGGAAAAGATCGCGCTGACGGCTTCCGTTGCGATACGCGCGAAGTCGTTGGCTTCGATGCGATCCCAGACGTTGAACAGAAAACGGCCGTTCGGCTTCAAGACCCGGCGCGTTTCCCTGTAACCCGAGATCCGATCCGGAAAGAACATCACTCCGAACTGGCAGATAACCGCGTCGAAACTCTCGTCCGTGAAGGGGAGGTCCAGAGCGTCCGCCTGACGCCAAGCAATTCGGCCGTCCGGGTCCTGCCGACGGGCGGCCCGATCGAGCATAGGCTGGTTCAGATCGCTGACCACGTAGCAGGCGTCTTTTCGCAAAAGCGGGGCCAGCGCTCGCGTCACGACGCCGCTGCCCGCGGCGGTTTCCAGGATTTCAACGGGTTCCGCGTCGGCGGCCCGGCGCGCCAGATCGGAAGCAAAGGCCTCGAAAATGAGGGGCACGAGATAGGCGTCATAGATATCCGGAATTGATCCCGCGAAGAAGCGATCACCACCAAGGCTCATGCTGCGACAGGCTCCGCAATCTGCGCGAGACTACCAGAAGGCGAGTCGAATGGCTTGGCGAAATGAAAGGCTGCTTCGGATGATTCCCGGTCCGATCCTCGTGAAGGCGGCGCGCGCGCCCCCGGGCATGTCGGCGAAGTCTTCGCCCGCATGAGCGGCGGGGCGTGGGGCGCCCGCTTTCGCGCGCCGGCCGCTGTCCGCGCTATCGCTGTCTGGGGCCCGGGCCTCCTCGTGATGCTCGCCGACACCGACGCCGGCAACGTCGTCGCGGCGGCCGAAGCCGGGGCGCAATGGGGCTACCGCCTGCTGCCCCTCCTCCTGCTCCTCATTCCCATGCTCTACCTTTTGCAGGAGCTGACGGTGCGCCTCGGGATCCATACCCGTCGCGGCCACGCGGAGCTCATTCGCGAGCGCTACGGGGTCGGCTGGGCGGCGGTCGCCGTCGCTGGCCTCGCCGCGGCGTCGATCGGCTCGCTCGTCACCGAATTCACCGGCGTCGCCGGAATCGGCGAAATGTTCGGCGTCTCCCGCGCGTTCACCCTGCCGCTGGCGGCGGCGGCGCTGCTCGCCATCGTCGGCACCGGTTCGTACCGTCGGGTTGAGCGCGCGGCGCTCTTGATCGGCCTCTTCGAGTTGGCCTTCTTCGTCGTCGCCTTGCAGGCGCGGCCAAACCTCGCGACCATGGCGAGCGACGCGATCAGCCTGCCGCTCGGCGACCGCCAGTTCCTCTTTATGGCGACGGCGATTATCGGGGCGACCTTCAACCCCTGGATGATCTTCTACCAGCAGTCGGCGACGGTCGATAAAGGGCTCAAGCCCGCCGATCTCG
>DATJXI010000145.1:0-13618 GCA_035500275.1 Roseiarcus sp. | reverse complement strand
CGGACAGTTCGGAACAGCAACGCAAATTTGGAAACCGATGCGAGAGTACGCAATTCCGATCGCGCTACGGGATTTGCATGAAGGATTCAGTCTTGAAATCAGCTTTCGCTCTCGTGGTGGGCGCACAAGGGCTCGAACCTTGGACCCGCTGATTAAGAGTCAGCTGCTCTACCAACTGAGCTATGCGCCCATCGAGAAACGGCCATAAACGACCCGGTCCCAATGAAGGCACGCCCTCTAGCAAAGGCGGCGGAGGCTGTCCAGCCGAAAGCGGGCGCGACGGGGCGCGAGGCGCCCCGCGGCGCCGCTCAATTACGCGCCTTGTCCACGAGCTTGTTCTTACCGATCCACGGCATCATGGCGCGCAGTTTTTCGCCGACCGCCTCGATCGGGTGCGCGTTGGCTTTGGCGCGCATCGCCTTGAACGAGGTCTGGTTGACCTTGTTTTCGAGCATCCAGTCGCGGGTAAACCGGCCCGACTGGATGTCGGCGAGGATGCGCTTCATTTCGGCCTTCGTCTCGGACGTGATGACGCGCGGGCCCGAGACATATTCGCCGTATTCGGCCGTGTTGGAGACGGAGTAGTTCATGTTGGCGATGCCGCCCTCGTAGATCAGATCCACGATGAGCTTCACCTCGTGCAGGCACTCGAAATAGGCCATCTCCGGGGCGTAGCCCGCCTCGACCAGCGTCTCGTAGCCGCCGCGGATGAGCTCGACAAGGCCGCCGCAGAGCACGACCTGCTCGCCAAACAGGTCCGTCTCGCATTCCTCGCGGAAGGTCGTCTCGATGACGCCGGCGCGCCCGCTGCCGATTGCGGACGCATAGGAGAGGCCGAGGTCGTGGGCGTTGCCGCTCGCGTCCTGATGGATGGCGAGTAGGCACGGCACGCCGCCGCCGCGCTTGTATTCGGAACGCACCGTATGGCCCGGGCCTTTTGGCGCGACCATTAAGACGTCGAGATCGGGGCGCGGCTCGATCAGGTTGAAATGGACGTTGAGCCCATGGGCGAACATGAGCGCCGCCCCGCGCTTCATGTTGGGGGCGAGCTCGCCCCGATAGATGTCGGCCTGCAATTCGTCCGGCGTCAGCATCATGACGACGTCGGCCCATTTGGCGGCGCCCGGCACGTCCAGGACCTTGATGCTTTCGGCCTCCGCCTTCTTGGCCGAGGCCGACTCCGCGCGCAGCGCCACCGCAATGTCCTTCACACCGCTGTCACGTAAATTGAGGAGATGCGCGTGCCCTTGGCTTCCGTAGCCGACGACCGCGACCTTCTTGCCCTTAATGAGATTGAGGTCGGAGTCCCGGTCATAATAGACGCGCATGCTGATTTCCTTGTGGCGTTTCGGACGTTTCTTGTCGCAGAAGGTCAGGCTCTTCGCCTGGGGCCGGCGGACGGCGTTCTAGTGAATGCCCGGCGCCCGATCAAGCGCGCCGAGCCGGACGCTCTACACCTGCGCCTCGGCCATGAAGTCGGCGAGGCGGCGCTTCTGCGCTCCGTCGCGGTCGAAATTTTCCGGAGAGAGCCAGCTTCGGTAAGCACGCTTTATGGCGGGCCACTCGCGGTCGAGCATGGCGAACCAGGCGGTGTCGCGGTTGCGACCCTTGACGGTCATGTGTTGGCGGAAGACGCCCTCGAACGTGAAGCCAAGGCGCATGGCGGCGCGCTTCGAGGGCGCGTTGAGGTCGTTGCACTTCCATTCGTAGCGGCGGTTGCCGAGCGTATCGAAGACATAACTTGCGAAGAGGAACTGCGCCTCGGTCGCGCCGGGCGTGCGTTGCATGATGGGCGTATACATGATGTTGCCGACCTCGATGACTCGGTTCGGCGGGTCGATGCGCAGAAAGGTCTGGTAGCCGAGCGCACGGCCGGAGGCGTTGTCCAAGACCGCGAAGAACAGCGGGTCGGCCGATTGCGCTTTCACCGCAAGGCTCTTCTGGAACTCGTCGAGGCTGCGGTAGGGTCCGTCGAAGAGATAGTCCCAGACGCTCTCTCTCTTCGCGTCGCCGTGCGAGCCTTCGTAGAGCGCGGCGGCGTGCGTCTCGGCGTCGAGGGGCGTGAGCGTGATCCACCGTCCGGGAAGCGTCATGCGCTCTGGCCGCTTGGCCGGATGCGGGTCGACGGTCGGGCCGAGCGGGCGGTCGTTGGTCTCCGTCATCCGTCAAATCCAAGAGTTGACGTCGGTCTTGGCGAAATCCTCGCCTTTGAAAAGAAGGAATGCGCGGTTCGCTTTCGCGCAGGCGTAGGAGAGACAATCGGCGAAATTGAGCCTGGCCGGGTGGCGGCCTTTGCCGTATCTCTCGAAGCAGGCGACTGCAACGGGGCCAACTGCAGGGTCGACTGCAATCTCTTCGACATCTGCTTGATACATAAGCTTCTGGAGTTGGCGCTCGGCCTCGCGCGGCGACGGCAAGAGTCGGCTTCCCAGCACGATGCTGGTTTCGAGTCGGACGATCGGGGAGGTCAAGCAGCGCTCCGCGACAGCCACCTTGTTGGAGAGCGCTCGCCATTCGGGCTCCTTCACAAGAATGGCCACGAACGCCGAGGTATCGACGAAGACTACTGCCCCCATAGATCGTCGATTTCCTCTTTCGACAATACTCGGCCGTTCGGTCCCGCCATCGCCACCGTTTCGTCGGCGAGCTCCTCAAGCCGTTCCTCAAGCGGCCGCTTGTCCAGCTCGCGCTTGAGTTCGCTGCGCAAGGCATGGCCGATCGCCTCGGTCATGTTGGTCTTGCGCAGGCGGGCCAGCTCGCGCGCCAGTTCCCCGACCTCCGGGTCTCGGATGCTGATGGCCACGACCGGTTCCGTATATACGATAATCCAGCTGTTGTATATACGAATTTCCCCGTCCGCGTCAATGGTTGTCGCGCGGCGCCCCCGTCGTCTGGGCGAGGCGCTGGTAGGCGACCGCGGGTTTCAGCACCATCCCCTCGTCGAACTGCGCCACCATCTCGCGCTGGATCTGCTGCCAGGGCGTCTGGCTCTTCGGGTACTTGTAGGGATGTTCCACAAGCGCGGCGCGGCGCTCCGCCAGCTCCGCATCTGGGATGAGGATGTTGGCCTGCCTCTTCTTGAGGTCGATGCGCACCCAGTCGCCCGTCTTTAAGAGCGCGAGCCCGCCCCCGACCGCGGCCTCCGGCGAGGCGTTGAGGATGGAGGGCGAGCCCGACGTGCCGGACTGCCGCCCATCGCCGACGCAGGGCAGCGCGTGCACGCCTTTCTTGATGAGCGCCGCGGGGGGCTGCATGTTGACCACCTCCGCGCCGCCCGGATAGCCGACCGGCCCCGTGCCGCGGATGAAGAGCACGCAGCGCTCGTCGATCTTGAGCTTCGGATCGTCGATGCGGTGATGGTAGTCCTCCGGGCCGTCGAACACGATCGCCCGGCCCTCGAACGCGTCCGGATCGGCCGGGTTGGACAGGAACCGCTCGCGGAACTCATTGTCGATCACGCTCGTCTTCATCACCGCGTTGTCGAACAGGTTGCCCTTGAGCACGATGAAGCCGGCGTTCTCCTTGAGCGGCTTGTCGAGGGGCGCAACGACGTCCGGATCGTCGGACGCCGTCTGGACGCAGTTCTCGCCCATGGTCTTGCCGTTCGCGGTCAGCGCCTTCTTGTGGATGAGATTGCGCTTCATGAGCTCGTGGACGACGGCGGGCACGCCGCCCGCGCGGTGGAACTCTTCGCCCAAGTACTTGCCGGCCGGCTGCAGGTTGACGAGCAGCGGCACGTGATGGCCGACCTTCTCCCAGTCGTGGATGTCGAGCTTGACGCCGATATGGCGCGCGATGGCGTTGATGTGGATCGGGGCGTTGGTCGAGCCGCCGATGGCGCTATTGACCACAATGGCGTTTTCGAACGCCTCGCGGGTCAGGATGTCGGACGGCTTCAAATCCTCCCAGACCATGTCGACGATGCGCTTTCCGGTCTCGTAGGCGATCTGACCGCGCTCGCGGTAGGGCGCGGGAATGGCGGCGCAGCCGGGCAGGCTCATGCCGAGGGCCTCCGCAAGCGCGTTCATCGTCGAGGCGGTGCCCATCGTGTTGCAGTGGCCGACCGAAGGCGCGGACGACGTCACCAGCTCCATGAACTCTTCGTAGTCGATCTTGCCTTCGGCGAGGTCGGAGCGCGCCTGCCAGACGACGGTGCCCGAGCCGGTGCGCTGGCCGTGGCGCCAGCCGTTCAGCATCGGTCCGCCGGAAAGGACGATGGCGGGGATGTTGACCGTCGCCGCCGCCATGATGCAGGCCGGGGTCGTCTTGTCGCATCCGGTCGTCAGCACCACGCCGTCAATGAAATAGCCCAAGAGGATCTCGACCAGGCCGAGATAAGCGAGGTTGCGGTCGAGCGCCGCGGTCGGCCGCTTGCCCGTCTCCTGGATCGGATGGACCGGGAACTCGAACGGCACGCCGCCCGCCGCCACGATGCCCTCGCGCACGCGCTTGGCGAGCTCGAGGTGGTGGCGGTTGCAGGGCGAGAGGTCGGAGCCGGTCTGGGCGATGCCAATGATCGGCTTGCCGGAGCGCAGCTCGGCGGGGGTGAGGCCGAAGTTGAGGTAGCGCTCGATATAGAGCGCCGTCATACCCGGATTGTCGGGATTGTCGAACCAGAGTTTTGAGCGGAGCATGGGCTTGCCGCTCTTCTTCTTGCTCTTGGGCTTGTCGGCCATCGTTTCCTTCCCGGCTCGCCGCGGCCATCGCGACGCATGCTGACATGCCAGTATGCGGCGGCGCGCGCGCGGATACAACGGCGTTTGAAACGCTGTTCGTGAAATCGACGGCGTATGTTCCCTCCTCCCCGCCGAGCGCTAGAAGGGGGATTCTTGTCAAAATCCCTCGGGCTTGCCCACCACCGTCGTATAGAGCGCGCCGTCGCCGAGGGCGCGCTCGGCCGCGCGCTTCAGGCTCGCCATGGTCACGGCGGCGATCTGGCGGTTGCGCTCGACCAGCCATTCGGGCCTCCGGCCCTCGAGCTGGATGTGGACGAGCTGCGAGGCGATCTTCAAGGACGTGTCAAAACGCAACGGATAGGAGCCGATGAGATAGGTCTTGCCCTTCTCGAGCTCTCCTTCCGAGAGGCCGTTCAGCGCCACGTCGCGGATTTCGTGGGACGCGACGTCGAAAGACTCCTTCGCCCGCTCGTTCTTCGTCGTCGTGCCGCCATAGAAACAGCCGCCGTGGTCGAGCGCGTGGAACGCGCCGAACACTGTGTAGGCGAGGCCGCGCTTCTCGCGCACCTCGCGAAACAGGCGGGACGTCATGTTGCCGTGCCCGCCGAGCACATGCGCGGCGACGATGCTAGCGATGAAGTCCGGGTCGTCGCGCTTCAAGCCGGGCCGGCCGAACCGGATGGTGGACTGCGGAACGTCGAGCGGGATGACGTCGACGACGCCGAGGCCTCTGAACTCGGCTTCAGCCACGGGCTCAAGGTCGCCCTTCGCCGGCAGCCCGGCGAACGCCTTGTCCACAAGTTCGGCCGCGCCGTTCTCGTCGATGGCGCCGACGACGGCGACGACGAGCTCGTCGCGCGCGAGCGTACGCCCAGCCGCGGCGACGAGGTCGCTTCGTTCGATGCGCGCCAGCGTTTCGAGCGATCCGTCGGTCGGCTGGCCATAAGGATGGCCGGAAAAGGCCTTGACGCGCCACGCCTTGCCGGCGACCGTCGCGGGATCGTTCGCGTCACGGCGCAACCGCGCGTTCATGTGCTCGCGCACGCGATCGAACGGCGCCTCGTCGAAGCGGGGCGCGTTGACCGCGAGCGACAGCAATTCGGCCGCTCGGTCAAGGTTCTTGACAAGCGTGCGCATGCGCCCGGTCATCGCGTCGCGGTCGGCGTGGAACGAAATCTCGACCGCCTTCTCGTCCAGCGCCTTCTGGAATGCCTGCGAATCGAGGTCGCCCGCGCCCTCATCGAGCAGGCTCGCCAGCAGCGCGCCGAGCCCCGCCCTGTCGGTCGGGTCCTGCGCCGCGCCGCCCCGCATCGCGAACTCGAGCGAGACGAGCGGCACGGCGTAGGACTCGACGAGCCAGAAGTCGAGGCCCCGCGGCGTCGTCGCGGTTTTGACGTTGACCGTCGACTGCTCGGGGGGAATGACGATGTGCTTTTGCATCGGGCGTTTCCTAAGTACGTTTTTCTTGCTTGGCCGGGCCCCGTCCCTCAAGCCGCCTCCGCCTCGAGCGGCAGCAGACACCCCGTAACCGCCGGCTTCTTTTCCAGCCAGCGGCACGCGGCGGCCATCACCGCTTCCGCGTCGACCGCGTCGATCTTGGCCGGCCATTCTTCGACGTCGCTGAGCGTCTGGCCGATGGCGAGCGAGGAGCCGTACCAGCGCGCCAGGTCCGACTGGCTGTCGCGGGCGTAGGTCGCGTCGGCGACGAGCCGTGTCTTGGCGCGTTCGAGCGCGTCCGGCTCGACGCCGTCTTTCATGAACTTCGCGAGCGCGCGGTCGAACGCCTTGCCGAGCGTCTCAAGCGCCACTCCCGGCGCGGGCGTAAGGCTGAAAATGATGCGGGACGGATCGAGCGCCGTACCGTGGTAATAGGCCCAGGCGGACACGGCGAGCCTCTCTTCGATGACGAGCGCCCGGAAAAGGACGCTCGTCTGGCCGCCTCCGAGGAGATGGGCGAGCACTTCGAGCGTCTCGGATTCGCCTGGCGCCGCCGTGCGGCACGACGGCGCCAGATAGTGGCGCTGCCAGTTCGGCTGCAAAACCTTCTCGTCCGTCACGGTCACGATCCGGTTCGCGACCGTCGGCGGCTCGAGCGGGCGGACGCGCTGAGGCCGCGCGCCGTGCGGCCTGACCTTGCCGTAAGTGTCCTCTGCGAGCGCGCGAACCTCTTCCGGATCGGCGTCGCCCGCGACGATGAGGATGGCGTTCTCGGGGGTGTAGAAGCGCCTATAATAGGCGAGCGCGTCCTCGCGCTTAAGCCCTTCAATCTCGTGGCCCCAGCCGATGACCGGCACGCCGTAGGGGTGATGGGTGAAGAGCGTCGCCTGGACGGCCTCGCCGAGCTGCGCGCCGGGATCAGTGTCGCAGTGCATGCGCCGCTCCTCGAGCACAACGTCGCGCTCCGGCGCGACGACCTCGTCGGTGAGCTCGAGGTTTGTCATCCGGTCGGCCTCGAACTCCATGCAGGCGCGCAAGTGCTCTTTGGCGACCTGCTGGAAATAAGCGGTAAAGTCGGAGCCGGTGAAGGCGTTCTCCTGTCCGCCGACCTCGGCAATGAACTCCGAGAACTCGCCCTTGGGGTGCGCCTTGGTGCCCTTGAACATGAGATGTTCGAGGAAATGGGCGATGCCGGACTTGCCGGGCGGATCGTCGGCGGCGCCGTTGCGGTACCAGACCATGTGGGTGACGACCGGGGCGCGGCGGTCGGGGATGACGACGACTTCGAGGCCGTTCTGAAGCGTGAAATGGGCGACGTTGGGTCCGGCGGGGACGTGAGCGGTCATGGGCGATCCGAAAGGGAGGCGACGGTTCTTTAACACCGTTGTGAACGTTCAGCGACATATAGGGCGCCGCGATTTGGGTTGCGAGTCGGGCGAATTCCTTTGAACTTTCTTGGTGTTTGTCGTATTTTTTTGCGAAGCAACGCGCGCGTTCGGCTCGCAGGCGGAAGCGGAACAATGGCTGGAGCGCCCGGCGATCGGGCTTGATTAGCGTCGCCCGATCGATCTTCTGACGACTCCGGCGGGCGTCGAAATGGTCGAGGACTACCTTGGGCGTCTCATCCACAACGTCTATACATGACGCTGCTTCCGGCTTCGCTTGGCGGCGACGACGGATTCATCGTCTGGCGCCTTGACGACAGCCGGCGTGCGGAGGGCTGGGACAGCGGCGCTGGGGCGCACCGAATTGGCGGCCGCTGGAACAGCAAGGGCGTCCGCGTCGTCTACTGCTCAGTCGATGCGGCGACCGCGATCCTGGAAGTCGCCGTCCACAGGGGCTTGAAGGGGCTCGACACCGTGTCCCACGTCATCACGGCTGCCCACATCAGCGACTTTTCATCCGTTCATGTCGTCAAACCCGGCGTCGTCCCCAACGCCAACTGGCTGCGTCCGGGACATCCGAGCGCCGGCCAGCAGGCGTTCGGGGACAACCTTCTGAGCCGTCACCGCTTCGTGGCGATCCCAAGCGCGGTCTCCAAGCACAGCTGGAACTTGATCTTCGACCCGCGCAGGGGCGAAGGCCTCTACAGCTTGAAACTTCAGGAGCCTTTCGCGCTCGACACGCGACTGCATCCGCCGTCTTAAGAGACGTTCGGCGCTCCTGAGCGCATGTTGAGTGACGTCTCGGGTTGCGGCGACTTATCCTCCGCCGCGAAGCGGGGGAGGAGGACCATGCGCAGCAGGGTGGAGGGCGCGAGTGTGTTGTACGTCTCCTGCGATGAGGCTCCTCCGTCGCCTTGCAGGCGACATCTCCCCCGCAAGAAATGCGGGGGAGGAAAAGCCCCGGCCGCCGCTTTTCAAGCTGCGGCGCGCGAGCGACAGTCACAATAAAGAGGGCCATCCTGGGAAAGGGAAATTTCTTGATTAATTCTGATACACAGAATACGTGGAAATCAAGCCCGATCGCGCCGGCGCGAATCGCGTCGAACGGCTGAAAACAGGGTTCCAGAGTCTTTTGAGGCGCACGAAGTGGTTGTCGCCGGCTTCCAATCTCCAGCCGGAAGCCGGTCCTTCTCGGCGTGTCGATAGGTTCGCCCTGCCGGGCGGGGCTGGCCAAAGCCGCCCGTGTCCGGCTACTTCTTCACCAGAGGATCGAGGATCGCCTTGAACTGGTCGAAGGTGAGGTCGCCGCCATAGACCTTGCCGTCGATGATGAAGGTCGGCGTGCCGGTCAGGCGAATCTCGTCGTTGGCCTGTTTCGTGGCTGCGACAATCGCATTGGCGAGCTTTTGGTCCTTGAGGCACTCGTTGGCCTTCTCGCGGGTCATCCCCGTCGGGCGCATGGCTGCGATCAGCGGTTCGAGCGGTTTGTCCACAAAAGCCCACTTGTCCTGCTCGGCGAACAGGAGCTCGTCGGCCGCGTAAGCCTTGTCGTCGCCAAGGCAGCGCGCGAGCAGGAAGCCCGCCACGTCCAAAGTGTTGCGGGCGAACTCGCGAAAGATGAACCGCACCTTGCCGGTGTCGATGTAAGCGGATTTCAGCTGCGGGAAGGTCTCCTTGCTGAACGCGGCGCAATGCGGGCAAGTGAGCGAGCCGTATTCGATAACCGGAACGCCCGACGGCTCGCCCATCGCGAGGTCCGGCAGCGGCCCGGGCTTCAGGACCGTCGCCATGTCGACCGTCGAATTGGGTTGCGGCGAGGGCGCGGCGAAGGCTTGAGGCGCAGCGAAGGCGGCCGCGCAGACGAGGAGAATGCCGGCGAAGCGACGAAGGGGAGCGAAGTTCAATGGAGGCTCCTCAAGGCGTGGAGTGCATGCGGTTGGCCGAACATTGCCCATAAACGCGAGCGAGCGGCAAGCCTATTCCCGCTCTCGAGTTTGGAGTTCTTGTCAAGACGACCAGCTTGGCCTCGCGATGGCGGCATGTTAGGTCCCGCCTCCCCCCCGACCAACGACAAGGGAAGCGAGGCATGGAATACCGGCAGCTGGGCCATTCGGGCCTTACGGTTTCCGCGCTCGCCATGGGCACGATGACCTTCGGCGGCAAAGGGAATTTCGCGAAGGTCGGCGGCTCGTCGCTGGCGGACGTGCGCCGCCTCATCGATCTCGTCGCGGACGCCGGCGTCAACCTCATCGACACGGCGAACGTCTATTCGTCGGGCGTCTCGGAGGAGCTGATCGGCGAGGCGATGCCGGCGCGCAAGCCGGGCATGCTCATCGCGACCAAGGTGCGGTTTCCAATGGGCCCCGGCCCGAACGACCGGGGCCTCTCGCGCTGGCACATCGTCCGCGAATGCGAGGCCAGCCTCAAACGCCTGCGCACCGACGTCATCGACCTCTACCAGCTCCATCAATGGGACGGGCTCACCCCCCTCGAAGAAACCATGGAGGCGCTCGACGCGCTCGTCCGCTCCGGCAAGGTGCGCTACATCGGCTGCTCGAATTTCTCCGGCTGGCACATCATGAAGGCAATGGAGGTCGCCCGGTGCGACAATCGAATCCCCTTCGTCTCGCAGCAGATCCACTACACGCTCGAGTCGCGCGAGGCCGAATACGAGCTCCTGCCGATCGCCTACGACCAGAGGCTCGCCGTCCTCGTCTGGAGCCCACTCGCGGGCGGCCTCCTTTCCGGCAAGCACCGCCGCAACAAGCGCGCGCCCGAGGGCACGCGCCAGTTCGCCGGATGGACCGAGCCGCCGATTCGTGACGAGAATCGGCTCTGGAACATCATCGACGAACTTGTCGCGATCGGCGATGCGCGCGGCGTCTCGGCCGCGCAGGTCGCGCTCGCCTGGCTGCTCGGCCGGCCCACCGTGACTTCGGTCGTCATCGGCGGGCGAACAGAGGCCCAGTTCCGCGACAATCTTGCGAGCGCCGACCTAAAGCTGACAGAGGAGGAGAAAGCGCGGCTGGATCAGGTCAGCCTGCCCTGGCTCATCTACCCGTACTGGCACCAGTCCTGGACGGCCAAGGACCGCTTCAGTCAAGCCGACCTCGTGCTGCAGCGCCCCTTCCTTGAGGCCAAGAGCGGCAGCGCCGTGGACATGAAGCCCAGAGCGGGGAACACCTAGGCGGCGTAGGCGGCGTCGTGAGGATCAACGGCTCGACTGGATGTGGTTCCGCAGGACAGGATAGACCTGCGTTTCCCACTTCCGCCCGTTGAAGACGCCGTAATGGCCGACCCCGGCCTGGAGGTGGTGAGTCTTCATGTAGGGCCTTAAGCCCGAGCAGAGGTCTTGCGCGGCCAGCGTCTGACCCACGGCGCAGATGTCGTCCTTCTCGCCCTCCACCGTGAGCAGGAACGTCTTCTTGATCGCGCGCGGCTCGATCCTGCGTCCCTTGTGCTTCATGAGCCCTTGTGGCAGCAGGTGCAGCTGAAAAACCTGCTCGACCGTCTCCAGATAGAAGTCCGCAGTCATGTCCATGATCGCGAAATATTCCTTGTAGAAGTCGCGGATGGCGTCGGCCTTCTCGATGTCGCCGGCGACGCGGTGGTGGAAAAGGTCCACGAAGGACTTCGTATGCCGCTCGGCGTTCATGCTCATGAACGCGCAGAGCTGCAGGAAGCCCGGATAGACCCGCCGCCCCGCCCCCTCGAAACGGTCGGGAACGACGCCGATCATGTTCGAGCGGAACCACTCGATCGGGCGCTCTTGCGCGAGCTCGTTGACTTTGGTCGGCGCGATGCGCGCGTCGATCGGGCCCGCCATCAGAGCGAGGCTTGCAGGCTGCACGTTGGAGCCGTCCTGAGCGAGCGCCGCCGTCGCAACGAGCGCCGAAACGGTCGGCTGGCAGACCGCCACGACATGGCAGTCCTCGCCGATGACGCCGATGAAGTCGATAAGATGCTGGGTGTAGTCCTCGAGCGCGAACGGGCCTTCCTCGAGAAGGATGTTGCGCGGGTTGATCCAGTCGGTGATGAAGACCTGGTGGTCGCCGAGCATCGTGCGGATCGTGCTGCGCAACAGGGTCGCGAAGTGCCCCGACATCGGCGCGACAAGCAGGATTTTCGGGTCGTTCTCGCCGCCTTCGCGGCGGAAGCGCAAGAGCTGGCAGAACGGCGTCGAGAGGACGGCGCGCTCCTCGACCGGAACGGTCTCGCCGCCGACCTCGACGCGGTCGATGCTGAAGTCCGGCCGCGAGTGCGTGAAGCCGGCGAGCGCGACGAGCTCGTAGTAGGCCGCCATGCGGCGCCAAGGCGGGGCGAAAGGGTTCGACGACCAGGCGTGGATGATCGCTCGCGCGTTGTCGGCGAGCGCCCGCACCTGGTCGCTCGCGTCGGCAAACTTCTGATAGGCGTCGTACATCATTCTCGCGGCTTGCCCGTCCGCGCCATTCCGGAGCAAGGCATGTGCCAGCGATTCCCCGCCGCTTTTGGCACATGCATTGCTTGGCGCTAGGATGGAAGCTTGGCCAAGCGCCGTCAAGAATCCGAGGGACGTATGTCGCGGACGACGCTCACGATCAGCAGCAAGAACTATTCGTCGTGGTCGCTGCGCGGCTGGCTCATGGCGAAGCTCGCGGGCGTCGACTTCGACGAGGTCGTGGTCGCGCCGGACGACGCCGACGCCCGGGCGGAAATCCTCCTCCTCTCGCCCTCGATCCTCGTGCCCTGCCTCACCTACAAGGGCATGCGGGTCTGGGACACGATGGCGATCGGCGAGTTTTTGAACGAAATCGCGCCAAAGGCGGGCCTTCTGCCGAAAGATCGGGCAATGCGGGCGCACTGCCGATCGATCTGCGGCGAGATGCACTCGGGCTTCGTGTCGCTCCGTCAGGCGCTGCCGATGAACATCAAGGCCGAATTCCCCCACTTCAAGGTGTGGTCGAAGGCCAAGGGCGATATCGATCGGATCCTCGCCATCTGGCGCGAGTGCCTCGACGCTTACGGCGGCCCGTTCCTGTTCGGCGAGATCGGCATGGCCGACGCGATGTACGCGCCCGTGGTCAGCCGCTTCCGCACCTACGGGGTCGAGCTCAACGGGGAGCTTGCGGCCTACGCCGAGCGCGTCTGGGACTTGGCCCCGATGCAGGAATGGCGCGAAGGGGCGCTCGCCGAAAAGGAGGAGATCGAGGAGCTCGAGGTCGAGTTCTAGTTTCGCGTTTTCGATCCAATCCTTTCAAAGGCTTGCCGCCCGCTTTAGCGTCCTGCGCAGCCCGTCACTGCAGTTCGATGAAGATCTGATACCGGCCCGTGCTCAACGTAATGCCGGTCTGGTAAGCGCGCAGACGCATGACGACGCCATTGTTGTTTCCGAGCCAAATCTCGCCGGAGTTCGCGGTCGAGACCGCGAGCGGCCCCGTCCCCTGGACATAGGCGCCGGGGAACTGAGAGATGTCCTTGAGGCCATAGACCTCGCCGGACGCGCCGAGATGCGCGATGGCGCCGATCCCGATGAGTTCGCCCGTGAGCGTGAACGGATAGGCCCGGCCCTTGAAAGTCAGCGTCCCGCCGCCGATGCCCGTCCCGGAGACGAAAGTTTCGTTCAGCGTCACCCTGCCCGAAGGTTTCAGGCCGCGGATGCTGGCGGCGGTCGGGATCTCGCTCGGCGGGATCGCGCAGCCGGCGAGCGCGACAAGCACCGCCAGCGCGAGCGCGGCAGGCCTGCCATTTCTGTCCGCGAATCCGGCCTTTTCAATGCGTTGCGGCGCCATCTATGTCCGACCTGTTTTCTTTGTTCCCGCCGTTCGCGGCTTGCGACCCCAGCGATGCAGCGTTTTTCTCGCGTCGATCTTTACGGTAGCACGGTTTCTGTTTATAAGAAAGACAATGTCGATATAAACAGGATTTCTTAATGACGCCAACGCGTTGGCGCTCCTGAAGGCGCGCCTTCGTCACGCTCAGCATTGTCCTTGCGGGGAAGCCTCCAAGAGCGCGATCTCCTCCGGCGTGAGGTCGAACAGCGCATAGACGATCCGATCGATCTCCCGCTCGGCGGCGGCGATCGCATCCGACAAAGCGCGGACTTGCGCGCCCTCGCGGAATCGATTGTCGAGACCCATT
>DATJXI010000144.1:0-15474 GCA_035500275.1 Roseiarcus sp. | reverse complement strand
CGGGCATCACCCTCGTGTGGCGGCCGATGGTCGCCATGCTCATCATTGGCGTCGTCTATTTCACGGTCGCCCACGGCCGCTTCCGCCGCGTCATATTCGGGGGCTAGCTAGGCCGTCCTTCTCCCCGATTTCGTTGAGAAGGATAGGATGAGGGCGAGGAGACAAATCTGCGGCAGTCGGTCGCCCTCCCACTTACCCCCGCGCTCTCTCCGCCAGCGGGAAGTATTTCTCCTGATGCAGCGTGCTCGCCTGAGTAAGCGCTTGAGCAGCTGCAATATACATTGGACATGCGGCCATTGACGGCATTGCTTACTGATGTTAACAATTCAGGGCCTTGCGGGTTTGTTCAGGGTGGAGGCTCAATGAGGGGAAAACTTTCGGCCGTCGTCCGTAGCAGTCCATTGTGCATCTCAGCCGCAGGCTGGGTCGTCGGCGCAGCCGCGGCAGCCTGCATCGCGGCGGGTCGTGCGCAGGCGAGCATGCTCAGCCACGTTCGGCGCCGATTTTGCGGCTTCCTACACGTGTAGTGATCTCGGCACGCCCACAAGGCGTCACGGGCCTCCTCGGCGGCGGCAACGAGATCGACGTGATCAGCGGTTTTACGGTCGCTCCCGGCGTCCCCGAGTCGGCAACGTGGGTCATGGTGCTTGCCGGTTTCGGCGCCCTTGCCACGGCGTTCGGCGCGGGCGGGCGCATCTCGACCACGTCCTAACCCTGGGGGACGCCGACATGCGCGCCGATCGGCGAGTTGCGGTTGCAGCCGGTGTTGGCGTTGTTCCGACCCCGACGTTGGCGCCGAGGGGTCCGACATGCGCGCCGAGGAGCGACGGCTCCCCGGCGAGGGCGAGCGAGGGCGCGAAGCCCACGCCGAGGGCGCCGAGAAGAGCTGCGACTAGAGCGGGCTCGCGATGGTGGCGTTCGCCCTGTAGAAAGCCGTCCGCTTCGACGGCGCACCGGTCACTCCCCGATCAGGTGAAGCGCGACCTCCCTTCGGTGCGGCGCGCGCCGATGTTCGAAGAGGTAGACGCCCTGCCAGGTCCCGAGCGCCAGTCGTCCTCCGATGATTGGGATCGAGACATTGACCGCGGTCAGGGCCGCGCGGATATGGGCCGGCATGTCGTCCGGCCCTTCGTCGTTGTGAGCGTAGCGAGCGGGATCCTCCGGCGCGATTTGCTCGAAGTACGCCTCGAGGTCGACGCGCACGGCGCGGGCGGCGTTTTCCTGGATCATGAGGGAAGCCGACGTATGTCGGCAGTACAAGGTAAGAAGTCCGGTCAGCATGTCGCTGCGCGCGACCGCGGAAGCGACGTTGCGGGTTATCTCGACGAGGCCGCGCCCGATTGTCTCTATGGCGATGACATCGGCGTGCTGGCGCATGGCTCAAATTCGCCGGGGACTTTTCGCGAAGGCGCCGCCCGTCAGGAACAAACCTGCCTTTTTTGAGTTGACGGCCCGCTCAAACAATAGGGCAATCCCACGGGGTAAGATGCGGCCGACCCTTCTCATCATCGTTACTGTTCTCCTCATCGGCGTCCTGCCGACTTGGCCCTATAGCTCCAGCCGGGGTTATTATCCGGCGGAAGGGTTGGGACTCTCCTCATCATCATTCTTACTCTGATCCTGATCAGCTGGATTTAGCTTTGTTCACTTTCCTCTCGCCGCCTCGACCGACGCGCGGTCCGCTTCCCATCCCCCGATCTGGCCGCGAGTGAGAAAGCGGCCGCCCCCAGGGCGAGCAGCGGAATGAGCCGCCGTACGCCAATGGCCTGCACAATCTGAAGTCCGACCAGAATGAGACGCGGGTCGGCCAAGGGCGAGGCGGCTTCCGCCGCGGCCCTCGCGCGCGCAGCCTCCTGTTCAGCGATCCGTCGCCGCCGCGCGGCGAGCGCCGCGTACAGCGCCAAGAGGCATACGGTTGCGAAGAAGAAAACGCCCGCCCCGACGAGGCAGGCGTAAACGGGGCCGTATGCGTACAGCGCCGCGATGAACGCGGCGGCGCACAGGAAGCCGAACGTCGCGCCCGCCATCAAGAGACACGCGGCCGCAATCGCCATCATCCTGAGCGAGTTGGCAGCCTCGGCTCGCCAGCGCGCGAGAAGCCTCTCGAACATCGACGCCCCCGCCCTGACGCGCGTCAGCGCCGCCAGGTCACTCCGATCAGGAAGCCGATCCCGAGCGCAATCGCCACCGACGTGATCGGCCGTTCCTCGATGACGTCCTCCAGCGACTCCTGAAGCGAGGATGCGGCCTCCTGAGCGGCGCTCGCAACCGCGCTGGCGCGCTCGGAGGCGTCGGACACGACGGTGTCCACGTTCTCGCGGGCGCGGCGCACGCCGCGCCTCGTCTCGCGCTGCGCGATGGTCGCGAGCGCGTTCACCGCGTCCGCGATCTGCTGGGAAAGGTGGGCGATATCGTTCTTCACGGCCGTCAAATCCTTCTCAAGACGCGCATAGGCTTCGTCTTCGGCTGCTTCCGCAGCCTCTTCTCTTGCGGCTTCATCCATCTTGGCCTCCGCCCTCAATGGTTGTGCGGCGCGTCCTGCGCGGTTTGTCCGATCAGGACGTCGCATCTGGTGTCAGATGTTCCTTCAGAATGAGGCCGACGATCAAGATGGGCGACGAAAGAAAAGCGCCCATCGAGCCCCACATCCATGTCCAAAACAAGAGCGACAGCAAGACGGCGAGAGAATTGATCTCAAGGCGGCGGCCAATGATCGCGGGCGTGATGAGCTGGCCTTCAAGAAAAACGACCGCGGCGAAAGACGCGGCGGGCAGAAGGCCGAGACCGAGGGTCGGGGCGGTTACGACGCCGACGAGCGCCAGCACGATGATCGTCGCGAAGGGTCCCACGATCGGTATGAAGTTCAGGGTCGCGCCGAGCGCTGCGATGCCGATCGGGGAAGGCAGCCCGGTTGCGAGGGCGATGACGCCCGCGGCTACGCCGACCCCCAGGTTGATGATCGCCACCGTCGCGAGATACCTCGCGAGCAAAGCCTCCGTATCATTCAGGATTCTGAGCACGGTGAGCCGCGAGTCCCGGCTCGCGAAGGTCATGACGAGAGCGCGCCGCAGATCCGGCCACCAGGAGAGGAACAAGAGAAGCACGATGAGAAAATAGACGAAGCCGGTGAGCGGCGGCGACAGGAGCCCGATCGTCGTCGGCACCCATTCGATGCTGGGCGCAGGGACCGCGGGGGCCGGGTTCGTGGGATTGATCCCAACCGACCACTCC
The DNA here is from genome assembly GCA_035500275.1 of Roseiarcus sp. GTDB lineage: Bacteria > Pseudomonadota > Alphaproteobacteria > Rhizobiales > Beijerinckiaceae > Roseiarcus. Next base: position 12,243 of record DATJXI010000144.1, on the reverse strand, counting down.
ATCCGGTCAATGAACTCGATGGCACCGTGAAATACCTGCAGTTTACCGCCGAGCTTGGGCAACTCGTCCGTTAGACTTGCGATGGGGGTGGCGATCAGCGCCGCGACGGCGGTGATGAGAAGCGCCGTGCAGATGACGATGAGCGCCGCCGACACCGCACGCGGGACGCGCCGCTCCTCGAGCCTGCGCACCACCGGCGACAGCATGACGCCAACCACGAAGGCCGTCACGATCGGCAGCAGCAATTCTCTGGCAAAATAGAGGACGGCGCCGGTCGCAATCGTCGCCAGAATCGCGAGCGACCATGTCGAGACCTGCCGGAGCCGGTCGATCTGTTTGGCTTGCGGGTCCCCTTCATCCGACGGCGGAATCGCCCGCAAGTGCCGTCCCTCAGCTAACGCCCCCTCCCGTGTCGCGCCAGTTCCTCCGCCCGAACCGGCATTAACGCTTGAGGTTGGCGCAGGTTCCTTTCTCACGAGCTTGGCGGGGTCATCGCTTTGAGGATTTGCGGCTTGACTTCGCTCTCCAGCGCCTCGGCCGTCATCGGGCCGACCAGTTTGTAGGCGATCGTCCCATCTCCGCGCACAACAAAGGTCTCGGGGACGCCGTAAACGCCCCAATCGATGCCGGCGCGGCCGTCGGGGTCGAGGCCGACCTTGGCGTAAGGATCGCCCTTCGCGCCGAGGAAGCGGCGCACGTTCTCCGAGGAGTCTTTCTGCGCCACGCCGTAGATCGCGACCCCCTTGCGCTTGAGCTCTTCGTCGCCGGCAAGCGCCATGAGGAAGGGATGCTCGAAATGGCAAGGCTGACACCAGGAGCCGAAGACGTTGACGACGCTGACGTGGCCCTGACGCAAATCGGCGTCGGTCAATCCAGGGTCGCCGTCGAGGCCGTGAAGCGTCAGCGGCGGCGCGCTCTGGCCGATAAGCGCGGACGGGAGACGCGACGGGTCACCGGCGTAGAGCCGCACGAAGAGCAGCGCCGCAAGGAGGGCGAACGCCGCAAGCGGCAGGAAGGCGAGCCAGCGGCGGCCCGCCCGCTTCGGCGCTTCATCGGCCACGCTCATGAACGAGGGTCTCGCGCGCCGCGGGCGGCCTCGAGCGCTTGCGTCGCCTCCCTCAGATGCGCGTTCAAGCGACGGTAATCGAGGATAACGCTCGCGATCATGGCGGCGATGACAAGAGCCGCAATGCAATAGGCGGCGATGACGAAACCGATGTCCGTATCGGCCATGGCCTCACGCCCCTCCCGGCGCAAGGCGCGCCGAAAGCCGGTCGCCTTCGGCCGCCGCCAGCATGGTCACGCGGGCGATCCGCCGTCGCAGGATTTCGTTGCGGATCGCCATAAGATGCAGCGTCAGGAACAGGAAGGTGAAGGCGAGCGCCATGACGACGAGCGGCCACAGCATCGAGGCTGCGATCGTCGGACCGCCGAGGCGGAACACTGACGCCGGCTGATGCAACGTGTTCCACCAATCGACGGAGAATTTTATAATCGGCAGGTTGACCGTGCCGACGAGGGTGAGAATGGCGGCCGCCCGCGCCGCGCGCCCCGCGTCGTCGAAGGACCGCCAGAGGGCGATGATCCCGAGGTAGAGGAGGAACAGCGCCAGGACCGAGGTCAGGCGCGCGTCCCAGACCCAGTAGGTCCCCCACATCGGCTTGCCCCAGAGGGAGCCGGTGGCGAGGCAGATAAAGGTGAAGCCGGCGCCGAGCGGCGCCGCGGCCTTCTGCGCCGCGTCGGCGAGCGGATGGCGCCAAGCGAGCGTCCCGAGCGAGGCCACGGCCATCACTCCGTAGACGAAGGTCGCCATCCAGGCCGCCGGGACATGCAGATACATGATCTTAGCGGTCTCGCCCTGCTGATAGTCGGGCGGCGCGGAGAAGGACAGCGTAAGGCCGGCGACGAACAACGCCGCCGTCGACGCGGAGAGCCAGGGTAGGACGCGGCGCGCCAGATCGACAAAAACCGTGGGGTTAGCGATGCTGAACATAAGAGGCGCCTTTTACCTTTGCGCGGAATATGGGGCAATTGCGGCCGAAGGGCGCAGCGGAGTTCAAAAAGAGGGCGGGCGAGCGCGACTGGTTCTATCAGCAAGAGGTCAACCTTCTGGAACGGTCTCGGACGGTTGACAGTCGATGTTGAGAGCCAAATCTCCCGATTCGAAGCCAAGCGAGCGGGTCGCTCCAGCGGACCAGCCTCAACATCGTCTCAGTTGTGGGTCATTGTCAGGATGCGAGGAAGCGCAAAGCATTCCGTCCGGTGGCGAAGGCCACCCAAGGGTTACGGGCCTTTTTCTACTAACCAACCCCCGACCACGCCTCCGGTCAGCCACCTTAACGTTTGGAGGAAGTCATGAATGATGAAGGCATTGCCAAATTCGCCCAAGGGCTCCGCGGCGCGCTCATTGGGCGCGGCCATCCGGACTACGAAGAGACGTGCAAACTCTACAACGCCATGATCGACAAGCGGCCGCTCGCTATCGCACGCTGCGCCGACGTCGCGGACGTGATCGCGGCGGTAAATTTCGGCCGAGAGAACAAGCTTCCCGTCGCCATTCGCGGCGGCGGCCACAACGGTCCCGGTCTCGGCAGTGTCGACGATGGTTTGGTCATCGACCTGTCGACAATGAAGGGAGTGAGGGTCGATCCGAGGAATAAGACGGTGAGAGTAGACCCCGGCTGCACGACCGGGGATGTCGACCACGCCGCCCACGCCTTCGGTCAGGCCGTACCCTTCGGGATCATCTCGACTACCGGGGTCGCCGGTCTTACGCTCAGCGGCGGTCATGGCTATCTCAGCCGCCAATATGGCCTCGCGGCGGACAATCTGCTCGAGGCCGACGTCGTGCTGGCTGACGGCAGTTTCGTCACCGCCTCCGAAACGGACAACGCCGACCTGCTCTGGGCTCTGCGCGGCGGTGGCGGGAACTTCGGCGTCGTAACCAGCTTCCTGTTCCGCACCCATCCGGCGAATATGGTCTATGGCGGGCCGATCGTATTCGAACTCGCCGATGCCCCCGCGGTGATGAAATGGTTCCGGCAATTCCAGCCGAGCGCGCCAGACGAATTCTACCTGTTCCTCGGGCTGCAGTCGGTTCCGCCCGTCGAGCCATTTCCGAAGGAGCACTGGTCAAAGAAGATGTGCGTGCTCCTCGCCTCACACAACGGACCGCTTGCCGAGGGCGAAAAGGCCGTCAGTGAGGTCCGCGCGGCCCTGCCGAAGCCGATTATCGACTGGGCCCAGCCGATGCCCTACACGGTGATCCAGACCCTGTTCGACGCGGTGCTGCCCAAGGGCCTGCAATGGTATTGGAAGGGCGATTTTGTGAAAGAGCTGCCGGACGCCGCCATCGACGCGCATATGGCCGGCGCCGCGAAACTCCCAAGCGTGCTTTCCGGCATGCACCTCTATCCGGTCGACGGCGCTGTCCATCGGCAAAAGGCGGACGCGACCGCGTGGGGATACCGCGACGCGGGCTGGTCGATGGTAATCTACGGGGTGGATCCCGACCCGGCCAAGGCGCCGGCGCTCAAGCAATGGGCGCAGGACTATTGGAATGCCGTTCATCCTTACAATTTGCCCGGCGCCTACGCGAATTTCATGATGGATGACGAGGGCGAGGCGCGGGTTCGGGCGGCCTATGGCGAAAATTACGACCGGCTCGCGACGCTCAAGAGGAAGTATGATCCGGCGAACCTGTTCAGCGTGAACCAGAACATCCGCCCGGCTGCCTGACGGGCGGGGCCGCAAGGCCGCGGGGGCGAGACGGCGGAAGCCGTTATGGAGCCGCTGGCGACCCGTGCGCCAGCGCTCCTTCCGCCGAGGCTCGCAAGGCGCCCGCCAGCGCTTCGATCGCCGCGCGGCGCGGACTGCTGCGTCGGCGGATGAGTCTCACGAGGCGCGAAGCGCCGCGGCCGACGACGCGCAGCCCCTGGAGGTCATCGCTCTGTCGCCGCCAGCTCGTGAAGGCGAGCAGGGGAGCGAGCGTCGCGCCCTGGCCGGCGGCCGCGAGATGGCGGATGGTCTCGAGGCTCATCGCGCGGACGTCGGCGCCCGCCGGCCCCTTCGCAACGCCGCATAGGGCGAGCGCCTGATCGCGCAGGCAATGTCCCTCCGCCAGCAGAAGCAGGCTCTTGCCGTCGATCTCGTCGACGCTGATCGTCTTGCGTCGGAGCGCTCGCTCGTGTCGCGTCGAAACCCAATAGAACGGCTCCTCGTAGAGCGGGATTGCGGCGAAGCGGGCGCTCTCCGGATCCGAGGCGATGACGGCCGCGTCGAGCGCGCCGTCGTTCATGCGCTCGATCAGTCGATCCGTGATGTCTTCAACGAGGTGCAGCGGCGTCTGCGGCAACGCCTTGGTGGCGGCCGGCAGCGCCAGCGGAAGCAGATAGGGCGCAACCGTCGCGATCAGGCCCACGCGCAAGGGGCCGGCGAAAGGATCGCGCGCCGCGCGCGCGGCGGCCGCGACGTGCGCGGCGGCCGCAAGCGCCGCGCGCGCTTCGGCGATCACGCTTTCGGCTCGCGGCTCGGGACGCACCGTCTTGCCAAGGCGCTCGAAGAGGCGCAGGCCGAGCTCCGCCTCAAGCTTCATGATCTGCCCGCTCAGCGTCGGCTGGCTGACGCTGCAGGCGGCCGCGGCGCGGCTGAAGCTTCCGTGATCAGCCACCGCGACGACGTACTCGAGGTCTCTGAGGTTCATTTGGTGGATCGTTAATAACGATGGAAAGCAAAGAAACAATCGATTTGACCGATTGTCAAACGGGCGCTACGAACGTCATGGAACGGCGGTAGACCTGAAGAACCGGTACACGAAGGGAGTGAACAATGAACGATGAAAGCAAGTGCCCGGTCACGGGCGGGAGCCACGCGCACACGAACCGCGATTGGTGGCCGAACCAGCTGGACATTTCGGTGCTCCACCAGCATTCCGCGAAGTCCAATCCGATGGGCGAAGAATTCGACTACGCCAAGGAGTTCAAGAGCCTCGACCTCGACGCCGTGACCAAGGACCTGCACACCCTCATGACGGATTCGCAGGACTGGTGGCCAGCCGATTGGGGTCACTACGGCGGGCTGTTCATTCGGATGGCCTGGCACGCCGCCGGAACGTACCGCATCGGCGACGGCCGCGGCGGCGCCGGCCGCGGCCAGCAGCGCTTTGCGCCCACCAACAGCTGGCCGGACAACCAGAGCCTCGACAAGGCGCGCCGGCTCTTGTGGCCGATCAAGCAGAAATACGGCCGGAAAATCTCCTGGGGCGACCTCATGATACTCGCGGGCAACGTCGCCCTCGAGTCGATGGGCTTCAAGACCTTCGGCTTCGGCGGCGGACGCGAGGACACCTGGGAGCCCGATGCGGACATTTACTGGGGCTCCGAGGGCAAGTGGCTGGAGGACAAACGCTACAGCGGCGTCCGCGATCTCGAGAACCCGCTCGCAGCGGTGCAGATGGGTCTCATCTACGTGAATCCGGAAGGGCCCAACGGCAAGCCGGATCCCGTCGCGGCGGCCGTCGATATCCGCGAAACGTTCCGCCGCATGGCGATGAACGACGAGGAGACGGTCGCGCTGATTGCTGGCGGCCACACCCTCGGCAAGACCCATGGCGCCGCCGATCCGAAGAAATACGTCGGCCCGGAGCCCGAGGCGGCCCCCATCGAGGAGCAGGGCCTCGGCTGGAGGAGCAGTTTCGGCACAGGCGGGGGCGACGACGCCATCACCAGCGGCCCGGAGGTCATCTGGTCCCAGACGCCGACGCAGTGGAGCGACAAGTTCTTCGAGAACCTGTTCGGCTACGAATGGGAGCTGACCAAGAGCCCCGCGGGCGCCTGGCAGTGGCAACCGAAGGATGGCGCCGGTGCCGGGACAGTGCCGGACCCGCACGACGCCTCAAAGCGCCGCACGCCCAACATGCTGACCACCGATCTCTCGCTGCGCTTTGACCCGGTCTATGAGAAGATCTCCAGGCGCTTCTACGAGCACCCGGACGAGTTGGCCGACGCGTTCGCGCGCGCCTGGTTCAAGCTGACGCACCGCGACATGGGCCCGATCGTGCGCTATCTCGGCCCGCTCGTTCCGAAGGAGACGCTGATCTGGCAGGACCCGATCCCCGCCGTCGACCACCCGCTGGTCAACGACCAGGACATCGCGGCTCTCAAGGCGAAAATCCTCGCCTCCGGCCTGACGGTTTCCGATCTCGTCTCGACGGCCTGGGCGTCGGCTTCCACGTTCCGTGGCGGCGACAAGCGCGGCGGAGCGAATGGCGCGCGCATCCGGCTTAGCCCCCAGAAGGACTGGGAGGTCAATGAGCCGGCTCAGCTCGCAACAGTGCTTGAAAAGCTCGAGGCGATCCAGAAGGAGTTCAACGCGTCGCAGTCCGGCGGGAAGAAGGTCTCGCTTGCCGACCTGATCGTCCTTGCCGGCGGGACCGCGATCGAGAAGGCGGCGAAAGACGCCGGGCAGAACGTGAAGGTTCCCTTCACGCCGGGCCGCGCGGACGCCTCGCAAGAGCAAACCGACGTCGAATCCTTCGAGCCGCTCGAGCCGAAAGCCGACGGGTTCCGCAACTATGTCGGCAGCGAACAGCGCGTCTCGCCCGAGGAGCTTCTCGTGGACAAGGCGCAACTCTTGACGCTGACGGCGCCGGAGATGACGATTCTCGTCGGCGGCCTCAGGGTGCTCGGCGCGAACGCCGGCAGGTCCAAGCACGGCGTCTTCACCAAGCAGCCCGGGACGCTCACGAACGACTTTTTCGTCAACCTCACCGACATGGGCACGAAATGGCGGCCGTCCGCTGATTCCGAGGGCGTGTACGAGGGCCGCGACCGGAAGACCGGCGAGGTCAAGTGGACAGGGACCCGCGCCGACCTGATCTTCGGCTCGCACTCGCAGCTGCGCGCGCTTGCCGAGGTCTATGCGAGCTGGGATGCGAAGGAGAAGTTCGTAAAGGACTTCGTGAAGGCCTGGACCAAGGTGATGGAGCTAGATCGCTTCGACCTGGTCGCTCACGACGAGCCTCTCGCGATGGCGGCGGAGTAGCGCCAAGCCGTCCACCGCCGCCCTGGGTAGGGTGGGATAACGAGCCGCGCGGAAGTTCCGCGCGGCCTGTTCTATCTGCTCTCGGACGACACAGAAAAAGCCATCCGCGGCCTGCTCGATATCGCGCCGGTCGGCGGTCGAGACGAACGAGCCCGGCTCGAATTCGCCGAACGCTACGGTCTCGCGATCTATGATGCGATGATCGCCGCAGCGGCCGCGCCGACCGGCAGCACGCGGCTCTGGTCGCAGGACATGCAGCGCAGCATGCGGATCGGGGAGAGCCTGCGGGTGGAGAACACGTTCAAGTAAGAGGGCGCGATCGCCCTTGCGTCCGCCTACTCCCGCACATGGCGCAGCGCCGCCGCTGCCGCAAACGGCGCTGCGGCGATTGCGAACAGTGACGCGGCGCACAGCATCAGGAACGGCGTGAGAAAGGGCGAGGCGCCGCCGCTCGCGGCGGAAGCCGCCGCGACGCCGAAGATGAGCACAGGGATGGTCAGCGGCAGCACCAGCACCGCCATGAGCAGGCCGCCGCGCCTGAGCGAGACGGTGAGCGCCGCGCCGATCGCGCCGAGCATGGTCAGCGCCGGCGTTCCGGCGGCGAGCGTCACCGCGACCAGCGCGAGCGGCTTCGGCGCCATGCCCAGCATAAGACCGAACAGCGGCGAGACGACAATCAGGGGCAGGGCGCTCGCCATCCAGTGCGCGGCGCATTTGACGAGCGCCACGAGCTCGAGCGGCAGCGTGGCGGTCATCATCACGTCGAGCGAGCCGTCGTCGTGATCGGCCTGGAAGAGGCGGTCGAGGCCGAGGAGCGTCGCGAGCAGCCCCGCGATCCACAGGATCGCCGGCCCGAGCTGCGCCAGGAGGTTGAGGTCGGGCCCCAGCGCGAAGGGCATGATCGCGACCAGGATCAGAAAGAACGACGCGCCGATCGAGGCGCCGCCGCCGATGCGCCGGGCGATGCGCCATTCGCGGACGAAGAGGGCGGAGACGGCGGTCATAGCGTCGTTCCGAGCTTGAGCTCTCTCGCCTTCGTAAGCCCCAGCGAAGCATGCGTCGCCGCGATGAGGACGCCGCCCGCGTCGAGATGCGCCTCTGTGATGGCGGCGAAGGCGGACTGCGCGCCGGCGTCGAGCGCCGTCGTCGGCTCGTCGAGGAGCCAGAGCGGGCGCTTCGCGACGAGGAGGCGCGCGAGCGCCACGCGCCGCTTCTGCCCGGCCGAGAGCGCGCGCGCCGGGAAATCGATCACATGCGCGAGGCCGAGGCGCACGAGCGCCGCGACCGCCGCGGCGCGGGACGGCTCGCCGCCCAGCATCGCGGCCCAGAAGATGAGGTTTTCGCCAGCCGTCAGCGCGCCTTTGATCGCGTCGGCGTGGCCGAGATAATGCGCCTGTTCGCCGACTGTCAGCTCCGCGTCGCCGCCCTCGAGGGCGAAGCCGCCGGCCTCAACCGGCAGGAAGCCGCAGAGCGCGCGTAAGAGGCTCGACTTGCCGGCCCCGTTCGGCCCCGTCACGAGAAGCGCCGCGCCGCTCTCCGCCTCGAAGGAAAGCCCCTCGAAGAGCCGCCGCCCGCCCCGGTCGATCGCCAAGTTCCACGCGCGAAGGCGCATCACATTCCCCGAAGGCGCTCGCCGCGCGGCTCGTTTAGACGTTAGTTTGGTAGCCTCAATCCGGGAATTTATCTATAAGCCGAAACGCTTTCCGACCCGCCTCCGGAGCCGCCCGCATGGCCAGCCTCGACAGTTTCAAATGCCGCAAGACGCTGACCGTCGGGTCGAAGACCTACGAGATCTACTCCCTCAAGGCCGCCGAGAAGAACGGGCTTTCGGGCGTCTCGCAGCTCCCGTTCTCGCTCAAAATTCTCCTCGAAAATCTGCTGCGCAACGAGGACGGCCGCAGCGTCACAAAAGAGGACATTGAGGCGGTCGCCGCCTGGACGCAGAACCGCGGCAAGAGCGAGCACGAGATCGCCTTCCGGCCGGCGCGCGTGCTCATGCAGGATTTCACCGGCGTGCCCGCGGTCGTCGATCTCGCCGCGATGCGCGACGCGATGGCGGCGCTTGGCGGCGACACGAACAAGATCAACCCGCTCGTGCCCGTCGACCTCGTCATTGACCATTCCGTCGTCGTCGATTATTTCGGCACGGCGAAGGCGCTCGGGCAGAACGTGGCGCGCGAATACGAGCAGAACCAGGAGCGCTATCGCTTCCTGAAGTGGGGCCAGCAGGCGTTCGCGAATTTTTCCGTCGTGCCGCCCGGCACGGGCATCTGCCATCAGGTTAACCTGGAATATCTCGCCCAGACGGTCTGGTCGGCGAAGGAGAAGCGGGACGGCCGCGCCGTCGAGGTCGCCTATCCGGACACGCTCGTCGGCACCGACAGCCACACCACCATGGTCAACGGCCTCGCCGTGCTCGGCTGGGGCGTCGGCGGCATCGAGGCGGAGGCGGCCATGCTCGGCCAGCCGCTTTCGATGCTCCTGCCCGAGGTTATCGGTTTCAAGCTCTCCGGCGAGTTGCGCGAGGGTGTGACTGCGACCGACCTTGTGCTGACCGTGACCCAGATGCTGCGCAAGAAGGGCGTCGTCGGCAAGTTCGTCGAGTTCTACGGGCCGGGACTCAACGAGATGACGGTCGCCGACCGCGCCACAATCGCCAACATGGCGCCCGAGTATGGCGCGACCTGCGGGTTCTTCCCGGTCGACGCGCAAGCCCTGAACTACCTCAAGACCTCGGGCCGCAAGCCGTCGCGCATTGCGCTTGTCGAGGCCTACGCCAAGGCGCAGGGGGCCTACCGGACTCGGCTTTCGCCCGATCCCCTGTTCACCGACACGCTCGAGCTCGACCTCGGCGAGGTCACGCCTTCGCTCGCGGGCCCCAAGCGCCCGCAGGATCGAGTCGAGCTCGCCAACGCCAAGGTGGGTTTCGTTCAGGCGATGGCGAGCGAGTTCAAGCGGGGCGACGAAGTCGGCGCGCGCTACAAGGTCGAGGGGACGAACTACGACCTCGGCAACGGCGACGTCGTCATCGCCGCCATCACCTCGTGCACCAACACGTCGAACCCGAGCGTCATGATCGCCGCGGGTCTCTTGGCGCGCAGCGCGGTCGCCAAGGGCCTGACCGTGAAGCCTTGGGTAAAAACCTCGCTCGCGCCGGGAAGCCAGGTCGTGCAGGACTATCTGAAGGAATCGGAGCTGCAGAAGCCGCTCGACAAGCTCGGCTTCAACATCGTCGGCTTCGGCTGCACGACCTGCATCGGCAATTCCGGGCCGCTTGCGCCCGAGATTTCGGCCGTGATCGCCAAGCACAATCTCGTCGCCGCCGCCGTTCTGTCGGGCAACCGCAACTTCGAGGGCCGGGTCAATCCGGACGTGCGGGCGAATTATCTCGCTTCGCCGCCGCTCGTCGTGGCCTACGCGCTGGCCGGCTCGATGCAGGTCGACCTCACGCGCGAGCCGATCGGCAAGGACAAGCAGGGCAGGGACGTTTTTCTTACGGACATCTGGCCGAAGGCCGACGAAGTTCAGGACGTCATCGACGCGACCATCACCGCCAAGAAGTTCAAGACGAAATACGCAAGCGTGTTCGACGGCGACGTCAACTGGCGCAAGGTCAAAGCGCCGACTGGCCTAACCTACGCTTGGGACTCGGCGTCGACCTATGTGCAAAACCCGCCCTATTTCGAGGGCCTGGCGAAAACGCCGGCCCCGGTCGCCAACATCGAGAAGGCGCGCATACTCGCGCTCTTCCTCGATTCCATCACCACCGACCACATCTCCCCCGCCGGCTCGATCAAGGTCGCGAGCCCCGCCGGCAAGTACCTGACCGAGCACGACGTTCGTCCGGCGGACTTCAACCAGTACGGTACCCGGCGCGGCAATCATGAAGTGATGATGCGCGGGACCTTCGCCAACATCCGCATCAAGAACCAGATGGTGAAGGACGAGCAAGGCAACGTGCTCGAAGGCGGCTTCACCATCATGCAGCCGTCGGGCGAGCGGCTCCCGATCTATGACGCCGCAATCCGCTATTCCGCCGAGAAGGTCCCGCTCGTCGTCTTTGCGGGCCGTGAATACGGCACCGGCTCGTCGCGCGACTGGGCCGCCAAGGGCACGAAACTTCTCGGCGTGCGCGCGGTGATCGCCCAGAGTTTCGAGCGCATCCACCGCTCGAACCTCGTCGGCATGGGCGTCCTGCCGCTCGTGTTCGAGGAGGGGATGAGCTGGGAGCAGCTTGGCGTCAAGGGCGACGAGACAGTGACGATTCGCGGCCTTGGCGAAAGCTTGAAGCCGCGCCAGGTCCTGCAGGCGGAGATCGCCCGCCGAGACGGCGTTTCGAAGCAGGTCCGGCTCATCTGCCGCATCGATACGCTGGACGAACTGGAGTACTTCCGCAACGGCGGGATCTTGCCCTACGTGCTGCGGCAGCTCGTGGCGTAAACCCTCTCCCCGCTTGCGGGAGAGGGAAGGGTGAGGGGCGAGGAGACTTTGCTTCGGCGCGGACCCGCCCTCATCCCGGCCTTCTCCCCGCGGGCGGGGAGAAGGGGTGGAAACGGCGCGATCTTGCCTTCAAACTGGGTTTAAGCGAAGGCGCTCGTTCAAGCCCGTTGCTGCGTCAGGGCCTTGCGCCAGCCGAGCTTGCCGAGCCCGGAGAACCCGGGCAACATGAGCGCCCAGGTCGAGCGCTCCGGGACGCCATTTCCGACGTCCGGACTGAGTAGCAGCGTATAGCCCTCCGGTACGGAGAAAATCGGGTCCAAGTACGCGGAAAACGATAAAAGCCCGCCACCTGTGTTTCCTGATAAGGTACCTGAAAGCAGAAGGTACCAAGTTACTTGATAAACATGGTTGGTAAAAAATAGTCGTAAGTATTCTGATCATAAAGTCTTTTACTTGTTGGGTCTATAGGGCTGATGTGATCCGTACCTAGTGTCCCGATTCTGAAGTTCCTATCCATTGGGAGCGTGAACATCGAGGGTTCGGCGGCAGAAGCGATCGATTGAGGCAAGGATGTCATCCGCGGACTTTGTCCAACGAAGCGGTTTGGGATTGGCGTTCTGCGGATCGATATAGGTTTGGATGGTCTTGATCAGCTGTTTCACCGACCGATGCGCGCCGCGCGTGATCGGCTTTTCGGCGAGCAACGCGAAGAAGCGCTCGACCGGGTTGATCCAGGACGATGAAGTCGGCGTGAAGTGTCTG
>DATJXI010000143.1:0-17026 GCA_035500275.1 Roseiarcus sp. | reverse complement strand
CTAGGCATCCGCCTTGCCCACAGTCCCACGAGGCAGAACAAAACCAGAAGCAGCGGACATTTGTTGCGCCGCCAAGACCGGACATATCGTGGGCTATCGGCAGAAAATGTCGGCCGGCGCGCTCTTGGCCGGGACGGGCCGGGACAAGTTCGGCCACAATGGATTGCATGCTAGCCAAGCTAGACGGTCAGAAACGGCGCGCTCCGCGGAGGACGCATGCTGCAAGCCTGGCGCTGGTTCGGCCCGGACGATCCGGTCAGCCTCGAAAACGCCGCTCAAGCCGGGGCGACGGGCGTCGTTACCGCCCTACATCACATGAACCAGGGCCAGGTCTGGAGCGAGGACGAGGTCTTGAAGCGCAAAGCCGAGATCGAGCGCGCCGGCCTTGTCTGGTCGGTCGTCGAGAGCATCGGCGTCCACGAAGAGATCAAGACTCGCAACGGCGCTTTCGGGCAGAAGATCGACAATTACAAGCGGTCGATCCGCAACGCGGCCCGGGCCGGGGTTAAGGTCTTCTGCTACAATTTTATGGGCCTCACCGACTGGACCCGGACCGATCTCGATTGGCCGCTCAAGAACGGGGGGACGGCGCTCCGCTTCGACGCCATCGATTTCGCCGCCTACGATCTTTTTATTCTCGAGCGCTACGGCGCGGAGCGGGACTATGCGCCCGACAAGATCGCCGCCGCCAAGGCGCGCCACGCACGGATGACCTCGGACGACAAGGCCAGGCTCGAACGCAACCTCATCGACTGGCTGCCGGCCCGTGAGTTCACTTACGACCGCAAGAGCTTCAAGCAGTCGCTTGCGCTTTATGCGGAAATCGGCGTCGATGAGATGCGAGCGAACCTCGTCGCCTTCGTGCGCGAGATCGCCGAGGTCGCCGAGGAGGAAGGCGCACGCCTCGCCATCCATCCCGACGATCCGGCCTTCCCGCTCTTCGGCTTGCCGCGCGTCATGTCGACCGCCGACGACGTGCGCAAGCTGTTCGTCGCCGTCCCCTCCCCGGCCTGCGGGATCACGCTTTGCGCCGGCTCCTTCGGGTCGAATCCCGCGAATGACCTTGTCGCCATGGCGCGCGAGTTCGGCTCGCGCGTCCATTTCGTCCATCTGCGTAACGTCAGACGCGAGCCCGACGGCTCGTTCTTCGAGGCCGAGCACCTTGGCGGGGACACGGACCTCGTCGCGCTCGTCGCCGCGCTCATGACGGAGGAGGCGCGCCGAAGGGCGGAAGGCCGCGCCGACGCCGAACTCCCGATGCGCCCCGACCACGGCCACCGCATCGGCGACGACCGGCTCAAGCGCGTGAACCCCGGCTATTCTTTCATCGGCCGCTTGAAGGGCCTCGCGGAACTGCGCGGCGTCATGCAGACGGTCGATGCGTTTCGGGCAGGACGGGTGGCGTAGGATCGAGGGCGCCGATGGCCGTACGCGGGGTTGGTTTTGTCGGCGTCCGCTCGGATCGGCTGAGCGACATGGTCGCCCTGTTCAGAGACGTGCTCGGCGTCCCGGTCGCCCGTGAGGCCGGCGATCTCGTCGGCTTCACGCTCGCGGATGGCGCGGTCCTCGAACTCTACGGCCCTGACGACGCCTTTCACGCGTTCTTCACGACCGGCCCTGTGGTCGGCCTCAGGGTGGATGACTTTGACGAGGCCCATCGCGCGATGATCGGCGCCGGGATCGAGTTCATCGGCGAGACGCAGCGCGCCGGCGGGATCGCATGGCGGCATTTTCGCGCCCCCGACGGAACGATTCTGGAGATCATCGGACCGAGCGACGAGGAAATGCGTCCGTAGCCCCTAGCCTGGGCGGCGCGCCGCGCGCCGACGAAGGTCCGTGCTTCGAGGGTCCGGAGTCCAGCTTTTGCAGACGATCTCGGCCGGCCAACACCGATTCGGGACCGCGCCAACCCTCGCGCGCTCTATCTTGATGCCCGCTCGGGATTGAGCGAGTGTGTCAAGGCGATGTGCAATTCGAGTAGCGCGACGAAGGCTTTTTCCTTCTCCCAAGTCGCAGTCTGAGGGCGGCAGCAGACGCCGCCGCCGACGCCTCTTTTTTCAACGCGGAACAAATTCCCATGCGCATCCTGTTTTCCTCAACAAAGGGCATGGGTCACCTTCGCCCCCTCCTGCCTTACGCGCTCGCGGCCCGCGCTCGGGGTCACTCCGTGTGCGTCGCCATGCCGGATGGAGCGGACGAGCCATTGAAGAGTTATGGACTCAAGCACGCGCCTTTTGCCACGCCGGCTGACGACGATATCAAAGCCGTGACTGCGGCCTTGCAGGGACTGTCAGGCCAAGAATTTACGGTAAGTTTCTTCAAGAAGGTCTTCGCCGACCTCAGACCGCGTGCGGCGCTTCCTGCCCTGCGGAAGACGATCGACGAGTGGCGTCCCGACCTCATCGTCCGCGAATCCGCTGAGTTGGGCTCAGCCATCGCGGCGGCGGAGGCCGAACTTCCATGTGCGCGGGTCGCTCCGCATTGCGGGACCGCGGAGATGGGTATCATCACGTTGGGGGCGGAACCCATCGACGAGATTCGACGGGAGAACGGACTCAAGCCGGACGGCGGCTCTGCGCTTCGCGCGGAACGTAGTTTTACGGCCTTTCCAGCCTCGCTCGACGGCGCGGAATCGGCGCAACTCGACCGGCCACCCTTTCGAGTGAAGCACGGGCCGCAGCCGACCGCTTGCGACGGCACACCGACATGGGCGGAGCCTGACGGAAGACCCTTGCTCTACATCAGTTTCGGAACGGAGGCGGGCAGCTCCACCCGCGCCCCCGCCCCCTATCGCCTCGTGGTGGAGACGATCTCGGACCTGCCGGTTCGCGCTCTTCTGACGACTGGGCCGAACGTCGACGTATCGTCCATCGGGGTTGCGCCCAAGAATGTCAACATAGAAGCCTGGGTGCCCCAGCAAGACGTATGGCCGCACGCAACCGCCTTTCTTTGCCATGGAGGGTCGGGAACGCTCCTTGGCGGGTTGGCGGAGGGTCTTCCTCTCGTGGTCCTGCCGTTATTTGCCGACCAGCCTCTGAATGCCAAGAATGTCGAGGCGGCTGGCGCGGGTGTGGCGCTTACCGATCCGGATGCCTCCTCGCTGCGCAGGGCAATCGAGCGCGCGCTTGCCGACGACAATATGCGGGCGGCTGCGCGGGGGATTTGCGACGAGATGGCCGCCATGCATAGCATCGACGAGGCCATTGATGAGCTTGAGCGCGTCGCTGGCCGACGAAATTTCCCCTGAAATATCTGCGACTGAAACGAGTCTTGGCTGGTCCGCGGCAGAAGTAGCACGACTTCCCCTCCGTCCAGTCGACATCGGGCCGACCACCGAGGAAGCGAACGCGATAGCGCCCCGCTCGACGTGAGGATGGCAGGTGTTCTAAAAGCTGCGACGTCATGAGCACGCTCGCCGCCTCCATCCGCACCATCCCCGACTATCCGAAGCCCGGCGTCCGGTTCCGGGACATCACCACGCTCTTGGGCGACGCGCGCGCGTTTCGCCGCACCGTGGATGAGCTCGTGCAGCCCTGGGCGGGCACGAAAATCGACAAGGTCGCGGGCATCGAGGCGCGCGGCTTCATCATCGGCGGCGCCGTCGCCCATCAGCTCTCCGCCGGATTCGTCCCGGTCCGCAAGAAGGGCAAGCTCCCGCATCTCAAGGTGTCGATCGCCTACTCGCTGGAATACGGGCTCGACGAGATGGAGATGCACGAGGACGCCATCCGGCCGAACGAGCGCGTCATCCTGGTCGACGACCTCATCGCCACGGGCGGCACCGCGGAGGGCGCCGTCAAGCTCCTGCGCAAGCTCGGGGCCGACGTCGTCGCGGCCTGTTTCGTCATCGACCTGCCGGATCTCGGCGGCGCCAAGAAACTCGAGGCGCTGGGCGTTCCCGTGCGCGCCCTCATCGCGTTCGAAGGGGAATGAAGGCGGCGGCCGCCGTCGCACCCTCCCCTGCCCCTAACGAGCAGCGCGAGACTCAAGACGCGCTCGACAGCCGCAACCCTTGGTCTTATGAGCGCCTTTTTGAGAGCAATCGGCCGAGGTCGCGGGCGCTTTCTTAGATGATCATCGCCATCGACGGCCCCGCGGCTTCGGGCAAGGGCACGATCGCGCGCCGGCTCGCCGCGCATTACGGGCTTCCGCATCTCGACACCGGTCTCCTCTACCGCGCGACGGCGGCCGCGCTCATCTCAGAGGATCGGGACCTTTACGACGACGGGGCGGCGGTCGCAGCCGCTCGCGGCCTCGCCCTCACCGACTTCGACCAGGCGCTCTTGCGCACGCGTCAGGTCGGAGACGCAGCGTCGGTGGTTGCAGCCATGCCGGGGGTGCGCGCGGCGCTTCTCGACGCCCAGCGCGCTTTTGCGGCGCGGCCGGAAGGGGCGGTGCTCGACGGCCGCGACATCGGCACCGTCGTGTGTCCGAACGCGGACGTGAAAATCTTCATCACCGCGAGCGCCTCGGCCCGCGCTCAGCGCCGTGCGCTCGAGCTTGCGCAGCGCGGCGAGCGGGCGGACTACAACGCCATCCTCGCCGACGTCTTGCGCCGGGACGCTCGGGACGCCGGGCGGGCCGCGGCGCCGCTGCGCGCGGCGGACGACGCGGTCCGGCTCGACACCACCCATCTTGGCGTCGACGCCGCGGTCGCGGAAGCCCTGCGCATCGCCGAGACGGTGCGCAAGCGGAAAGAGCGGCGCGGCTCGGCGCCAAAAGCGGCCGTCTAGGCGGCGGCGCCCTGCGTGAGCCGGATGTGGGTGGCCCGCAGCCGCTGGATGGCGTCCTCGATTTCGTCGCGCTGCCGCTCCAGATGGCCGATCTGGGCGACGATCTGTTGCGGTTGCAGCTGCTCCTCGAGGTCAGGCGTCTCGGCGGCGCCCTTGCCGCCGATGAGATCGTTGATCTCGGACAATGTGAATCCGAGCTTCTTGCCCCTGAGGATCATTTCCATTCGTACGCGGTCCGCGCCCCGGTAGTAGCGCGCGTTGCCCTCTCGGCGCGGTTTGATCAGGCCCCGATCCTCATAGAACCGCAGGGTGCGAAGGCTGACGCCGTACAGGCGGGACATCTGGCTAATTGTCATTTCCGCCCCTGCGTCCTGACCTTCCGGGGGGCAAGGTGCTGCGCTCACTGAATAATCGAGAAACGACATCTGGCTCATGACCTCTCCTTTATCGTTGGGCGCCGTTGCGTTCGCGCCTTTCCGATTCGCGCGCCACTGCGCGAGACGAACTCACTATGCCTGATGGATTCGAGATTGCAACTGAAAGTTGCTACTCGGTAGCATTACAACCTGAAACCGGTCGCCATCGGCGGCGGGCGCGCGATTAACCCATTCTTCACCATAGCAACCCAAGGATTTCTTGGGCGAGCGCCACGGCCGGAAGGCGGGCGATTCGCAAAACGCCGGCGACGGTCGAGGGCGTGAACACAACCATGTCGTGGACTCTGAGCAACCTTGACCTTAGCGCGCGTCGCGCTGCCGAAAGAGCAGCGCGCCGTGTTGGGATGACCCTCGAAGACTGGCTAAGCGAAGCGATCTTTGAGCGGGCGGTCGCCGCAGGCGAAGAGGAAAGGGGCGGCGTCGCCGTCCCCCAATGGCGTCGGCGCGATCCATTGCCCCTACGCAGAAGCGGGGGCGCAAGCCGCTGGCGGGGCTCGAACTTGGAGCGCGCCCCAGAAGCGGAGGACCTCTTCGATTCGACCCTGGTTCGCCTCGAACGGCGATTCGCGCTCAACGAGGAGCGGACGGCCCGCGCCTTCGAGTCGATTGCTCTTTTGTTGGAACGGGCGACGGCGGAGGCCGAGAGCCAGGAGCAGCACTCCGGCGCACGCTTGCCGGCGGACGAGAGTCCGGAAGCGGCTGAACAACAATCGACCGCTTACGCGCCGGACCCATCCTCTCCGTCAGTGGGCCGGCCAGAAGCACAATCTGCTTCAGCAGCCGGCGCGCACCGCAGCGAAAAACCGGCAACGGAAGGGAGCGCCCTCCGATCTGGCGCCGAAGACGCACAAATCTCCACGCACGACCTCCAAGCCTTGCGCGGCGAGATCGAGGGGATCGCGCGTTCGCTCGCCGATCTGGCGCCGCGCAACGCGGTTGTTGCGCTCGAAGGCGCGCTCAAGGACCTCTCCCATCGGGTGGCTCTCCTTCGTGAAAACGGGCATGGCGAGAGATTGCTGGCCCCCCTCGACCGCATGGCGTCTGAACTTCGCGCCGCTCTGAAGGCGCATGATTTACGAGACGCGACCGCGTCGCTGGACCGTGAAATACGCGCCGTCGCGGCGAAAATAGACGGCCTTACGCAAAGGATTGTCGATCCGGCGGCGTTCGACCGCATCCGTATCCAGACGGAGGAGGTGCGGGAGCTCCTGGTGGCCGCCGCGATGCGCGCGACGCCAGTCGAGGCGTTCGAACGCAAGATCGGCGAGCTCGCAGACCGCATCGAGAAGCTTGGCGCTAGTTCCGCGCCTCAGATCGAGTCCGCTGAAATGGCCGCTTCTCTCGCCGACCTGCGCCGCGAGATCGAGCGGAACGCCCCGATGGGCGCCCTCGCTTCCATCGAACAGCGACTGGAGCTTATAGCCGTCCGCCTCGACGAAGAGACTGCGCGCGCCCATGATTTCGTAATCGACCCGCGCTCTCTTGACGATCTCGCCCATGGCATCGAGGGCATTCGCCAAATTCTGGAAACCCGGTCACAGGCCGCAGAATCGGCCGATTCGGACGCACCGGTCATCAAACCGCTGCTTGCCGAACTCATCGAGAAGCTCGATCGCTTGCCACAACCGGAGGCGAACGAGCGCCGCCTCGATATCCGGGCGGTCGAAACCGCGCTGGAGGCGCTGAACGCGAAGCTTGAGATCGGGGAGCCGCTGAACGAGAAGGCGATCGCCAAGCTCGCCGACGAGATTGCGCGGCGCATCGAGGATAGCCCAGCTCGCGTCGGCCCCGACGCGATCGCCCAAGAGATCGCGCAGATTCACGAGCGTTTCGACGCGCTGTCGGCGAGCCGCGCAGATGAGCTGGATAGCCTCGCCCGCGAGGTCATGGACAAGTTGCGGGAGTCCGGGCTTGTGGGCGATCCCGCGCGAGCCAAGGAAACGCACGCCGAGATCGCCCTCGGTCTCGCGGAGATGCGCAACGAGCAGGCGAACGCCGACCGCCGGACGCAGGCTCGACTCGCCACGCTGCAGAGTCTCCTCGAGGAGCTGGCGGCGCGGCTCGCCAAGCCGGACTCGGCGCCGCCTCCTGGATCCGCCGAGCTGGAGCGGCAGCAAGGCGTGGGCCGCGGAGCGTCGGAGCCGATCCTTCGCAGCGTCGAGATGCTTGCCGTTGAGGACGAACAGCAAGCGACAAGGCCCCGCCCCGGCGCCGAACCCTCTCCGGAGGAAGGCGAACTCGCCCTCGCGACCGCCAACGGTGAGGATTTCTTGCTCGAGCCGGGCGCGGGCGCGCCACAGGCGGCGAGGGACGCGCAGGAACTTGCGCAGGCGGTCGGCTCGAAGACCAGTCCGGCCGTGACCGCGCATATCGCCGCCGCCAGGCGCGCGGCGCAGGCGGCGCTCGCGGAAAGCGGCGCCAAGGCTTTCAGCGCCGCGTCTTTGAACGGCGCCGCGGCTTCGCCAGCCGAACGCGTGAGGACGTTCTACGTCCACCACCGTCGCTCGGTATTGCTTGCGATTGCGCTCCTAGTCGTCGCCGCGTCCGCAGCCCGCCTGGCCGTCCTGCACCCGCCGTTTTCGCTCAGATCCCAGACGAACGGCGCCTCCTTTAAGGCCACGAGCTCTGATGCTCCGGCCGCCAACTCCCCCGAGGCCCCAAGCGCCATGGGGCCGGACGCGAAGTCCGTGGACACAACCCCGACCGCCTCGATTGCGCCGGCAGCCGATCCGTCGAATCAGCGCCACGGCGAGAAGGCCTCGCCCGACCTCATCCCGGCCTTACCGCCGGGCGTGTCGCAGCCGCTGCGCGACGCCATCGCCTCGGGGTGGCCGGGCGCGCAATACGAACTTGCGCAGCGCCTCTTCGAGGGACGCGGCGTGCCAGAGAACCGAAAAGCGGCAGCGGAGTGGTTCGAGCGCGCCGCTTCCGCCGGCCTCGGGCCGGCGCAGTTCCGCATCGGCATGCTGTACGAGAAGGGGATCGGCGTTGCACGCGACCGCGCCGCCGCCATGCGCTGGTACTTGAAGGCGGCCGAATCCGGCAACGCACGCGCTGCCCACAACCTCGCGGTCATGTACGCCGAGCCGCCGAATGAGACGCCCGATTACGCGGAGGCGGCGAGGTGGTTCCGCAAGGCGGGTGAGCTTGGCGTCCGCGACAGCCAGTTCAATCTCGGCGTCCTCTACGCACGAGGGCTCGGTGCGCCGCAGGACCTCGCCCAGTCGTGGCTCTGGTTCTCGCTGGCCGCCGCGCAGGGGGACGCAGACGCGGCCAAGAAGCGGGACGAGGTCGCGTCCAAGATGGACTCGGCCGCACTCGCCGCCGCGGCCGAGGCGCTCTTGAAGTTCAAGGTTATGAAGCCCGACCCGGTCGCCAACGAGGTCTCCGCGCCGCCTGGCGGTTGGGACTTGAAGCCGGGGCCGCCGGATCAGTCCCTGCCGCCGCCGGCCGGCGCCAAGGCGGAAAAGGCGATCTCAGGCTAGGTCCAGCTTCAGATATTGACTTCCGGCGACGCAGGCGGTCGGGCAGCGTTCGTTTTCAAAGGATTGGTTTGGGCGCCGAAACCTGCAGCTTTATCGATGCAAACGTACATGCCGCAAATAGGTTACAACTGCCGAACGGGGCGCGCGCCTCGCATATTTCCAAGAGCCCGCCCAACCGCCGCGGGATCGAGCTCGGCCTCCGCCGCGAAGGCAAGCAGAAGCGGCTCATCGCCCGCGACATACTCAATCACCGACCTCAGGAAATTCGGGTCGCTGGCCGCCCGCCTCAGATTGTGCGGTCCAAGCCCGGTCATGGACAGAAATTGTGCGAGGCGCTTGCCATCCGAGGCGAGAAAATTCAAAGCTGCGATCGCGATGGAATCGTCTGACTCGGCGTCCGCCTTGGGTGCGGCTGGTCCCATCGTGATTCTCCTTTCCTAAAGGTCTTGGGAGCTTACTGTCGTTTGAAGACTTGGCCAACGCGCCTGAGGCGAATCGCTTGATGTCGAAAACCGTGCTCATCGTTGAGGACAACGAACTCAACATGAAGCTTTTCAACGACCTCGTTGAGACCCGCGGACACAGGATCGTGCAGACGCGCAGCGGAACCGAGGCTGTCGACCTCGCGCGCAAGCATCGCCCCGACCTCATTCTGATGGACATTCAGCTGCCAGAAGTTTCCGGCCTCGAAGTGACGCAGTGGCTGAAGGACGACGACGAGCTGCGCTCGATCCCCGTTGTGGCGATCACGGCCTTCGCGATGAAGGGGGACGAGGAGAAGATTTTGCAGGGGGGCTGCGAAGCCTATTTGTCAAAACCAATTTCGGTGGCGCGCTTCTTCGAAACGATCGACCGTTTCCTCGGAGCGCCCGAGGAAGGACCGCGCCTCGCCGTTTAGGCGCTGTTTACAAAGCAGTTGCCCCGTGGCTCAGATCGATCCCGTCGCGACCACACCGGAACCCCTCGCAACTCCACTCTTCGACGACTTCCGTATTGGCTCGCCGAAGCAGGGGATGCCGCCGTATCCCCAAATGAGTCCGAGGCGGAGCGCCAGGATCGCCATGACCATCCAGAGCGAGTTCCAGCACCGCGTCCCGTTCAAAGAGGGCAGGGCCATGATGAGGACTGCGACCCCAACGGCCCTGCAGCCACGAGCCCGATCAGGTCAAGGACGCGCCGGTTGTCCTGGAATAATTGTAACAAACGAGCATTCCGTTGCATTCCGAGCGCCATATCAGGGAATCAGGTCTGCCTTTCGCGACGTAACCTCTCGGAATCGGGCGAAAACAGCCCTGCGTGATAACCCTTCTCACCGATGAGCTTCGCAAGGGGACCCCGAATGTCCCCGGTTTCGCGCAGACGCTTCACGACCGCGGCAAAATCCCATTTCGGCCGCCAGCCGAGCTCGCGGCGCGCAAGCGCGTTGTCATAAACGCGGTCGATGCTCGCGAACATGCGCCAGCCGCGCCGGGCGTATTCGTCCTCCCATCCAGAGACGCGTTCGCGAACGACGCTCGGCGCGTCGACGCGCAACCGCGCGCAATCTTCGCGCCGGAAGGGGGTTGTCGCGCTGACGATATACCTGCGGAACCCGATCGCCGGGGCCTGTTCGGCGGCGAGGAGATGCGCTTCGACCACGTCCTCGATCGCCACGCGCCGGAACAGGAACTCGTTGACCTTGGCGTTGTCGTCGGCGAAGGCGGCGCGCGTCGTGGGGTCGTCGTCGCTTTCGGGAAAGAAACGGGACGTGCGCAATACGACGCAGGCGAGTCCCTCGTTGCGCCAAAAGAGCTGGCAGAGGTCCTCGGCGGCGGTCTTGCTGACGCCGTAGATGTTCTTCGGGACCGGCGCGACGCTCTCGTCGAGCCAAGCGGCGGGCTCGCCTGGGGGCGGCTTCAGCGCGTCGCCGAAAGCGCTCGTCGTGCTGGTCAGGACGAAGGCGCGAACCCCTGCCCGCCTCGCCTCCTCGAGCAGGATCAGCGTGCCCTTGACGTTCGCCTCGACGAACGCCTCGCGCTCGTGCGTCGCCACATGCGGCTTGTGCAGCGTCGCCGCATGCAGGACAACCTCGACGCCCTCCATGGAGCGGGCGACGAAGCGGCGGTCGGCGATCGAGCCGACCGCGTCGGTAAACTCGCCCGGGAGCACATCCAAGCCGATGGCGGTCCGGCCGGCCTCTTTTAGAGTGCGCATGAGCGCTTCGCCGAGGTGGCCCGAGCCGCCAGTGACAAGAAAGGCCATTAAACCCTCTCAAAAAGCAGGCGCTCGTTATCACAGCGCACTCGCCGAAGCCGAGTCGCGCCTGCGCCCGATTCACCGCTATGATTGCATCGGACAGGAGAGCAGGAAGGCGGTTTGGCGCGTTCGCGACTCGCTGATCAGTTGATCCCGACGGCCGCGGTCGCGGCGCTCGCCCTTGCCGGCTGCTCGCCGGCGCTCGAGACCGACCAGGCGCGCCTTTGCCGCATGTCGCTGCCGGCGCTCTTTCCCGCAGCGCGCATCGACATTCGCGCACAGCATCCCGACGCGGACGGACGGGGTCTCAGCGTCGCCTTCACCGCGCAGGTCGAGGGCGAAGATCCCAAGCCGCATGTCGCGCAATGCCGGTTCCGACAGCGGGGGCGGCCTCGCGAGTCGCGCGACCTCGTCGCGCTGACGCTCGACAGTCGGCCGCTTTCGGAGGCGCGCCTGTACTTCCTCATTCGCTACTGGCTGGCGACGCCGGAAGGGCAGGCCGCCGATCCGGCCCCGCTCGGCGATGTCAGCGCCGTGCCTAGCCTGCCAGGCCGCCTCGTCTACGCGCTGCAGATGGCGCTCGACGGGCTGCCGCTGTCGGCGATCTATGCGCTGCTGGCGGCCGCCTACTCATTGATCTACGGACTCATCGGGCGCATCAACTTCGCCTTCGGGGAGCTCGCGGCAGCGGGCGGCTACGCCGCCGCGATGACGGCGCTGGCGCTTGCGGGCGCGGCCCCCGCCCCGCTGCTCGTCGCCGCCTTCGTCGTTGCTGGAATCGTCGCCGCCGGCTGGAGCTTCGCCTCGGCCCGCTGCGTCTTCCTGCCGCTGCGGAAGGCTCAGGGCCAGCAGGCCCTCGTCGCGACGGTTGGCCTGGCCCTTTTCCTTCAGGAGCTCTTGCGGATCGCGCAGGGCGATCGGTCGAGCTGGATGGCGCCGCAACTGAACCAGCCCTTCGCGCTCGCTCGATCCGGCGCTTTCATCGCCGTCGCGATGCCGATGACCTTCGTCGCGACCGCTATTGCGCTGGCGGTCGGCGGCGCCCTCGTCTTCGTCTTCGGGTGGACGCGCATGGGCCGCGAGTGGCGCGCCTTTGCCGACGATCCCCTGGCGGCCGAGATGCTCGGCGTCAGCCCCGCCGCCACTGTCGCCCGCGCCTTCGCGCTCGCGGGCGCGCTCGCCGGGCTCGCGGGCGCGATCATGACGGCTGCCTATGGCGCGGTCGGTTACGCCCTCGCGGCGACGCTCACGCTGAAGGCCCTCGCCGCCGCGATCGTCGGCGGCATCGGCTCGCTGCCGGGCGCGTTTCTCGGCGGCCTCGTCATCGGGGCGGCCGAGGTGGGCTGGTCCGCCGTTTTCCCCATCGACGACCGCGACCTCGCCGTTTACGCGCTGCTCGTCGTCTTCATCGCCCTGCGGCCCGCCGGACTGCTCGGCGTCCGCGAGGTCGTCGCGCACAACCTCTTTCCAAGACGACCTTGACTCGCCGCGTGGGCCTCCCACATCCTTGCCGCGCGCTCCGGGGGCCATCGCGCGGAGGTTTAAGGCATGTCCAGTTTTCTTGCCGCGACGACGTCGCAGCCGATGCGGGCCGACGCGCTGGCGGGCGTGCGCACCCGGCGCGTCCTTGCCGTGGGCTTCGACTTCGTCATCGTGAGCGTCATGGCAGCGCTGCTGTGGTTCGCCCTGGTTTTTTTCACGCTCGGCCTGGCGCTGTTCTTCCTGCCGCCGCTCTGGCCGATCGTCGCCTTTTTCTACAACGGCCTGACCGTTTCGGGCGCCAATCTGGCGACGCCCGGCATGCGGCTAATGGACCTCGAGATGCGGATGCACGACACAGGCGCGCGCGTCCCCTTCGTCAACGCCGCCGTGCAGGCGGTGCTGTTCTACGTGAGCTGGTGCTTCCCCCCGATCTTTCTCGTCTCGCTCGTCGATCCCGAGAAGCGGTGCCTGCATGACATCATCGCCGACGTCGTGATCATGCGACGCCTGTGAAACCGGCGGCCATTACGCGCGTTGTCGTGGCGGGCCCAGAGCCTCGAGGAGAGTGGGGGACAGCGTGACAAGAGAGGTGCGCGACGCCCCGCAATTCTACCTGACCGCGCCTTCGCCTTGCCCCTATCTGCCCGGCCAGCAGGAGCGGAAGATCTTCACCCATCTTGTCGGCAAGCGGGCGGCCGCTCTCAATGATCTCCTGACCCAGACCGGCTTCCGCCGCTCGCAGACCATCGCCTATCGGCCCGCGTGCGAGAGCTGCCGCGCCTGCGTTTCCGTGCGCGTGCTCGTGGACGAATTCAAGCCGAGCCACAGCCAGCGGCGGGCGGCGCGCGCCAACCCTGACCTCGTCGGCGCTTTCGTCCCGGCGAAGCCAACCAACGAGCACTTTTCGCTGTTCCGCGCCTATCTCGACACGCGCCATCCCGAGGGGGGCATGGCGGACATGTCCTCCCTCGATTTCGCGATGATGGTCGAGGACACGCACATCGACACGCGCTTGACGGAATACCGCCCGCGCAAGTCGGCCAAGGATGAAACGGGCTCAGGTCCGCTCTATGCGGTCTGCCTCACCGACCGCCTCGCCGACGGACTGTCGCTCGTCTATTCGTTCTACGCGCCGGAGCACACGCGCCGGTCGCTTGGGGCGTTCATAATTCTCGACCATATCGAGAAAGCGAAAAGCCTCGGCCTGCCGCATGTCTATCTCGGCTATTGGGTCGAGGGGTCGAAGAAGATGGGCTACAAGGCGTCCTACCTGCCGCAGGAGCGCCTCGGCCTACATGGGTGGACCAGGGTCGAGAGGTAGCGGCGGAGAGCGCTGGCGTCGAAACGCCCCGGGTTGCACGTGTCCCGCGTCTCCGGCGCCGTCGGCGGCGTCATGGACGAAGCTTGCGGCTCGCCCCCCTTGTCTGTGTTGCCCGGATGCGGCTCGCCGGCATCCCAGACTGCAGTGGTTGAGCCAAATCAACGCGATAAGTCTCCCTTGGGTCTAAGCGAGCCTAGCTCTGAAACCCGGAGCAAAGACATGAAAGCTAAGCCGCGCGAGGCCACGCCGCTAAGCCCGGAGGCGGCTCTAGCCCACCGGTCGGCCTTGCCCGTGCCGGTCAGGCCGGCCGCTCGATCTTCCGCCAAAACCAAGTGGCGTCGGAAGGCGTCGGCGGCTCTGGCGATCGTGGCGGCGTTGGCCCTGGCGGTTGGCATTGCCCAAAAAGCCAACTGGGGGACGCCGACCGTCGAGGTGACTCACGCCGTCCGCGGGCCGGCGATCGAAGCCGTTTACGCCACTGGCGTCGTCGAGGCGATCGACTTTGCGCGCTTCGGTACGACCGTCGCCGGTCGCGTCAATGACGTCCTTGTCGACGAGGGCGCTGTCGTGCACAAAGGCGACATCCTCGCCCGGATGGACGACCGGCAGCCGCTGGCGCGGCTCGACGACGCGCGCGCCCGCCTCAGAATGGCCGAGTCCGACATCGTGCGCGCCCAGACGCTCATGAACAAAGGCGTACTGGCCGTTCAAGCGCTGGAGCGCGCCCAGCAGGAGCGGGACCAGGCGGCGGCCGCGGTCGCGCTTTTCGCCCGTCAGCTCGAGGACTACACGATCGCCTCTCCGCTGGACGGCGTCGTGATGAAGCGCAACGTCGAACCTGGCGAGACGGTCCCGACCAACACGACGCTGTTCGAGGTCGCCTCGACTGCGCGCAAACGCATCGTCGCCGACGTCGACGAACGCGACATCGCCGGCGTTCGCATGGGGGCGAAGCTCGCGGCGCACGCCGACGGCTTCCCGGGCGAGATCTTTCAGGCGAAGGTGACCAACATCCGAGCTCAGGGCGACGCAAGTTCCCGCACGTTCCGCGTCGAGGCGGACCTCCCGCCAGACACGAAGCTGATGATTGGCATGACGGTGGATGTGGACATTGTCACGGCCGAAAGGGCGGATGCTCTTCTTGTGCCTGCGAACGCGGTCGGCCACGGACCCTCCGCCGGCGGCAGGCCCGGCGCGCCGTTTGTCGTTGTGATCGAAAATGGCCGTGTGAGGCGCGCCGACGTTGAGACCGGCGCGGTTGGCCAATCGAAGGTCGAGATCCGGAGCGGCCTCGCCGAGAGCGAGACAATTGCGATCGAGGCCGCCGACAGCTTGAGGGACGGGCAATCCGTCCGGGTCGCCCTATGACGCCCCTGCCCCTGTCGATCGCGCTCGCCCATCTGCGCGCGCGCAAGCGGCAGACCGCCGTTTCGATCAGCGGGGTCATGCTGGGGGTGGCCATATTCATCGGCATCGGGGGCATGATGAACGGCTTCCACAGCTACTTCCTGTCCCAGCTGGTGGACACCAATCCGCACATCGTCATTTCCGATGAAATCCGTCACGCCGCCCCGCAGCCCTTGACGGCGCTCTATCCGGACGGCGCAGTTGAGGTTAAGCGCGTTTTGCCGCGCGATCCGGTCCGGGGCATCTCCGGCGCCTCCGCGATCCTCGACGCGCTGAATGCGACGGAGGGCGTGGCGGCGGCGCCTTCGCTCGCCGGCCAGATCATTCTGCGTCGCGCCGGGCGCGACTACGCGATCTCCGCCGTCGGCGTGGACGCCGCGCGGGAGGAGCGCGTCACCGACATCGTCCACGACATGGTGGCGGGCAGCTTCTCGGCGCTCGCTTCCGAGCCGAACGGCCTCCTCGTCGGCAACAAGCTCGCCGACAAGATGGGCGTGGGGCTCGGCGACAGCGTTGTTGCGGTCACGACGGCCGGAAGCCAGACGGCGCTCAAGATCGTCGGCGTCTTCCACACCGGCATCGATGCCCAAGACCAATTTCTGGGCATCGTTCCGCTCGCGCGCCAGCAGGCGATGCAAAACCGCCCCCGCGTGGTGAATGAGATCCACATTCGGCTCGCCGACATCAAGCGGTCGATTCCGCTCGCCGAAGCGTTCGAGCGCAGGTGGGGCTTCAAGAGCGCGCCTTGGGAGGAAACTTACGCGCGCGTGCTCGATGTTTTCGCGCTACAGGACAAGATCATCTACCTCACGACCAGCTCGATCCTCGTCGTGGCTGGGTTCGGCATCTTCAACGTCATCTCGACCATTGTCATGGAGAAGGCGCGCGACATCGCGATCATGCGCTCGATCGGCATGCCCGGATCGTCCATCATCGCAATCTTCGTCGTCGAGGGGATCGTCGTCGGCGTGATCGGGATGGCGCTCGGCTGGCTCGCGGGCTGGGGCCTTGGCGCGGCGATCCATCTCATGCCGGCGCCCACCGGCAATTCCGGCGACACGCTTCCCGTCCGGCTGACGCCGCTTTTGTTCTCGGCGGCGGGAGCGATCGCGCTGATTGCGGCGGTCGGGGCCGCCTTCCTGCCGGCGCGCAAGGCGGCGCGCGCCGACCCGCTCACCATCATCCGGGGCGCCGCGTGAGGCCCACGCTCGAGGCGCGGGGGCTCACGCGAATTCTTCCCGGCCTGAAGCCAACGACGCTGGTTAAGGATATCGACGCGAGTTTCGAGGCAGCGACCTTCACGGCGATCACCGGTCCGTCCGGCTCGGGAAAATCGTCGCTTCTCTATCTGCTCGGCCTCCTCGACCCGCCGACCGCCGGCGACGTTCTTCTGGACGGTTACTCGACCGCGCCGCTCTCGAACGACGTGCGGGCGCGGCTGAGGCTTAAGCATTTCGGCTTCGTCTTTCAGTTCCACTTCCTGCTGCCGGAACTGACGGCGCTCGACAACGTGATGCTGCCGATGCGCCAACTGGGACGCCTGGCGCCCGCGGCGATGCGCGAGCGCGCCCTGCGTCTCTTAGAGTCGCTTGGGATCGCCACAGAGGCGGCCAAAGTCCCGGCGGCGCTGTCGGGCGGCGAGCGGCAGAGGGTCGCCATTGCCCGCGCGCTCGCCAACGATCCGCGCGTCGTCCTCGCCGACGAGCCGACCGGCGCGCTCGATTCGAAGAACGGCGCCGCCGTCTTCGCCATTTTCCGGCGGTTGGCGGACGAGGGGCGGACCGTGATCGTCGTGACCCACGACGAAAGCCTCGCCCGCATGGCCGACCGGGCGATCCATCTGGTGGACGGGCGCAGGTCGGACTGAGGTATATTTGCTTGGGCCGCGCGGGAACCGCCGACCCAGCTTTAGCGCGTGCGTCGCTA
>DATJXI010000142.1:0-4865 GCA_035500275.1 Roseiarcus sp. | reverse complement strand
AGCCGGGCTGATCCAGGAGGCGCGGCGAAGGAGCGGCCATCGCGAAGACGCGCCGCTTGGCGAGACGATGATCGGCGACCACCGTCGCATTCTGGCGACGGGGATCGCGCGGGTGCGGGCCAAGATCAAATACAATCCGGTGGTCTTTGAGCTGATGCCGCCCGTCTTCACCCTGCTGCAGCTCCAGCGCTGCGTCGAGGCGATCGCTGGGCTCAACGTCCACAAGCCCAACTTCCGCCGCCTCATCGAACAGCAGCAGCTGGTCGAGGAGACCGGCGAGACCGTCTTTGGCGCCGGCGGGCGGCCCGCCAAAGTCTATCGCTTCCGCGCTGCGGTTCGCGAGGAGCGCGCCGCCGCAGGGACCAAGCTGCCTCTCGCCCGCTCTTGACACGGCTTATTCTCACGATAAGTGTATTGACCTAATATGCTCAGTTTGAGTATAATTTATGACCCTACTCGACACCGCTTCCCCCGCAGGCCGCCTCTATGACCGCGTGAGCCGCGTCATTCCGCCCTTCGAATGGCCCGTCTTTGAGGCGGATGTCGAAGCGATCCTTGAGCTCAAGCGCGAGCGTGACGCGATCATCCTGGCGCACAACTACCAGTCGCCCGAGATCTTCCACTGCGTCGCCGACGTGGTCGGCGACAGCCTGGCGCTGGCGCGGGAGGCGGCGAAGGGCGACGCGCGCGTCATCGTCATGGCGGGCGTGCATTTCATGGCCGAGACGGCGAAGCTCATCAATCCAGACAAGACCGTGCTGATCCCCGACGCTGAGGCCGGCTGCTCGCTCGCCGCGTCGATTGCGCCCGACGACGTCCGGCTCCTGCGGCAGGCCTATCCCGGCGCGCCGGTGGTCACCTACGTGAACACCTCGGCGGCGGTGAAGGCGGTCTCCGACATCTGCTGCACTTCGGCCAATGCGCTGAAGGTCGTCGAGTCGCTCGGCGCGCCGCGCGTCATCATGACGCCGGATGAGTACTTGGCTAAGAACGTCGCGGCGCAGACGAAGGTCGAGATCATCGCCTGGCGCGGCCGCTGCGAGGTGCATGAGCAGTTCACCGCCGCGGACATTCGTGAGCTCCGCGAAGCCCACCCCGGAACGATTGTGCTCGCCCATCCGGAATGCGCGCCGGAGGTCGTCGCGGCGGCCGACTTCGCCGGGTCGACCGCCGAGATGGTGCGCTTTGTTGGCTCGAACCGGCCGGCGCGCGTCGCGCTCGTAACCGAATGCTCGATGAGCGACAACGTCGCCGTCCACTATCCGGACGTCGAGTTCGTGCGGCCGTGCGCGCTCTGCCCGCACATGAAGCGCATCACGCTGGGGAAGATCCGCCGCGCGCTTGAGACCCTGGAAGGGGAGGTGACGATCGATCCCGCGATCGCCGCGCCCGCGCGCCGCGCTGTCGAGCGGATGCTCGCGCTATGACCGCCGCGGCTTTCGCCTTCCGCGGACGTCCCGTCGTCGTTGGGGCTGGCGTCGCCGGTCTTATGACGGCGCTCGAGCTTGCGCCGCGGCCGGTTGTTGTCCTGTCGAAGGGCCCGCTCGGCGTAGAGGGCTCGACGCTCTGGGCGCAGGGCGGGATGGCGGCCGCGGTTGGGCGTGACGACAGCCCGACACTCCACGGGGCCGACACGATCGCCGCAGGCGACGGGCTCTGCGACGCCGCGATTGTCGACCGTTTCACCCGCGCCGCTCCGAAGGCGATCGAGAAGCTTGCACGCCTTGGCGTCCGCTTCGACCGGAAGTCGGACGGCGGTTTCGCGCTCGGGCTCGAAGCGGCGCACAGCCGCGCACGCGTCGCCCGCGTCGGCGGCGACGGCGCGGGACGCGAGCTCATGCGCGCGCTCGTCGCCGCGGTCCAGGCGACGCCATCGATCGCCGTCCTCGAAGGCTTCGAGGCGCGGCGGCTCCTCGTCGAGGATAACGCGGTGCGCGGCCTCATCGCGGTCGGACCTTCAGGGCCGGCCCTGTTCGCGACCGATAGGGTCGTGATGGCGACCGGCGGGATCGGCGGCCTTTACGCCGAGAGCACGAACCCGCTTAGGAGCTTCGGCCAAGGCCTCGCGCTCGCCGCGCGCGCGGGCGCCGCGCTCGCGGACATGGAGTTTGTGCAGTTCCATCCGACTGCCCTCGACGTTCCCATTCGTCCTCTGCCGCTCGTGAGCGAGGCGGTCCGCGGCGAAGGCGCGCTGCTCATCGACGAACGGGGCGAACGATTCATGGCCGACGTTCCGGGCGCGGAGCTCGCGCCGCGCGACGTCGTCGCGCGCGCGATTTGGCGTCTGCGCGCTAAAGGCGGGCGCGCCTTCCTTGACGCGAGAGCCGCGATCGGCGCCAAATTCGAGGCGCGCTTTCCGGTCATTGCAGCGGCTTGCCGCGCCGCCGGCGTCGATCCCACAAACGAGCCGATCCCGGTCAGGCCGGCGCAGCACTACCACATGGGCGGCATCGGCGTCGACGCCGAGGGGCGGAGCTCGGTCGCGGGTCTCTGGGCCTGCGGGGAGGCGGCCGCGACCGGGTTGCACGGCGCGAATCGACTTGCGAGCAATTCTCTCGCCGAGGCTGCCGTCGATGCGGCGATCGTCGCCCGCTCCGTCGATGGCGCGAAGGCGCATGCGCGCGCGCCGGCGCCCCATGCCTCAGCGCCTCCCGTCGGCGATCCAGCTGCGGTGCGGCCGATCCTGTCGCGCGCCGCGGGCGTCGTACGCAACGGCGAGACGCTAAGCGCGACAATCGGCGGGCTTGCTGACATGGCGGCCTCGAATGGGCCTGCCGCCGACTCGGCCGCTGTCGCGCTGATCATCGCTGTCGCTGCGCTCCGCCGCGACCATAGCCTCGGCGCCCATTATCGAAGCGATTTCCCATCGGCGCCGACGGCCCGCGAGCGGTTCCGGCTCACGCTCGTTGACGCTTTCGCGGCGGCCGCCGCCTTCGTTCCGCCTGTTCTCGCGAGAAGAACGTCAATAGGCAGAGCCTGATCATGCCGCTTGCCCCGCTGCCCAGGATCCTCATCGAGCCGCTCGTGCGGGAGGCGCTGCTTGAGGACCTCGGTCGGGCCGGCGACCTCACGACCGACGCGATCGTGCCGCAGGATCTCACGACGAAGACCGTGATGGCGGCCCGGCAGGAGGGCGTCGTCGCCGGCCTTGATCTCGCCGCGCTCGCTTTCAGCCTGATCGACCCCGCGATCCGCTTCAGGGCGGTGGTCGAGGACGGCGCCGCGGTTAAGCCAGGCGCAAGCGTCGCCATTGTCGAGGGGCCGGCGCGGGGCATACTGACAGCCGAGCGCGTGGCGCTCAATTTCGTGAGCCGAATGAGCGGCGTCGCGAGCGCGACCGCGAAGCTCGCCGCGGCGGTCAAGCATACGAAGGCGCGCATCGTCTGTACGCGCAAGACGACGCCGCTCTTGCGGGCAATCGAGAAACACGCCGTCCGCGCGGGCGGCGGGTCAAACCATCGATTCGGTCTCGACGATGCGGTGCTGGTCAAGGACAACCATGTCGCCGTTGCGGGCTCGGCGGCCGAAGCCATCCGCCGCGCGCGCGCCTATGTCGGGCATCTCGTCAAGATCGAGGTCGAGGTCGAATCGCTCGTCCAGCTCGAGGAGGCGCTTCGGCTCGGAGTCGACGCGGTCCTCCTCGACAACATGTCGCTCGAGGATCTCAAGCGCAGCGTCGGCATGATCGACGGCCGCGCGATCAGCGAGGCCTCCGGCCGCGTGACGCCCGAGACCGTCGGCGCGATAGCGGAGACGGGCGTCGACCTCATCTCGGTCGGCTGGCTCACCCACAGTGCGCCGATCCTCGACATCGGCCTCGACGCAGCGTGATCGAACATTTCTCGCGCGGCCGACCACTTGACGGCACTGGAATAATTTCAGCCCCTTACGCCTTACCCCGGATTGCCGGTCTCCACCTGGTTGCACGCGCCAACTCACCGACCGGCGCCCTGACACGGCAGCCGGTCGCATAGCAATCCTGGCGGATCTGCCAGCGCCAAGGTCTCGCCCCGAAAAGGGCCCTCGAAAGCGACCGTCAGAAGGCAGGCGATCGACCACGCCAACACGATCGCAGTGAAAGCGATTAAGATGTGTCGTGTGTCGTGGTCCGTCATCGGCGTTACTCCGGCTGGCCGCCTCGGCCTAACCGGAGCGCCGCGCAGCCCGCCTGGTCAGCATATCGATGCGAAAGGCGCTGCGATGTCGGTCACACTTCGTCGGTTGCGGCGGGGCCGAGGGCAGGAAAACAGCGCACGGCCTTCCCACTTCGCGGCGCCGCCAGCCGCGACCCACGCCATTCGGGCGCCGTTCGTTTCGGAGCGCGACTGTGATGCCCCAGAGCCGCCGCGGGGGACCGGCCCGAAACATTTCTTCGGGATTGCGCGCCGGCGGTATGGGTTGCCGAAAGCCAATCAGCGGCGCCCACTTGCACGATAAGCCTCACCGTCGTCGAAACGGGGATGCGCTACCGTTGTCGTGACAAGAGCGGCATGGCGTCAAAGCCAAGCCGATCAGAAGCCCGACAGCACGATCTTCCCGATCGCTCGGCCCGACTTCAGGAAGGCCATCGCCCGCATCAGGTTCATGGCGTCGATGCGTCCGTAGTTCTCCCTCACCGTCGAGCGAACGCGGCCGGAATCGATCAGGTCGGCCACCTCGTTCAATAACCTGTGCTGCGCCTCGATGTCGGCGGTCTGAAACAGCGGCCGCGTGAACATCAACTCGTAGCACACGGACACGCTCTTGCGCATGAATGGCGAAACGTCGGCGGCTTCGCCATTGATGAGGGCGAGGCGGCCTTGCGGCGCGATCAACTCCGCAAGGTCGGCAAAAATGGCGCCGGCTGGAACCGTCGAGAAAACGAA
>DATJXI010000141.1:0-10937 GCA_035500275.1 Roseiarcus sp. | reverse complement strand
GCGAACATGTGAAAGAAGCCCTGGACTTCTTGCGCCGCGCCGGAACGCAACACCACCTTCCTCGCGGCCTCCTCACCCGAGCCCTCTACCGCGCGACGACCGGCGACTTCGACGGCGCGCGCGAGGACCTCGACGAGGCTTACGAAATCGCTGAGCGCGGACCCATGCGACTCCACCTCGCCGACATTCATCTCCATCGCACCCGCCTGTTCGGGCTCATGGCCAACCGGCCCAAACAGTACCCCTCGGAGTGGGGTTCGCCGCGCGACGACCTCGACAAAGCGCGCAAGCTCATCGACGAATGCGGGTATGGCCGGCGGCGCGAGGAACTCGCCGACGCCGAGCAAGCCTATGAGCGCATCTCCGGCGGCGCTTCCCGCGGTTGATTCAGCCCGGCCCAGGGGCGCCCTAGCCGGGCGAACATTGTCTTGCCTATTTCAGAAATTATTGATACAATCTCGTTTTTCGGAATGACGGATCGGGATCACCCAATGACAATGACGCCGCCGGCCCCGCCGTTCGCGCCCAAAACCGGCCACGCCACCCGCGCCGACGCGGCTTCCCGCAGGCGCTGCTCGGCGACGCTCTCCGGGCCGACGAACGGGGTCGCAGTGACGGTTTGATTTTTTCGGCGGGATTCGGCGTAACCCATTGAAAATGCTGAAAACCGGCGCACATTTTCCGCTTTTTTTCGCATTTTTTCGCATCTTTTCCGCCTTTTCTCGCATCTTTTCCGCCTCCAGAAATGCGAAAAAAGGCGACTTTCTGCGCCGGCGCCTCCTTCTGCGGCGGCGCGCGCTCTCGATGAGGCTCCGCGAGAGATCCGGCAGGCCGAGGGCAATGGTCCCCTCTCGCCCGGGGGCTGGAGGGAGTGAGCTCCTCGGCTCAGATGCGCTCACGCTTGTCGGGTCGGCCCGATGTCGGGGCCCGGATTTCCGCCCGCGGCGGCAACGGCCAGCCGATCGAGATAATGCGCCCAGCCTTCCCCGTGCCTCGCCCGCTGCTCTGCGTTCGGCAACCCGCTATGGGTCATGCGCAGCAAAGTGCCGCCGTCCCGCTCGAGGAGATCGATCTCGATCAGGCCCGAGCCCGGCGGCACGTCTTCGCTCCCCTCCCAGCCGAAGCTGTAGGCGAGGCGGTGGACGGGCACGACCTCGCGGAACTGCCCGCGCGCCGCGCGGCCGCCGCCCACGCCTTTGACCAGATAGATCCCGCCGGGATGCGGCTCGGTCGTCGCCTCGGAGCCCATCCAGCTCAAAATCTTCGCCGGATCGGTGAGGAAAGCAAACACGGTGGCGGGCGGGGCCGCGATATGGGTCTCCCGTCGGACCACGAGCGCTTCATCCATTCGACGCCTCCTTGAGCGATATGCGGGGATGAGATCGGTTGAGGCCAGTACTTAAGGCGGCCTCGTGACAAGCGCGAGGGGTCCGCCCCATGATCGCGGCCCATGCGCCTCTCCCCCACGCTCTCCTGGCTCGTCGACGTCGCCAGCGAAACGCCCGGCGCCGACCGGCTCCTGGCCGAGCTCGGCGAGCGTCTCATCCACGAAGGCCTGCCGCTCGCGGGGGGCGCCCTGACGCTCGCCGTCCCGCATCCGCTCATCGCCCGGCGCACCTGGCTTTGGCGCGCCGAGAGTGGCGCAGTCATCGAGGCGTTGGGCTTCGCCCCCAGCGAGCCTGCCGCCCTTGAGGCGAGCCCGTCCGACGGCGGGGGGCGGCGCTGGCTCGCCGGAATCGCAGCCGGGCTCGTGCACGAGGACATGGTCGGCCTTCGGCCGGGCGGGCCGCTCTTGAGCTGGATCGGCCCGCGCCCGTTCACCCCCGACGAGACCAACGCGCTCCGCGAGGCCGCGCGTTTCGCGGCGGCGCCGCTCGCGGCGCTCGCCGCGCGGGCGACTCTGACGGCGGCGCTCGAAGCCTATCTCGGAAAGCGCAGCGCGGCGCGCGTCCTGGCCGGACCTTTGCGGCGCGACGTCGGCGAGACCATTGAGGCGGCGCTGCTCTACGCCGATCTGCGCGGCTTCACCGAGCTTTCGGAAAGCCATCCGCCCGCCGAGGTCATCTCGGCTCTCGGCGCTTGGTTTGACCGGATCGCCGGGGCGGTTCACGCCTTCGGCGGCGAAGTGCTGAAATTCATCGGCGACGGGGCGCTGGCGATCTTCCCGGTCGGAGACGCGCGCCGCGATGCGTGCGACGCCGCCCTGCGCGCCGCCTCCGCCGCCCGCGTCGGCATGGCGCATCTCGACAAAGAGAGGAGCCGGCAAGGGCTGCCGCCTTTGCCCTTCGGGGCCGCCCTGCATGTCGGCGAGATGCTGTGGGGCAATATCGGCGCCGCCGATCGCCTGGATTTCACCGCGATTGGGCCCGCGGTCAATCTGGTGAGCCGGCTCGAGGGGCTCTGCCGGCCGCTCAAACAGACGGTGCTCGTCTCAGGCGCGCTCGCTGCCGAGACGGAAGCGCAGTTCATCCGGCTTGGGACCCATGCGCTGCGCGGAATCGGGTCCCCGTGCGAGGTCTTCGCGTTGCCGGAGGATTGAGCCTGATCGCTTGACAGGGAGCCTCGGCCGCCAAGACGCAGCTCTCGCGGCTGATCGACGCGGCGCTCTCTGGCGAGGAGGTCATAATCGCCAAAGGCGATAGAAAGTTCGCCTTGGCAAATGGCCCGAGATGCAGTCGCAGCTCCACCGATTGCGGGACATCCTCGACAGCCAGAATGCGACTGCCGTTGCACTCGACCCTGCGGACTGCTTGATGGCGGGAGAGATGGCGTGGCCGCGTCGCGACCCGTTTGACCGCTTTCTGGCTGCGTCCGCGTTGCGGCGAAAGATGCCAATCGTTTCGGCCGACGCCGCGTTCGACGGCGTCGTCACTCGGATCTGGTGAAGCCGCTTCTTTTGGGAGGCCGGGCAGAAATTGCCCGGCCTCCCATTGACCGCCGTTCAGCCCATGTACAATTCGCCGAACTGCTCCCAGCTTGCGCCGTTGAACGAAGCGAGCGCCTCCTGGCGGATCGGGCTGTAGTCCTCCGGCGAGGTGTTGATCTTGATGCCCGGCAAGAGCATTGGCAGTTCGAGGTCCTTGAGGTTCGCCGCCTGTCGCATAACGTTCTCGCGCGACAAGTCATTGCCGCATTGCTTCAGCACCTGGACCATCGTCGCTCCGAGGCCAAAACCGTAGACGACGTTGGCGTCGATGAGGTCTTTCGCCGACATGTATTTGGCGACGAACGCGGCATATTCCTTGTAGCCGGGATCGTTCTTCCAGCGGGCGTCGGTCGGGTCCTTGCCGTAGACGGCGGTGATGACGCCCTTCGACTTCTCCGGTCCCGCCGGCTTCATGACGGAGGCGATCGATTGCGACACGTCGGTCATGTAGCGCTCCGGCGTCCAGCCGATGTCGAACGCCTTGCGGATCGCCTGCGCGGCGAATTTCGGCGTGGCGGCGATGAGGAAGACGTCGGCGCCTGAGGCTTGCAGCGTGACCACCTGCGAGTCGACCGTCGGCTCGGACGTCTCGTACGTGGCCTCCTTGATGATCATCCCGGCATGATCGCCGAGGCCCTCTTTCAACCCGATCAGGTAGTCCTTGCCGAAGGCGTCGTTCTGATAGAGCGCCGCGATCTTGGCGTCTGGCTTCGTACTCAGGATGTGCTGGGCGAAGATCTTGGCCTCGGTCTGGTAGTTGGGCTGCCAGCCCATCGTCCAGGGGAAATGCTTGGGGTCGGAGAACATCGCCGCGCCGGTGGCGACGAAGAGCTGCGGGATCTTGTTGTCGTTGCAATATGGCCGGATCGCCGCGTTGGAGGGCGTGCCGAGCGTGTTGAACAGGAAGGCGACCTGCTCCTGCTCGACCAAGCGGCGCGCCTGCTCGACCGTCTTCGGCGGGCTATAACCGTCGTCGAGGCTGATGAGATTGATCTTGCGGCCATTCACGCCGCCCTGCTCGTTGATCATCTTGAAATAGGCGGTCTCGGCGCGACCGATCACGCCATAGGCCGAGGCTGGGCCGCTGTAGGGCATGGTCTGGCCGATCTTGATTTCTGCATCCGTGACGCCGGGCGTGTCGGCGCAGGCGCGGCTCGCGCTCGTGGCCAAGACGGCGGCGGCGCTTGACTGCAGGAACGTGCGTCGTGTGAGCATAGGCGATCCTCCTTTAGGTCTGGCGGCCTCATGCCGCCTCTCCTTCCATCTTACACAATCTCAGCGGAAACCAAGCGCGCCTGCCGCGCGCTTCGAGATCATGCGCAAAGCGCCCGCCGCGCCCGTCGGCGCGGCCGCCATCGCGAGAATGAGCAGCACGCCATAGATCGCCCCAGGGAGCGCCTTGGCGCTCTCGCCGAAGCTCATGGTCAATTGATCGGCGATGTTGGGCACGAACTCGATGAAGAGCGCCCCGAAGATGACGCCGCCGAGCGACGCGAGCCCGCCGATCACGACGCCCACCAGGAAGGAGAGCGACAGCGCGAGGCCAAAGCTTTCAGGCGAGACGAAGCCGACGGCGATGGCGCTCAAGCCCCCCGCGACCCCGGCGTAGAGGGCGCTCACCCCGAAGCAGCTCGTCTTGTAGAGCGCGGCGTTCACCCCCATCGTTTCCGCCGCGATCGGGTGGTCGCGAATAGCGACGAGCGCCCGGCCGACGCGCCCCTTCGCCAAATTGCGGGCGGCCCAATAAAGCAAAGCGGCGCTAAAGAAGCAGACGAGATAGAGCCACTGGTCGCCGGTGAGGGGAAGGCCAAATGGCGGCTTCGGTTTCGTGAGGATGACGCCCTGAAAGCCGCCGGTCCAGCCTTCGAAGCCCTTGAAGGCGAGGATCTGCGGAGTCGCGACCGCAAGCGCGAAGGTGGCAAGCGCAAGGTAAAGCCCGCCGAAGCGCAGGGCGGGGAAGCCGAACAGGAAGCCGGCGACGAAGCAGACGACGCTCGCGAGCGGGATCGCCGCCCAATAGGGCAGACCCGCTTTCGTGGCGAGAACCGCCGTCCCGTAGGCGCCGATGGCGAAGAAGGCGCCGTGCCCAAGCGAGATCTGGCCGTTGAACCCGGTGAGCAGGTTCAGGCCAAGCAGCGCAATGGCGTAAATGAGAGTCTGCGCGCCCTGATAGATATGATAGCCCGACGCGAGGAACGGAAACGCGAGGCCGGCGGCGAAGACCGCGAGCGTCGCGAACCGCGCAAGCTCGTCGGCGCGCGCCATCGTCTAGACCCGCGCCACGAGCCGCCGCCCGAACAGTCCGT
This sequence comes from Roseiarcus sp., assembly GCA_035500275.1. Taxonomy (GTDB): domain Bacteria; phylum Pseudomonadota; class Alphaproteobacteria; order Rhizobiales; family Beijerinckiaceae; genus Roseiarcus. The sequence goes on along the minus strand of DATJXI010000141.1, from coordinate 5,705 downwards.
ACGGACGCCAGACCAGGACGCCGATGATGATGGCGAGCGCGACCGAGAGCTTCGTCTCCGAGCCGACGACATAGGCGCCCATGAGATTTTCGAGGACGCCGACGGCGAAGCCGCCGAAGGCGGCGCCGAACGGATTGTCGATGCCGCCGAGCACCGCGCCGGCGAAGGCGTAGATCAGCACGCCGCCCATCATGTTCGGATCGAGATAGACGATCGGCGCGGCCATCATGCCGGCGATCGCGCCGATCGCGGCGGCAAGGCCCCAGCCGAGCGCCAGCATCCAGCCGACCCGGATGCCGACGAGCCGGCTCGACGTCGGGTTCTGCGCCGCAGCGCGCATCGCAAGACCCAAGGAGGTGAAGCGGAAGAACGCGTAGACAAGCGCGAGCACCGCAAGGCTGACCAGCACCGCGCCCGACTCGTGCGCCGACATGTAGACATTTCCGAACCACGACCGGCCTGAGAAGGGCGTATTGAAGGAGACGACGGAATAGCCGTAGAGCCAGCCGGCGAGCGCGTTGAAGATGAGCGCAAGCCCGATGAACACGATGATCGAAGCAAGCACCGGCGCATTGGCGAAGGGCCGCACGATCAAGCGTTCGATCACGATGCCGCCGATGAAGGAGACTGCGACCGTCGCGAAAAAGGCGCGCCAATAGGGCCAGCCCATGTCCATGAGCTTCCAGGCGAAATAGGTCGAGAACATCGCCATCTCGCCTTGCGCGAAGTTCACGAGCTGGGTCGCCTGGTAGATCATCACCAGCGCGAGCGCCATGATCGCGTAGACGCCTCCCAGCGCCAGCCCCGAAGCCAATTGGTGGAGGAATTCGCTCAAGCCGGCCCCCGCCCTAGTAGCCGAGATAGGCCCGGCGGACGGAACCGTCCGCCCGCATGGCCAACGCCGAACCCGACATGGCGACGCGCCCAGTCTCGATGAGCACGGCGTGGTCGGCAAGATCGAGCGCGAGCGAAGCGTTCTGCTCGACAAGCAACAGGCTCACGCCCTCATCGCGGTTGATCGCGGCGAGAATGCGGAAAATCTCCTCGACCAGCATCGGCGCGAGGCCGAACGACGGCTCGTCCAGCATGAGCAGGCTCGGCCGCGTGAGGAGCGCGCGAGAGATCGCGAGCATCTGCTGCTCGCCGCCCGAAAGCGTGCCTGCCTGCTGGCGTCGCCGCTCGGCAAGCCGCGGGAAGTAGGCGAAGACGCGCTCGAAATCGAGCTTGAGGTCCTTCCCGTCGGCCCGCGCGTAAGCGCCGAGCCGCAAGTTCTCGTCGACCGTCAGATCGACGAACGTGCCGCGCCCGTCCGGCACATGCGCGACGCCGAGGCGGGCGATGTCCTCGGTCGAAAGCGCGCCGATCGGCTTGCCGCGCAACCGGATGTCGCCCTCGCGGGCGATGAGGCCGCTCAGCGCCCGCAATGTCGTCGTCTTGCCCGCGCCGTTGGCGCCGAGAAGCGCCGTCACGCCTCTTTCTTCGACGACGAAGTCGAGGCCGAACAGCGCCTGGACGGGGCCGTAATAGGCCTTGAGCCCCTTCGCCTCGAGGATCGGCGCGCTCACGCAGCGCTCCCGAGATAGGCGCGCGCCACATCCGGGTTGGCGCGCACCGCCTCCGGCGCCCCGTCCGCAATGACCCGTCCGAAGTCGAGCGCGACGACCTGGTCGGAGGTCCGCATGACGAGGTTCATGTGATGCTCGACGAGAAGGATGGCGACGCGGCGCCGCTCGCGGACGCCCCAGATCTCCTCAGCCAGGCCCTCGACCTCCTCGTGGTTGAGCCCCGACGCCGGCTCGTCGAGCATGAGGAGCTTCGGCTGGATCGCGAGCGCGCGCGCCAGCTCGACCCGCTTGCGCAGGCCGAAAGGCAGCTCGCCGACCGGGCGGTCGGCGACGCCCTGCAGGCGGAATTCCTCGATCAGCGCGTCGGCCCGCTCCGAAAGTCTTCTTTCCTCGCGGCCGACGAAGGGAAGCGCGAGCGCGTTGGCCAGAAATCCCCCCCGCGCCAGCGCATGCGCGCCAACGCGCACGTTGTCGCGCGTCGTCATGGTGGTGAACAGCGCCACGTTCTGGAAGGTGCGCGCCACGCCGAGGGCCGCGATCTCATGGCGGCGAAAGCTGAGCAGCGCCTTGCCGTCGAAGTAAATCGATCCAGCGTTCGGTTCGTAGAGCCGCGAGACGCAGTTGAACAGCGTCGTCTTGCCGGCGCCGTTCGGCCCGATGAGCCCGCAGATCGCGCCGGGCGCGACGGAGAAGCTCACATTCTCGAGGGCCGTCACGCCGCCGAAGCGCATCGTCACGCCCTCGACTGTGAGCAGCGCCGGCTGAGTCGGACCAGGAAACCGGTCAGCAATCCGGGTCGGCGCCGTCGACGCCTCCATGGACCTCCCTTCCCCAAGACTGTTGGCTCTAAACCTCTTTTCCTACGCAATCTCGACGTTTCCGAGAAGCTTGTCGAGATGGTCCGCCGAGCGACTCAGGCCGCCCAACGAAGCAGAAGCCAGACCGCCAGCGCATAAAGCGCGATCGCGGCAAGATTGACCACGACCGACGCCCGGTGCCAACGGGCGAAAGTCGCCTTGGCGAGGGCGTCCCCGGCCGTCATTGCGTCGCGCGCCTCGTTCACCGCCGGCACGACCAGGATGCGAAGCGCGACCAGCGCAGCGCCTCCGACGAGGAGGAACGCGCTTGCATAAGACGGCAGGGCGAGGAGCGACGCGACGACGCCCGCGAGGCCGTTGACGAGGAAATAGTTCGGAAACAGCGTGCGCACGAATGCGCCCGCGCTCTCGGCGGGCAGGGCCCGGAACGCGGTCGGCGCGATGAATCCGGAGAAGAAGATCATCGCCCCGATCGAAGCCGCCGCGAGAGCCGCCGCCAGTTCCGCCATGGGTATCCCTCCTCAAGCAGCTCGCCTCTCAAGCCGCGACCGGCGTCCGTCACGCGCGCCTTTCAAGGAACGCTAGCGCGCCGGCTTTGAAAACCTTGTCGCCGACCGCGACATTGTGGTCGCGCCCGGGAATATCGAGCGTCTCGGCGTTCCGCATCATCGCGGCAAGCTTATGGCCGTCGCCGGCGACGGCGTCGCGCGTCCCGACGGCAATGAGGGTTGGCGCGGCTATGCGCGCGACCGCCGCCGGGGTCAGGCTCTGCCGCGAGCCGCGGATGCAGGCGGCGAGCGCGGCACGATCGCTCTTTGTCTGTTCGGCGAAGGCGCGGAACATCCGCTGCGTCGGGTCGGCCAGATCGGCCAGCGAAGGCGCCTCCATCGCCTGCGCGACGCCGGCCGGAAGGCCGTAGCCGCGGACAAGATGCTCGCCGAGCCCGCCGAGGATGAGCGAGCGCGCGACCGCAGGCCGCGCCAGCGTCAGGAACGCTCCGATCCGCGCGCCCATCGAATAGCCCATGACGTCGGCACGCTCGATGCCGAGATGGGCGAGAAGATTTGCGGCGTCGCGCGCCATGAGATCGGCGCGATAGTGGGCGGGCGCGTAGAGCTTCTGGCTCGCTCCGTGGCCGCGGTTGTCGAGCGCTACGACGCGGCGCCCCGCCTTCGTCAGCGTATCGACCCAGCGGGGACTGATCCAGTTGACGCGGTGGTTCGAGGCGAAGCCGTGGATGAGCAGGATCGGCTCGCCCTTGTCGTGTCCGGCCGGGGGCATATCGATATAGGCGATGTGAACGCCGTCGGATGAGAAATGGTGCAGCATGAATCGCCCCCGATCCGGCTTCGCATAGGCGGTCATACTCGCCGTGAAAAGGCGCTTGAGGCGCCGCGCGCTCCGTCGTAGCCTGAAGAAAGGCGAGAGTTGGGAGAGTGCGTTGGGAGGCGGTTCCGTCGAGGAACGTTCACCTGGGGCGGACAAGGGGGAAAGAAACACGCGCATCGAGGCCATCGCCGCCGAGGCGTTCGCGGTTCTCGGGACGGGGCGGCAGGTCGCCCCTTTCTCGTCGCACTACGAGGGCTTCGACATGCGCGAGGCCTATGCGATCGCGGCCCGCGTCCTCGGCTTGCGCGCCGCGCGCGGCGAGCGGGCGGTCGGGCGAAAAATCGGCTTCACCAATCCCGACGTCCAGCGCGCCTACGGCGTCTCGGCGCCGATCTGGAACTACATGTTCGACAAGACGGTCCACGACTTCGCAGCGATGGGCGGGGAACTCGCCCTGGCGGGCCTGCCCGAACCGCTAATCGAGCCGGAAATCGCCTTGCACCTCGCAGCCGCGCCGCAAGCCGGCATGAGCGACGAGGAGATTTTCGCCTGCGTGGACTGGGTCGCGCATGGCTGCGAGATCGTGCAGTCCATCTTCCCGGGGTGGAAAGTCGCCGCCGCCGACTCGGTCGCAGGCTACGGCCTGCACGGCGCCTACTTCATCGGCGAAAAGCGCATGATCGACAACCGTGCGGCGTGGGCGCACGCGCTTATGAGCTTCACGATCGATCTCAGCGGCCCCGGCGTCACAAGGCAAGGACGCGCGACGAACGTGCTTGGCGGACCGATCAAGGCCTTGCGGCATCTCGTCGAGGTTCTGGCGTCCTCGCCCGATTCGGCGCCTCTGAAGGCTGGCGAGATCGTGACGACCGGGACCCTGACCGAGGCCATGCCGGTAGCGCCCGGCGAGCTCTGGTCCACCACGCTTCACGGCGTTGAGTTGCCGGGGCTGAAGGTGCGCTTCGTGTAGCTCGTTTCGCGCATATCGTCCTGGGGGATCACGCTATCCCCGCGACTCGATCGCCTTGAGGAACCGGTCGCGGTAGGCGTCGAGCACCACCGCCAGTACGATCACCGTGCCGATGACGATCGGCTTCACGTTGTCGCCCACGCCGAACAATTGCAGCCCGGTGGTCAGGACCTGGATGATGCAGGCGCCGACCAGCGTGCCGATGATCGAGCCCTTGCCGCCACTGAAGCTGGTGCCGCCGATGATGACCGCGGCGATGGCGTTGAGCTCGTAGCCGACGCCGGCGATCGGGCTGCCGACGTTGAGGCGCAGGAGATAGACCATCGCCGCGACGCCGGCGGTGAGCCCGCTGATGGTGAAGGCGGCCATCTTGTAGAAGCGCGGCGCATGGCCCGACAGCCTGACCGCCTCCTCGTTGGTGCCGATGGCGTAGATCAAACGGCCGAACACCGTGTAGCGCAGGATGAACCAGCCGATCAGGATCACCCCGACCGCGATGAGGAAGATCGAGGGAAAGACGCCCCAGATGATCAGATTGCCGAAATCGACGAAGGGCTGGGGAAGCCCGGTAATGGTCGAGTTGTTGCTCGTCACCCGGGCCGCGCCGCTCGCGACGTTGAGCATTCCGAGCGTGACAATGAAGGAGGGTATCTTCCACTGCTCGCACACGAAGCCGTTGACGAGCCCGCACAGCGCGCCGACGCTCATGCAGCCGACGAGCGCGAGCGGCACCGAGAGCGCGACGGGAAGATTCTTGTCCGTCATAATGAGAGCGCCAACGACCGTGCAGAGCGCCAGCACCGAGCCGACCGACAGATCGATGCCGCCGGTCAGGATGACGATGGTCATGCCCGAGGCGAGCACCGTGTTGATCGCGATCTGGACAAAGAGGTTGAGAAAGTTCCCCGTCGTGGCGAAATAGGGCGCGGTCAGCGAGAAGAACAGGACGATCAGCGCGAGAGCGACCGCGACGCCCGCCTCCCGCATCGAGAAACGCAGAATGTCGTTCCATAAAGCCGCCGC
>DATJXI010000140.1:0-9220 GCA_035500275.1 Roseiarcus sp. | reverse complement strand
CCGATCATCGCGACCTGGGCGATCTGGTCGACCTCGGGGCGGTCGGCGCAGCCGGCAAGCGCCGCCGCGAGAACAACCCAAGTTCCGACGCCGCTTCTGCCCAACCCCGCCTCCGCTTTCATTTCCCAGGTTCGCGCCTCTGCTCAAATTTGACAACGGTCCTGGCCCGCTGCTGGCGTTGGCCTGGGGTCGGATAGGAAGAGGGTGCAATTCCTTGTATTTTCCGAAGGCAAGCGATATAATCCTGCTTTTCGGAATGAGAGATATGCCGTTCATCCAGGTCCATGACGATAAAAATTCAAAGCGCAGTTCCGCTCGACGGGCCGAACACGCATGGCCCTCGCCAAGGACGCTCGGGACGGAGGAGAGTTCGCGGGCGAAAGAAGCGAGCTGCCTTTGGGTGGGTCAATGATTTTTTCCCCGAATTTCGGCGTAACCCGTTGGGAAAGCTCGATTCCGGCGCAACTTTTCCTCTTTTTTTCGCGTTTTCTCGCATCTTCCCGCATTTTTTCGCGCCTTTTCGCCCGTTACGCGCTCTATATTCCGCGTCGGAAACACGGGGAGACAGGAGATGGCGCCGAGGCCAACAAAAGCGATCCTGGCGTCGGCGATGGCGGCGCTCGCGCTCAGCTGCGGGACCGCGCAGGCAGCGGGCGTGTTCACGCTCTCGTCTGCCACCTTCAAGGACGGCGACATGCTGCCGAAGAAGGTGGGCGACATTCCCGCCCGCGGGCCGAACTGCAAGGGCGAGAACGTCTCGCCTGAGTTGTCCTGGGCAAACGCGCCTGAGGGGACGAAGAGCTTCGCCTTCACCGTGTTCGATCCGGACGCGGGGAACGGCGCCGGCTTCGTGCACTGGGTCGCCTACGGGATCGCGCCCGATGTGAGCTCGTTCGCCGAAGGCGAGATCAGCAAGCCGAGCGACAAATACGTCGGCGGCACGAGCGGCAAGAAGCTCACGACCTTCGGCGGCCCGTGCCCGCCGCCCGGATCGCCGCACCACTACATCTTCTCAATCGTCGCGACCGACCTTGGTCCGAGGGAGCTGCCGCCGGGGCTGACCTTCTCCGAGCTGCACGAAAAGCTCAAAGGCCATCGCGAGGCCGAGTCCAGCATCGTCGGCAGGTTCGTCAACCCCTATCCGCAATAGGAGGCGAAGACCCGCTTTTGCGAGCAAGGATCGCGATGCGCCTGTCGCCGTACACGCGTTCGTCCACAATAACGAGGCCGGGCGGCGCGACGATCTCGGCCTTCGCGGCCTCCTCGACCACGCAAAGCGCGTCCGGCTCGAGCCAGCCGCCCTCGACCAGCGCCGCGAGCGCCGGCTTAGCAAGGCCTTGCCCGTAAGGCGGATCGAGGAAGGCGATCCCGAACGCGCCGCGAGCGGGCGCCGGTCCGAGCTTGGTCGCGTCGGCGCGCCAGATGCGGGTCACGCCGCCGAGGCCGAGCGCCTCGACATTGGCGCGAATGAGCGCGCGGGCCTCGACGCCGTTGTCGACGAAGAGGGCGAAACGGGCGCCGCGCGACAGCGCCTCGACGCCAAGCGCCCCTGAGCCCGCGAACAAGTCCGCCACCCGCGCCCCCTCGAGCCGGCCGGGAAAGCGGTGCTCGAGGATGTCGAAGATCGACTCGCGCAGGCGCTCGGACGTCGGCCGAATCGCGCGCGAGCCGGGCGTGGCGAGAATGCGGCCTCTGAAGCGGCCGCCCACGATGCGCATGCGTCAGCGTTTGCGGGGCGGGCGGCGCGGCCCCTCGCCTTTCGGCGGTCCCTTGCGCGGCGGGCGCTTGTCCGAACGCGCTTGAGGCTTGCCACGGAGCCCGGGCTTGCGCTCCGGGCGCTGTTCGCCGCCTCGGTTCGCAACGGGGCGGAAGTCCCGCTCGCGAGGCTCACCGACTGGGCCCGGCCTTCGCTCTTCGCGGCTGTCGTCGCCTTCTTCGCGCCGAAAGCTTTGCTCGCGCGGACGATGCTTCTCCGAGCGTTTGTCGCGCGCCTCTGCTGGCCGATCGAACCGCCGACCGCCCTCGCCACGCGGCTTCGACCCGGCGCCGCGCTTGGGAAACTCGCCGTCCTTCGCTCGACCTTCGAAGGGCGCTCTCCGGCCTTCATGCGCGCGCCCGTCCTTCCGCTCGCGGTCAGGCGACCTGGCTCCAGTCTCGGCCTCGAAGGCGCCCCGACGACCGCTCCGCTTCGGCCCCCAGTTCTTGCGAGCCCCCCGGTCGAACTTGATCGTGTCAGTCGCCTCGGCTCGGGCCGTGGAAATGCGCTCGACCGCGACCGACCGCCCTTTCCGGTCCTGGGTGGCGCTGCGCTCGACGCGCTTGCGCGGGCCGCCCTTTTCCGCCGCGATCTCGGCGCGCAGCGCCGAGACGTGCTTGCGCTTTCGCTCCGGCGCCGAGGGCGGCGGTCCACGCCGATCTTTTTGTCCCGTCGCGCCAGGGCGCCGCTCGCCCGCCGTGAACCGCCGCCGGCCTTCGCCCTGCGTCTCGCGGCGCTCACGCCGTTCGGGCGCCTTCGCGCGGCGTCTGTCTCCCTCTTCCGGATTCGGTTCGCCGACTTGCCGTTCGATGATCGGCGCGTCGAAATCCACCCCCGCCTCCTTGGCGAGCTTTACGCCCAGCTGGTCGCGCAGGATCCGGGTGCGCACCTCGGCGACCTCGCCCTCGGCGAGATCGCGCAGCTCGAAGGGGCCGAACGAGATGCGGATCAGCCGATTGACCGCGAGCCCCAAGTGATCGAGCACCTTCTTAATCTCGCGGTTCTTGCCCTCGCGCAGGCCCATGGTGAGCCAGACGTTCGACCCCTGCTCGCGGTCGAGCCGCGCCTCAATGCCCGCATAGGCGACGCCGTCCACCGTTACGCCCTCGCTCAACGCGTCGAGCCGCGCCTCATCGATCGTCCCGTGCGCGCGCACCCGGTAGCGGCGCAGCCACCCTGTGGACGGCAGTTCGAGCGCCCGCGCGAGCCCCCCGTCGTTTGTCAAGAGGAGGAGGCCTTCGGTGTTGATGTCGAGCCGCCCGACCGCAACGAGCCGCGGCAGGCCGGCCGGCAGGGCATCGAAGATCGTCGGCCGCCCCTCGGGATCGCGCGCGGTCGTGACCAGCCCGCGCGGCTTGTGGAAGAGGAAGAGCCGGGTGCGCTCGATCGGCGCGAGCGGCTCGCCGTCAACCCGGACGTCGTCGGCGTCCGTGACGTTGTAGGCGGGGCTGTCGAGCGCCTTGCCGTTGACGGTCACGCGCCCCGCGGCGATCCACGCTTCCGCGTCGCGGCGCGAGCATAGGCCCGCGCGCGCCATCGCCTTGGCGATGCGCTGGCCGGGGCGGACTTCGGAGAGGGTTTCGTCGCTCATGCTTAAGGTTTCAGGAAAAGGCGCCGCGATTGCCGCCAGCGCGCGGCTGTCCTAAGCCATAAACGTGCGGAGCCGCCAGCTTTAAAGAGCGCTTGGCGCCGCAGTTGCCAGCAGGGAGCCCGGTTTGTCCCACGCCCCAAGCGAGGCCCGCGATCCCATGAGCCTCGCCTTCGCCGAAGCGCGGGCGGCGGAAGCGCGCGGCGAGGCGCCGATCGGCGCCGTCCTCGCGCGTAACGGCGTCGTCATCGCGCGCGCCGGCAACCGCACGCGCGAGCTCGCCGATCCGACGGCGCATGCCGAAATGCTCGTCATCCGCGAAGCCGCCGCAAAGCTCGACTCCGAGCGGCTCGTCGGCTGCGACCTCTATGTGACGCTCGAGCCCTGCGCCATGTGCGCGGGCGCCATTTCGCACGCCCGCATCCGGCGCCTCTATTACGCCGCGCCCGACCCCAAGGGCGGCGCCGTCGATCACGGGCCGCGCTTCTTCGATGAGCCGACCTGCCACCATGCCCCTGAAGTCTACGGCGGCATCCGGGAGGGCGAGGCCGCCGCGCTCTTGAGAGGCTTTTTCGCCGCGAGGCGATAGGATCCGCGCGCGATGGGTTGCCAAAGCCGCGTGGCCCATGACAGCATTGCGCCCGAAAATCCAAGTTCCGGAGGAAAGCCCATGTCGCGCCCGCCGTTCCGCGCCGACCACGTCGGCAGCTTCCTTCGCCCCGAGCGGCTGCACGAGGCGCGCGAAAAATTTGCGGCGGGCCACCTGGCGGCGGCGGAGCTGCACGGCGTCGAGGACGAATGCATCCGCGAGGTCGTCGAGGCCCAGGAGAACGTGGGCTTGCAAGGGATCACCGACGGCGAATTCCGGCGCACCTTTTTCCACGTCGATTTCCTGGAGCGCCTCGAAGGCGTCGAGACGCGCTACGGCGAATTCGTCGCTACTTTCCGCAAGAGCGACGGGACCGAAGTCGGCTTCAAGCCGCCAACCATGCATGTCGGCAGCAAGGTCCGCTGGGTCGGCCCAATCCAGGGCCCCGACTTTGACTTTCTGAAGTCGGCCACGACCCGCACGCCGAAAGTCTGCGTCCCGGCGCCGTCGATGCTGCATTTCCGCGGCGGTCGCGAGGCGATCAGCGAGGCGGTCTATCCAAAACTCGAGGATTTCTACGCCGATCTGACCACGGCCTATCGCGCCGAGGTCGTCGACCTCGCCGCCCGCGGCTGCCGGTACCTCCAGTTCGACGACACCAATCTCGCCTATCTCTGCGATCCGGACATCCGCGCCCGCACCCAGGCGCGCGGCGACGATCCGGACGCGCTCACCCGCCTCTATTGCCAGCTCGTCAACGATTCGATCCGCGATAGGCCCGCCGACATGACGATCTGCGTCCATCTCTGCCGCGGCAACTTCAAGAGCGCCTGGGTGGCGAAGGGCGGCTACGAGCCGGTCGCCGAGATCCTGCTCAACGAGATGAAGATCGACGGCTTCTTCCTCGAATACGACGACGAGCGCTCGGGCGATTTCGCGCCGCTCCGGTTCGCGCCGAAGAGCGCGACCATCGTGCTCGGGCTGATGAGCTCGAAGAAGGCCGAAGCGGAGCCCAAGGACGAGGTCAAGCGCCGGATCGAGGAAGCGACGAAATACGTGCCGCTCGAGCAATGCTGCTTGAGCCACCAGTGCGGCTTCTCCTCCACCGCCCACGGCAACGACCTCTCCGAGGCCGACCAGTGGATCAAGCTCGCTCGCCTGGTCGAAATCGCCGAGGAGGTCTGGGGCGAGGCGTAAGTCCAGGCTCCTCTCCGGCAGTGCGGTGAGCGCCCCCGCGGAGCGGGGGAGGATGGGAACCCCTTCGACGCTGGCGCCGGTGGATCACGGTAGAGGATCAAGATCGAGTGGACGCGGCGCCAAACCTCACCTGGTTCCCCGCCGACAAATGCTTCATCGGCGGAAGCTGGGTTGCGCCCAAATCCGGCGAGACCCTGCCGCTCGAAGATCCGTCGCGCGGCGTCGAGATCGGCGCAATCGCCCGCGGGGACAAGGCGGACATCAACGACGCCGTCGCCGCCGCGAAAAGCGCGCTCGCCGGCGGCTGGGGCCGCCTCACGGCGACCGAGCGCGGCCGGCTCATGATGAGGCTCAGCGCGCTCATCCTCGAACGGGTGGAGGACCTCGCGCGGATCGAGGCGCTCGACGTCGGCAAGCCTCTGAAACAAGGACGCGCCGACGCGCTTGCGATGGCGCGCTACATGGAGTTCTACGCCGGCGCCGCCGACAAGGCGATGGGCGAGACGATGCCCTATCTCGCCGGCTACACGGTCTACACGCTGCGCGAGCCGCATGGCGTCACCGGCCATATCGTGCCGTGGAACTATCCGATGCAGATCGCCGGGCGCACCATCGGGGGCGCGCTCGCCATGGGCAACGCCTGTGTCCTCAAGCCCGCCGAGGAGGCGTGCCTGACTTCGCTCGCGCTCGCCGACCTTGCGCGCGAAGCGGGCTTTCCGCCCGGCGCGCTCAATGTCGTGCCGGGCCTGGGCGAGGAGGCGGGGGCGGCGCTCGCCGAGCACCCGGGCGTGAACCACCTCTCCTTCACGGGCTCCGTCAGCGTCGGCGCGCTGGTGCAGGCGGCCGCAGCGCGGCATGTCGCGCCGGTCACGCTCGAACTCGGGGGAAAATCGCCGCAGCTCGTCTTCGCCGACGCCGATCTTGAGCGGGCGCTCCCCTCCCTCGTCAACGCCGGCGTCCAGAACGCCGGGCAAACCTGCTCGGCGGCCTCGCGCATCCTCGTCGAGCGCGCGCGTTACGTGGAGGTCGTGGAACGAATGGCCGAGCGCTACCGCGCGCTGAAAGTGGGGCCGGCCGACGCCGACCTCGATGTCGGCCCGCTCATCTCGGCCCGGCAGAAGGCGATCGTCTCGGGCTTCATCAGGCAAGGCGCGGATCTCAAGAAGGCCGCCGAGGGGACGATCGCCGCCGACACGCCCTCCGGCGGGCATTATGTCGCGCCGACCCTGTTCGCGGACGTAAATCCCAAGCATCGCCTGGCGCAGGAGGAGATTTTCGGCCCGGTCCAGGTGGTCATTCCCTTCGAGGACGAGGCGGAGGCCGTCGCCATCGCCAACGGGACCGGTTACGGGCTCGTGGCCGGCGTCTGGACGGCCGACGGGGGCCGGCAGATGCGGCTCGCCAAGGCGCTCAAGGCGGGCCAGGTGTTCGTCAACAATTACGGCGCGGGCGGCGGGGTCGAGCTGCCGTTCGGCGGCGTCGGCAAGTCAGGCCACGGGCGCGAGAAGGGTTTTGAGGCGCTCTACGGCTTCTCGACCTTGAAGACGGTCGCGGCGTGGCACGGGTGAGGGGCGCGGTCGCGGCTCCGCTCGCCGTCTCCGCGCTGCTCTCGGCTTGCGCCGCGCCGGAGTTCAAGACCTTCTACCTGTCGCACGCGGAGTGGCAGGGCGCCGAATTGTCGCCGCGCGGGTGGATCGTCGTGGCGGACGCGGTCGCCGGGGCGGCGCCCCAGACGACGACGCTCGTTGAAATCGGCGGCCTCCTCGATGCGCCCCCCCCCGATGCCGAGCGCCGCGTCCGCGTGCAGGACGCGCGGGCCCGCGCCGCGGTCGCCGCCCTCGAGCGGCAGGGGATCGCGCCCGGCGAGATCGGCGTCGAGGCCCTCCCGCCGGGCTTCGAAGGCGAACCGACCGACGCGCTTCTGGACAAGAGGATGCTCGTCGTCGTTCACTATTGAGGCGATATGAAGGAATGAGCCTCGTGAGCCGCATCGTCGCCGTTCTCAACGGCCCGAACCTTAATCTCCTCGGGAAGCGGGAGCCGGAGATCTACGGCCGCGAGACGCTCGCCGACCTCGAGGCGGACTGCCGGCGCATCGGGGAGGAGGTTGGCCTCGAAATCGAGTTCCGCCAGAGCAACCGCGAGTACGAGATCATCGACTGGATCCATGGCTGCCGCGAGCGCGCGGCGGGCATTGTCATCAACCCGGCCGCCTTCACACACACGTCCGTTGCGATCCGAGACGCGCTCAGCGCCTTCGACGGGCCGATCATCGAGGTGCACATCTCAAACGTGCATAGGCGCGAGGATTTTCGCCATCATTCCTATGTGTCGGGCGTCGCGTCCGGAATCATCGTCGGCTGCGGCACGCAGGGCTACGAGCTGGCGCTGCGGCGGATCGCCAAGCTGATCGGGGGGAGGGGGCAAGTAGCTGCACCATCCGGTTAGATCGTCGACTATGGACCCGATCAGGTCGCTTGCGCTGCCGACGCCTTGGAGGGGTCCTTTTTCGGTCAGGTTATGGCGCGGCCGAAAGCGCCGCCGTACTTCCGCAGAGCAATCGTTGCAATCCAGGCGCTGAAGTAAGCGATAATGGCGGTAGTGGCCCGCTCCGTTGCCGGAAGCGCCTTTGTGAGTGACATGAAGAAGGGATGCATCAGGTAAATGCCATATGCCCAATCGGCGAATTCAGTGGTGTTCAATTTGCCCGGGGCGCGCGTTCTCGCGAGCAGCAACGCGCAGCCCACAGCGATGCCGGCGACGGCGCCCTCGAGACCGACGTTGGCGGTCGACGTTGACGCAGAGACGGCAAAGCCGACGGTGGCAAGGACGGCCAGCAGCTGAAAAAGGCGAGAACGCTTCGCGCCGCCGAGGAGAATCCCGAAGAGGACCGCTGGAGTGGCCTGCGCGTAGCGGGATATCGGAGGACCGATCGTCATCGCCGCAGGCCACCAAGCATTCACTGTAAGCAAAGCGATCGCAAGCGCAGTGGCTGAGATAACAACCATGACGGACTTGAGCGGCGTTCTCTGGACGATTCGCAGCAAGGCGGTAACGAAGAAAATGAACGGTAGATACCAAAGGTGAGTGCTGGTGCCGTCTAGCAAGGCAACGAAAATCGGCACGTTCGCCAAAAAGAGGGTTTTGCCTATCAATACTCTTTCGCAACCATAAAATATCATCCAAAAGGCCCATGGGATGAGGATATGATCTGCGCCATGTAGAACGCTTCTTTTTACATTGTCTGTATTAACAATCTGAAACATCATGGTAATAATAATAAAAAAACTCAAGCCAGAGTATCCAATATCACCTTCTGGCGCATTTGCATGGAACCATACTATGCCAAAGGCGGAGACCATGCGAAGAATATCGATCCAATCGTTTCGGCGAGACTCTAACGTCAAGCCAATTGGAGACGGAATTGAAACATGGACGACACGAATGTCCGGGGCGAGTGAACCCGACAAAATCACGGATTCCTCAATAATTTTTCCCATTGAAGGCTAACCTTGAATCTAGACAGCCTTTGACTTCAATAGACGCCGACATCGGTGCCCAGCAACCCGTCATAGACTGGGCGACGAATTTGCTTTAGACTAGAGATCTAGCGCAGATCTTCATGGCGTCCCCCCTTGACCTTGGGAGGCCCCTTCACCTCCCAAGATGACGCGTCCCTATGGTATTGCTTTCGGGGGCTAATAAAAAGCGGATGTTCACATCGCCCTTGCGTACTCTCTCCACAAATCTGTCTAGGCGGCCGCGGCCCTCAGGGCGCGCGGCTTCATCGAGACGATGCTGGAGGAGGAACTCTCCGGGGCGCGGCCTCGCACGCGCTACGGGCGGGGAAAACCGAGTCCGGGCGCCATCGAACGACGGCTCGAAGAGTTCAAGCGCCGGATCAAGACCCAGACTCTGCCGCCCCGCGCCGAATCCGCCGCCATGTCGTGTGACATTTCGGTTGAGTTGGTACGCCGAACGGGGGCGTAGGTGGACGGCGTGCCTCTCACGAAATTCTTCCAACGCGACCGGAAACGTCGGTGCTGTGAGTTGCTCTGTCTCGCGGGTGTAGTCTTCCTGAGCGCAAGCC
>DATJXI010000139.1:0-23305 GCA_035500275.1 Roseiarcus sp. | reverse complement strand
CTCCCAATGGCCGGAGGGCGTATCCTTGCCGCGCGACGTCTCGATCCCGTAGCCCCATTGGCCGCGCGGTTTCGGCATCGCAAAGCCCGGAGGCGCCCGGCCGGTCGACGCCAGCATCGCGTGGCCGAGACCCAGCGCCTCGAGGCGCGGCAGGTTGAGTGGCCCGCGCCGCAAGCTGTCGTGGTTGCCTAAGCCGAGCGCGCACCCCTCCGCGATATGGCCGAGCGTGTCGGCGCCCTGGTCGCCGTAAGCCGCGGCGTCCTCGGCGCCGCCGCAGCCGACCGAGTCGAGAACGATGAGGATGGCGCGGGGCATCAGGACTCCCGCCGCCCTGCTGATGTCATGCCCGCGGAAGCGGGCATCCAGTTCGCCGGCGCCAACATCGCGGCTCGCGCAGGCCGGCGCGCTGGACCCCCGCTTTCGCGGGGGTGACATTCACCGCCGAGTCGAACTTCGCCCAGCCCTACCACGCCAAGCGCCTTACTGATTGACGACGCTCGACAGCGTCGCTTCGTTGGAAAAGGCCGCCGCGAACAGGGCGCGGGTATATTCGTCGCGCGGCGCCGCGAACACTTGCGCCGCCGCCCCGCTCTCGACCACCCTTCCGCGCTGCATCACGATGATCTCGCTCGCGAGCGCCCGCACCACTCGCAAGTCGTGCGAGATGAAAAGATAGGCGAGCTTGCGCCGCCGCTGCAAATCGCGCAACAGATCGACGATCTGCGCCTGGATTGAGACGTCGAGCGCCGAGGTCGGCTCGTCGAGCACGACGAATTTCGGATCGAGCGCCATCGCCCGGGCGATGGCGATGCGCTGACGCTGGCCGCCCGAGAATTCGTGCGGATAGCGATCGAGGCTCGACGGATCGAGCCCGGTGTCTGCAAGCGCCTGCTCGACCACGCGGCGCCGCTCGCCGGCGTTGAGCTTCGTTCCCTGGGCGATGAGCCCTTCCTCGACGATCTCGGCCACCGACATGCGTGGCGAGAGCGAGCCGAACGGGTCCTGGAACACGATCTGCATGTCGCGCCGGAGCGGCCGCATCGCCCTCGAGTTCAAGCCGTTGATCGCGCAGCCGAGGAAGGCGATCGGTCCTTCGGAGCGGATGAGCCTGAGCATGGCGAGGCCGAGCGTCGTCTTGCCCGAGCCGGATTCGCCGACGACGCCGACCGTCTCGCCCTCGCGCACTTCGAGCGAGACGCCGTCCACCGCCTTCACGTAGCCGACGGTCCGGCGCAGAAGGCCGCGCTTGATCGGGAACCAGACGCGCAAATCCTTCGCGCCGGCGATCATCGGCGCGCTTTTATCCGCCGGCGGCGGATCGCCCTTGGGTTCGGCGGCGAGCAGCGCGCGGGTGTAAGCGTGCTGCGGATTGGCGAAGACCTCGGCCATACGGCCGGCCTCGACGATCGCGCCTTTTTGCATGACGATGATGTCGTCGGCGATCTTGCGCACGACGTTGAGGTCGTGGGTGATGAACAGCATCGCCATGCCGAGCTTCGTCTGCAGATCCTTGAGCAGCGTCAGGATCTGCGCCTGCACGGTGACGTCGAGGGCGGTCGTCGGCTCATCCGCGATGAGCAGGTCCGGGCGGTTGGCGAGCGCCATCGCGATCATAACGCGCTGGCGCTGGCCGCCCGAGAGCTGGTGCGGATAGGCGCCGAGGCGCGAGGCCGGGTCGACGACGCCGACTTCGTTGAGCAGTTCGACGATGCGCTCCTTGGTCGCCGCCGCGCGCCCGTGATGCAGCGCGATGATCTCGCCGATCTGCCGCGCGATGGCGTGCAGCGGGTTCAGCGATGTCATCGGCTCCTGGAACACCATGGTCACGCTGCCGCCGCGCATTTCGCGCAATTCCGCGTCCGACATCTTGAGCACGTCGCGGCCGCGGAAGAAGATCTCGCCGGTCGGGTAGCTCGCCGCCGGCTGCGGCAGGAGGCGGACGATCGCCTGCGCGGTCACGGTCTTTCCCGAGCCGGATTCGCCGACGAGCGCCATCGCGCGGCCCTTTTCGACCCGGAACGAGACGCGCTCGACCACCGTCTTGCGCTGGTCCCCTTGGCTGAAGGCGATCGAGAGGTTGCGCACCTCGATGAGCGGCGCCTCGTCCCTCACGAGAACGTCTTCCTCGGATCCAACGCGTCGCGCACCGCCTCGCCGATGAAGATGAGCAGCGAGAGCATGAGCGCGATCGCCGCGAAAGCGGAGAGGCCAATCCACGGTGCCGAGAGGTTCGACTTGCCCTGCAGCAGAAGCTCGCCGAGCGAGGGGGAGCCTGGCGGCATGCCGAGGCCCAAGAAGTCGAGCGAGGTCAGCGTGCTGATCGACGAGTTGACGATGAAGGGCAGGAAGGTCAGCGTCGCCACCATCGCGTTCGGCAGCACGTGCTTGACGATGATCCTCGTGTTGGAGACGCCAAGCGCGCGCGCTGCGTTGACATATTCGAAATTGCGCGCGCGCAAGAATTCGGCGCGCACGACATGGACGAGGCTCACCCACGAAAAGAGAAGCAGGATCGTGAGCAGCACGAAGAAGCTCGGCGCGAGGATCGCGGACAGGATAATGAGAATATAGAGATGCGGCAGCGACGACCAGATCTCGATCACGCGCTGCATCGCAAGATCGAGCCAGCCGCCGAAATAGCCCTGCACGGCGCCCGCGAACACGCCGATGACCGAAGAGATGCCCGCGAGGATGAGCCCGAACAGGACTGAGATGCGGAAGCCGTAGAGGAGGCGCGCGACGATGTCGTGCCCGTCCTGGTCAGAGCCGAGCCAGAGCGGCTCAAGCTTCCAGCACGGCGAGGCGACGGTCGCGACGTCCTTGAAGCCCTGCTTCTCGAGCGCCGCGCGGCAGGTCTTGTCGGTGAGTAGCCAGGTCGGCGGCGTAGGCAAGGGCGTCGGCGGATTGAGGATGGTGGTCGAATTCGCGAAACGGATCGGCGGCCAGATCATCCAGCCGTGCGCCTTCACTTCGTTCGCCACGAACGGATCGCGGAAGTCGGCGTGCGCCTGGAAGCCGCCGAACTTGTCCTCGGGATAGTCGACGAAAACGGGGAAGAGCAGTTCGCCCTTGTAATGCGCGACGATCGGCCGGTCGTTGGCGATGAAATTGGCGCAGATCGCGCAGGCGAAGAGCACGAGGAAGATTCGCAGCGACCACGCGCCGCGCTTGTTGCGGCGAAAATTGTCGAGCCGCCGCCCGTTCATCGGCGAGAGGCGGAGCCGAGGGCGTTTCGTTCTCCCCTCTTGCGGCGGCGTTGGCGCACCGCTCGCGTCATGGCCGTCCCCGGACTTGATCCGAGGATTGTCCCGGCCATCCACGGAAAGTGGGTTTGGCAGAGGACTCGTGCGCGAAGGGGCCCGCTCCTCCTGCCGCGACGGTCCAATCACGACCGCGTGGATGGCCGGGACAAGCCCGGCCATGACGGCTCTGAAACTTTCCCTGCTCGGAAAGGCCACCCTCACACCTCGCGCGTCTCGAAATCGATGCGCGGATCGATCACGGTGTAGGTGATGTCGGAGATGAGGTTCACCACAAGCCCGATGAGGGCGAAGATGTAGAGATTGGCGAGCACCACCGGATAGTCGCGCTGGATCAGCGAATCGTAGGAAAGATAGCCGAGGCCGTCGAGCGAGAACACCTGCTCGATGAGCAGCGAGCCGGTGAAGAAGGCGGCGATGAACGCGCCCGGGAATCCGGCGATGACGATGAGCATCGCGTTGCGGAACACGTGGCCGTAGAGCACGCGCCGCTCGGTGAGCCCCTTCATGCGGGCCGTCTGCACGTAGGCCTTCTTGATCTCGTCCAGGAACGAGTTCTTCGTCAAGAGCGTCGATGTGGCGAAGGAGCCGAGCACGAGCGCCGTCACCGGCAGCATGATGTGCCAGAGGTAGTCGAGAATCTTGTGCGGCCAGTCGAGGTCGGCGAAATTGTCCGAGGTGAGGCCACGCAAGGGGAAGATCTGCCAGAACGAGCCGCCGCAGAAGAGGACGATGAGCAACACCGCGAACAGGAAGTTCGGAATCGCGTAGCCGAAGATGACGATCGCCGAGGTCGCGGTGTCGAAGCGCGAGCCGTCCTTCACCGCCTTCCTGACGCCGAGCGGAATCGAGATGGCGTAGGAGATGAACGTCATCCACATGCCGAGCGAGATCGAGACCGGCAGCTTCTCCTCGATGAGCTTCAAGACCGGCTCATCGCGGTAATAGCTCTTGCCGAAGTTGAATGTCGCGTAGTCGCGCACGAGGATCCAGAAGCGCTCGAGCGCCGGCTTGTCAAAACCATATTGCTTCTCGAGCTCCTTGATGAATTTGGGGTCGAGGCCCTGGCTGCCGCGGTAGCGCGAGGAGATGTCGCCGCCCGCCTGGGCGGCGGCGCCGCCGATCTGGCCGCTGCCGCCGCCGAAGCCGGCGGTCGAGCTCTGGTCCGCCCCTTGCAACTGAGCGATCGCGCGCTCGATCGGCCCGCCCGGCACAAACTGCACGATGGCGAAGGAGACGGCCATGATCCCAAGGATCGTCGGGATCATGAGGAGGAGGCGGCGGGCGATATAGGCGAGCATGTCAGAGAACCTGCAGGGAGGAGCGATTCCCTCCACCGTCCTCCGGACGGTCCCCCTCCCCCGCTTCGCGAGGGAGGGGAGCGACGGCGGCGCCCCATCCTACCCCATGGAGCGCGAGCGGAATGGGGGAGGAGGACCATGCGAAGCATGGTGGAGGGGGCGCAGGCCGCTTATAACCCAATCTTCTTGGCCTTCGCTTCGTCCCACCACCAGGTGCCAGGCGCGCCGACGCCGAGCCGCGGCTGCGTCCGCGGCCGCGCGAACGCGTCCCAATAGGCGACCCAGTAGGTGTCGCGATACCACATCGGGACCCAGTAATGCCCGGCGCGCAAGACCCGATCGAGCGCGCGGCAGGCGGCGTTGAGCTCGGGGCGCGACTGCGCCGCGGCGATCGTCTCGATGAGCGAATCGACCGCCGGGTCAGCGACGCCGGCGAGGTTGCGCGAGCCGTTCTGCTTGGCGGCCTGCGAGGTGTACACGACGCGGAGATCGGCGCCGGGCGTGGTCGAGCCGCCGGACGCCGCCGTGACGACGTCGTAGTCGAAGGCGTCGGTGCGGCTCTTGTACTGGGCGGCGTCGACGATGCGCATGTTGGCCTGGACGCCGATCTTGGTGAGGTTCTGGATGAAGGGCATCGTATGCGGCTGCAGCGCGCTCGAAGAATCGAGGAACTCGATGGTGAGCGGTTTGCCGTCCGGCAGCTTCATGACGCCGCCGTCGCGCTTGCACCCCGCGGCGAGCAGAAGCTCGTAGGCGCGCTTCAAGAGGGGGCGGTCGCTGCCCGACCCGTCGCTCACCGGCGGCATGTACGGCTCGCCGAACACTTCTGGCGAAAGCTTGGCCCGCATTGGCTCGAGGAGCTTGAGCTCATCGGGCGTAGGCACGCCCTTCGCCTCCATGTCGCTGTTGGGGAAGAAGGAGACGACCCGCTTGTAGGCGGAATACATGATGTTCTTGTTGGTCCACTCGAAGTCGAAGCAAAGGCCGATCGCCTCGCGCACTCGCGGGTCCTTGAACTGGTCGCGGCGGGTGTTGAGGTACCAGCCTTGCGTGCGCGACGGCGCGCCGTCGTGCAGAATCTCCTTCTTGACCCTCCCCTCGTTCACGGCCGGGAAATCGTAGGCCGTGGCCCAGAAGCGGGAGGTGAACTCCTCGTGATAGTTGATCGCGCCCGCCTTGAACGCCTCGAAGGCGACCTGGCGCTCGCGGTAGTACTCGAAGCGCAGGCGGTCGAAATTGTTCTGGCCCATGTTCACCGGCAGATTCGCGCCCCAATAGTTCGGGTCGCGCTCGAACTCGATGAAGCGCCCTTGCTCGAACGCCTTCACCTTGTAGGGGCCGGAGCCGAGCGGCGCGTCGAGCGTAGAGGCGGTGAAGTCGCGGCCCTTCCACCAGGCCGCGGAAAAGACAGGCATGCCGACGACGATGAGATGCGCGTCGCGGCTGCGTCCCTCGACGAAGCGGACATGCACGACATCGTCACCCTCGGGGACTGCGGAATCGACTTCCTTGAGGAGCTGGGCGTAGATCGGGTGGCCTTTCTCCTTGAGCACGGTGAGCGAAAAGGCGACATCCGCGGCGATCACCTTCGCGCCGTCGGAGAAGCGCGCCTCGGGGCGCAGCTTGAAGCGGTAGTCGAGCTTGTCCTTCGAGACGCCCACGGACTGTGCAAGCAAGCCATAAACGGAATCGGGCTCGTCGCCGTTGGCGGTCATCAGCGTGTCGAAGGTGGCCGACATTCCGGCCGCGCCGTTGCCTTTCCAGCTATAGATGTTGAGCGTGTCGAAGGTCTCGAAATTCTGGTTGCCGCTCGTCCCGGTGATCTGCAGCGAGAGCAGCCCGCCCTTCGGCGCGTCGGGATTGACGTAAGTAAAGTGCGGGAAGTCGGGCGGCAGCGCGAGATCGCCGAACGACGAGAGGCCGTGCGTCTCGACCGAATCATCGGCGAAGGCGGGAAGCGAGCGCGCAAACCACGCCGCGAGCGCGCCGCCGGCGCCAATCTGCAGGGCTTGCCTGCGGGTCAGAGATGTCATCGCCAAAAACGCCTTCGAATCCCGCGCCATCTAGCGCGTCGGCAGGCTCTTTGCCAGCCAGAGCGGCGAAATCGAGGCGGTTGATCCCCAGGGGGATTACATATTGTTAAGGGGGAGGCGCGCGCATAGGCTCCCGCGCGCAATGACCGCCTTGAGTCGGATCCCGAAATCCTCGGACAACGTGGCGCTACGCCCTCTTCAGGCGCAGGACGCGCAGGCGGCGGCGGAGGTGATCCGCGCCGCTTTCGCCGCGCAGCGCATGGCGACGCGCTCCCGGTCCTCGGCGCTTGGTGAAACGCGCGAAACGGTCGCGGCCAAGATCGAGGCCGGCGGCGGTTTCGGCGTCTTCGCCGGAGAAAAGCTGGCGGCGGTCGCCCTCTGGCGGCTCGATGACAGCGTTTTCTTGGTGAGCCGGGTGGGCGTGCTTCCGCAACCGCGTGGGCAAGGCATTGCGGGAATGTTGTTCGCCAGCCGCGACGCCGAGGCGAGACGGCGCGGCGTCAACCGAATGCGGTCGAGGGCGCGGCTCAACTTGCCGGAGAACGAGCGCGTGTTTGCGCGGTTCGGGTTTCAGCGCGCGCGGGTCGAGGCGCATGAGGGTTTCGACCTGCCGACGACGGCGGTCATGGAGAAGACGCTTAGGTGACTGCGGTCGCGACCTATGAGGCGCCCGGCCTGCTGACCGTCGATCTCGGCGCGCTTGCCGACAACTGGCGGAAGCTCGCCGCCATCGCTCAGCCAACCGCCTGCGCGGCGGTTGTTAAGGCCGACGCCTACGGCGTCGGCCTCGACAAGGCGGCCCCCGTCTTGTGGGCGGCGGGAGCGCGCGACTTCTTCGTCGCCCATTTCGCCGAGGGCGCGGCCTTGCGGCGCTTGTTGCCCGAGGCGACGATCCACATCCTCAACGGCCTCGAAGCCGGCGCCGAAGCCGCCGACTACGCCGCGCACGGATTGAGGCCCGTCATCGGCAGCGCCGAGGAGCTCGAGCGCTGGTCGAAATTCGCTGCGCGTGAGGGCCGGCCACTCCCCTGTGCGCTGCACCTTGACACCGGCATGAGCCGGCTCGGCTTCGAGTCCCTGGCGGCGCTCAGAAACGCGATGGAGCGGCATGGCGCCGCGAGCGGCGCAGAACTCCTCATGAGCCATTTCGTGTCGTCTGAGCTGCCGGACGACCCCATCAACGCGAAGCAGATGGCGCTCTTCGCGGCCGCCCGGGCGGCGTTCCCTGCGCTCAAGGCCTCGCTCGCCAATTCGTCGGGGATGTTCCTGCCCGCGGCGCCCATGCACGACCTCGCCCGGCCGGGCTTCGCCCTCTACGGCGGCAATCCGACGCGGGGAAGGCCGAACCCAATGCGGCCCATCGTCTCGCTGTCCGTCGCGGTGCAGCAGACGCGCTGGATCGAGCCCGGCATGACCTGCGGATACAACGCGCAATGGACGGCTGAGCGCCGCACCCGGCTCGCGACGCTCCTCGCCGGCTACGCTGACGGCCTGCCGCGCACGGCCGGCGCGATGGTCGGCAAGAAAGGCGCGGACGTGATGATCGCCGGGCGCCGCTGCCCGCTGGTTGGCCGCGTCTCGATGGATCTTTGCGTCGCCGACGTGACCGACCTGCCGGAAGAGGCGGTGAGGCCTGGGGTGCGGGCCGAGTTCTTCGGTGAGGCGATCGCGCTCGACGATTTCGCGACGCGCAGCGGCACGATCGGCTATCAGGTTCTCACGGGGCTGGGGCGGAGATATCGGCGGGAGTTTTCGCGCTAGCGCCGCGATTGAGGTCCCTGCGGGAGCGGCTGCGACCGGCGCGCTTTACGTGCAGCCAAATCGTCTTTGCACGAGGGGAGAGCAGCTTCGCCTCAAGCCCAAATCGTCATCGGCAGTCCGGCGCTATCGCGTGGAGCGGGCTCAACCAGGCTGCGCCCCTTCCGGTCAGCCAGACGAACGGCAGACCAGCATGCGACAACGGCGTCAAGGATATCCTCGGTCGCCAAGCGCTGTTCCTTCCGGCCGCGTTCGACGATCTCATCCAGGTTGCCAAAGCTTTGACGCAGCGCTTGCCGTCGCTCCACTTGTCCTTCCCTGCTTCCTTTTGGGCAGCTCATAGGGCGGCCGGCCAGCTCGCAGAAGCAGACTTCAGGATGTACCTCATGGACAATTTCCTGCAGCACCGGCCTAGCTCTGAGAAGGTCATCGATCTCTCTAATCTTCGGCACGATCGCCCAAGTTTGCTTGCTGATTTTCTTTCCGTGTCTTGCGCTCACACGGGAGACAGCGCACGCTTCGGCATACGAAGAAGCCTTCAGAACAGGCCGAACAGGGGCTGGAAAAACGCTGCTACGTCGCTTTGGACCCAAAAATCTCCTCGCCTCTCGATCGCATAGGCGCCCACCAGTCTCGTACACGTCCAGTAGACCAATAGGGATATCAACGGCCAGGATTTTTGGAGGCGAACTACTGTCGAATACTTCCGACAGATTCCGAACTTTTTGGACGGTGAAGCGACCTTGTTGTAGAAAAACAACGGCCCAACCCCCGGGAGCGCCGTCCGCGCCGGCAACATCAGCCATTGTCACCTCGAAGGCGAAAGGGTGGTAATCAAGGGGCGACGCCAACCGACGTCAACTGGCCGAACAGGTCGCTTCACACGACGAGAGCGGCCCCGCCTTTCCGAAATCGCCTGGCGCGGCGACCGTCACAAACTGTCAACGCCGCGTCAGGTCTCGGGCCATTCATCGACGCTTGGCGCCGATGCGCGTGATCTCGTCACCGCCGGGGTCGCTTTTGGCGATGGCGCGAGCCTGCCTATGGCAAGCTTCGGCGAAACCGGGCGTGGTGACGTCGGGGACCCAGATTTGGACCGGACGCAGACCGGCGTCGCGCTTCCGCTGACGGTATGACGCCATGCGCGTCCAGGCGGAAACAGGATTGCGCTTTGCAGCCGGCATGACGCCGATTGGCGCCCTAATGCCCCCGGCTGACCGCGAACTCGACCGCGTCGATGAGCGCGTGCTTCCAGGCCGAGGCGGGGAAAAGCTCGAGCGCGTCGCGCGCCATTGCGGCGTAGTGACGGGCGCGCTCCAGCGTGTCCTCGAGCGCGCGGTGGCGCCGCATCGCCGCCAGAGCGAATTCGAGGTCGCTATCCTCGATCCGCCCCTCCTCGAGCGCCCGTCGCCAAAAATCCCGCTCCGCTCCCGAGCCGCGGCGGAACGCCAGCACGACCGGCAACGTGATCTTGCCCTCGCGAAAGTCGTCGCCGACGTTCTTGCCGAGATTGACCGAGGAGCCGCCGTAGTCGAGAACGTCGTCCACCAGCTGGAAGGCGATGCCGAGATTGGCCCCGAAGCCGCGGCAGGCCGCCGCCTCGGCTCTGCCGCGTCCGGCGAGAATTGGCCCGACCTCGCAGGCCGCGGCGAACAAGGCCGCCGTTTTGGCGCGAATGACCGCGAGATACGCGTCCTCGGTCGTCTCGGTGTCCTTGGCGGCCGAAAGCTGCATGACCTCGCCCTCGGCGATGACCGCAGCCGCGTTGGACAGCACCTCGAGAGAGGGGAGCGATCCCACCTCGACCATCATCTTGAAGGCCTGGCCGAGCAGGAAATCGCCGACGAGCACGCTCGCCTCGTTGCCCCAGAGCACGCGCGCCGCCGTCTTGCCGCGCCGCATGTCGCTTTCGTCCACGACGTCGTCGTGCAAGAGGGTTGCGGTGTGCATGAACTCGACCGCGGCGGCGAGCTTTATGTGCCCGGCCCCGCCATAGCCGCACAGGCCGGCGGTCGCGAGCGTCAGAATCGGCCTTAACCGCTTGCCGCCCGACGAGATGAGGTGGTTGGCGACCTCCGGAATCAGCGCGACGTCGGAGCCCGTGCGCGAAAGGATCGTCTGGTTCACACGGTCCATGTCGGCTGCGACGAGGGCGGCTAGTGGCTCGATCAAGCGATCGGGCGACTTCTCTTCGAGCGGAATGACCAGTCCCACGATCGCTTTTCCTTGCCAGCCAGTTGGCGCGACCATAAAGACGCACAAAGAACGCGGCAAGTGCGCCTGATGGGGCTTCTCGTTGGTGGAAATTCTGCGCACGAACGATCTCGTCCTCATCAGCGTGATCGAGTCGATTCTCAAATCCGAACGCGTCCGCTTCTTTGTCGCCGACCAGCATATGGCGGCGGTTGAGGGCTCGCTCGGGTTCCTGCCGCGGCGGATTCTTGTTGAATCGAAGGACGAGGCGCGCGCCCGCCGAATCCTGGTCGACGCCGGCCTCGCCGGCGAACTCCGCGATGCCTGAGGAGCGAGCGGAGGCGATCGGCGAATTTTCTCTCGACCTTTGGCTCGGGGGCAAGCTCAAGCTTGTTCAATCAAAGTCCGGCCATCGCGCAGGATCGGACGCGGCGCTGCTCGCCGCCGCGCTTGACCTTGTCGAGGGTAGGATTGTCGACGTCGGCGCAGGCGTCGGCGCGGTCGGCTTGGCGCTGGCGCTGCGTTCAGAGCGCTTGAGCGTCGATCTCGTCGAGATCGACTTGGGCCTCGCGCGCTTCGCCGCTGACAACGCGGCGCGCAACGGCCAGGCCAAGCGCGTGCGGGCGCTGAAGCTCGATGTCCTGGACGCGCGGGCGCGCCGGGAAGCAGGGCTGAACGACAACGCGGCCAATGCGGTCGTCACCAACCCGCCTTTCTACGCGCCCGGGTCGGTGCGCGTTTCGCCGGATCCGGATCGGGCGCGGGCGCATGTGCACGCGGAAGCGCGGACGACGGGCGCCCCGCTTGTCGATTGGATCCGCGCCTGCCTCGCGATCGTGCGCCCCGGCGGCGCGTTCGCGATGATCCACCGTCCCGAGGCGCTGGCGACGATCCTCGAAGCGGCGGAAAACCGGCTCGGCGCGCTCGCGCTTCTTCCCGTCCATCCTCGCCTTGGCGCATCCGCGCATCGCCTGCTCATCTCGGGGATCAAGGGGTCGCGCGCGCCTTTGCGCATAGCGCCGGCGCTCCTGTTGCATGGGCCTGACGGCCGCTTCACGCCCGAGGCGGACGCGATCCATCGCGGCGAGGCGCTTGTCGACTGGGGCGTGTAGCCATCGCCTGGTTCTTCGCAGGTGTAGCATCCTCTCCGGCGCCTTGAGCGCCTTCTTCGGGCTGCTATGCTTGCGGCATGTCGGAAGCCTTTTTTAAGCACATTCGCGCGAGCCTCGACGAGATCGAGGCCGCTGGCCTCGTGAAGCGCGAGCGCCTGCTGGCGGGCCCGCAGCGCGGCCACATCCGCGTCGCTGCCGGAAGCGGCGGGTGCGACATGCTCAATCTCTGCGCCAACAATTATCTCGGCCTCGCCGACCATCCCGACATCATCGCCGCCGCCAAAAGCGTGATGGACGCGTTCGGCTTCGGCATGGCGTCGGTGCGGTTCATCTGCGGGACACAGACGGTGCACCGCGAGCTTGAGCAGGCGATCGCGAAACACCTCGGCAAGGACGACGCGATCATCTTCGCCGCCTGTTTCGACGCCAACGGCGGCGTGTTCGAGCCGCTGCTCGACGAGGCGGACGCCATCATTTCCGACAGCCTCAACCACGCCTCGATCATCGACGGCGTGCGCCTCTCCAAGGCGCGGCGTTACCGCTACGCCAATTCCGACATGAATGAGCTCGAGGACCGGCTCAAGCAGGCTGACGCTGACGGCGCGCGCTTCAAGCTCGTCGCGACCGATGGCGTCTTCTCGATGGACGGCTATGTCGCGAAGCTGCCCGAGATCTGCGCGCTCGCCGACCGCTACGGCGCCATGGTCCTCATCGACGACGCGCACGCCACCGGCCACCTTGGCGAGAAGGGAGGCGGCACGCCGGCGCTGACCGGCGTCGGCGACCGTGTGGACATCGTCACCGGCACGTTCGGCAAGACGCTCGGCGGCGGCATGGGCGGCTTTATCGCCGCCGCGCAGCCCATCGTCGACCTGCTGCGCCAGCGGGCGCGGCCCTATCTTTTTTCCAACTCGCTGGCGCCGCCGGTCGCGGCGGGCGCGCTCAAGGCGCTCGAAATTGCCATCGCCGCCGACGACCGCCGCGCGCTTCTGCAGGAGCACGCGCGCCGCTTCCGCGCCGGCGTCGAGGCCGCCGGCTTCAACGTCCTGCCCGGTGTGACGCCGATCATTCCGGTCATGCTGGGCGAGGCGCGGCTGGCGCAGGACCTCGCCAACGCGCTAGACGAGCGCGGAGTCTATGTCGCCGGCTTCTTCTTCCCGGTGGTTCCGAAAGGCGCGGCGCGCATCCGCACGCAGATGTCGGCGGCGCTCACCCGGGCGGATGTGGACTTCGCCATCTCCGCCTTCGCCAACGCGGGGCGGGCGCTGGGGATCGTGTAGTCTGTAGCCGCGTTCGTCGAGCGCGGCTAGAGAGCTACGCCGCCCTCTGCCGTTCGCCGTAAGCGCCGTAGAACGTCTCGCCGCGCTCGGCCATCTCAACGAGCTTCGCGCTCGGCTCGAAGCGCGGACCGTACTTGCCCGTGAGCTCCTTCGCCCGCGCGACAAAGGCCTTTAGGCCCATTCCATCGATGAACGAGAGCGTGCCGCCCGTGTAAGGCGCGTAGCCGAAGCCGAGGATGGAGCCGACGTCCGCCTCGCGCGGGTCGGTGACGACGCCGTCGAACATGCACCGCGCGGCTTCGAGCGCGGCCGCGAACAGAAAGCGGTCCTCGAGATCCTTGACGCTGACGTCCTCCGGGTCGAGCCGCTTGCCGACGATATTCGCGAGCCCGGGCCACAGACTCTTCTGCCCGCTGACGGGGTAGTCGTAGAACCCCTTGCCGTTCTTGCGGCCAAAACGCTGGTTCTTCACCACCATGGCCTCGATGAGCTTCTCCTGCGCCGGATTGATAGCGGCGTCGCCCAGGTCCTTCTTGGTCGCCTGAAGGATCTTCCAGGTGAGGTCGACGCCCGTCTCGTCGGTGAGCGCGAGCGGGCCGACCGGGAGGCCCGCCATCCTCGCGGCGTTCTCGATCATCGCCGGCGGCACGCCCTCCATCAGCATGAGGTGGGCCTCCAGCGCGTAGGCGATGACGCAGCGGTTGACGTAGAAGCCGCGGCAGTCGTTGACGACGATCGGCGTCTTCTTGATCGCGCGGACGAAATCCATCGCGGCGGCCAGCGCCTTCTGGCCCGTCTTCTCCCCCATGATGATCTCGGTCAGCATCATCTTCTCAACCGGCGAGAAGAAATGCACGCCAATGAAATTCTCCGGCCTGACCGAGGTTTCGGCGAGCGAGGTGATCGGCAAGGTCGAGGTGTTGCTCGCGAAGACAACGTCCGGTCCGAGAACGGCTTGCGCCTTGTTGGTCGCTTCGGCCTTGACCGCGCGGTCCTCGAACACCGCCTCGATGACGAGGTCGCACCCCTTGAGGCCGGCGTAGTCCGCTGTGGCGCGGATGCGGGCGAGCAACGCGTCCTTGTCCGCCGTCTTGGCGCGACCCTTGGCGATCTGCGAGCTCAGGACCTTGTCGGAATAAGCCTTGCCCTTGTCGGCCGATTCCTGGTCGCGGTCGATGAGCACCACATCGAGGCCGGCGAGCGCCGAGACATAGGCGATGCCCGCGCCCATGAAGCCCGCGCCGAGCACGCCCACTTTCTTGAGGTCGGTCGGCGGCACGCTGGCCGGGCGATGCACGCCTTTGTTCAATTCCCCCATCGAAAGGAAGTTCGTGCGGATCATCGCCGCGGCTTCCTTCGACAAGAGGATGTTGGCGAAGTGCTTGCTCTCGACGCCAAGCGCGAGGTCCATGGGGAGTTGCAAGCCTTCGAACACGCAGGTCAGGATCGCGCGGATCGCAGGGAAATTGTCATTCGTTTGTTTGCGGTAAAGCGCGTTGGCCGGCGGCCAGATCATCATGCCGGCGGCCGAGAACACCTTGCCCGAGGGCAGCTTGAATTTCGGGTCGTCCCACAGGGCCTTGGCGTGCGGGTTCGCCTTCACCCAGTCCTTGGCGAACGAAACGATCTGATCGGCCGCCGCGACCTCGTGCACGAGGCCCATCTTCTTGGCGGCCGCGGGCCGAAGCTGATCGCCTTTCGTCAGCATCTGCAGCGCCTCCGGCGTCGGCATCAGCCGCGCCACGCGCTGCGTGCCGCCGCCGCCGGGGAAGAGGCCGACTCTGACCTCGGGCAGTCCCACGCGGGTCTTCTCCGAGTCGGCGACGATGCGATAGTGGCAGGCGAGCGCAAGCTCGAAGCCGCCGCCCATGCAGACGCCGTTGATCGCGGCGGCGACCGGTTTGCCGCAGGTTTCGAGCCGCCGGAAGACACGGTTCACCTCCTTCGTCTGGTCGACGAAGGCGCGCATCGCCGCCGCCTTGCCTTCGGTCTTGGCGCAGCGGGCGAATTCGTCGCCGACGGTCTTGAGGAACGTAAGGTCAGCGCCGGCGGTCCCCTTGGCGAACGTGACGACCGCGCCCTTGATCGCGGCGTCGCCTGCGATCTTGTCGACGATCTGGCCGATCTCGCCGAGCGCCTCGGGCGTGATCACGTTCATCGAGCGGCCGGGCATGTCCCATGTTACGAGCGCGATGCCGTCGGCGTCGGTTTCGAAGCGGAAATTGACGAGGTTCATGATTTCAAGCCTCCGATTTCAGACGCGCTCGACGATGGTGGCGGTACCCATGCCGCCGCCGATGCAGAGCGTGATGAGCGCGGTCTCCTTGCCGGTGCGCTCGAGCTCGTCGAGCGCCGTGCCGAGGATCATGGCGCCGGTCGCGCCGAGCGGATGCCCCAGCGCGATGGCGCCGCCGTTGACGTTGATCTTGTCAGGATCGACGCCGAAGGCCTGGATGAAGCGCAGGACGACGGCGGCGAAGGCCTCGTTGACCTCGAAGAGGTCGATGTCGGCGATGCTCATGCCCGAGCGCCTCAGCACCTTCTTCGTCACGTCGACCGGGCCGGTCAGCATGATCGCCGGCTCCGTACCGATATTAGCGAAGGCGCGAATTTTCGCGCGCGGCTTCAGGCCCGCGATCTCGCCGGCTTTGCGCGAGCCGACGAGCACCGCCGCCGCGCCGTCCACAATGCCCGACGAATTGCCGGCATGGTGGACGTGGTTGATGCGCTCGATCTCAGGATGGGCCTGGATGGCGACGGCGTCGAAGCCGCCCTGCTCGCCGGGAATGACGAACGAGGGCTTGAGCGAGGCGAGCGACTGCATGTCCGTGCTGGGCCGCATGTGCTCGTCGCGATCGAGCAACGGCAAACCGTTGACGTCGAGGACGGGCGCGATGGAATTCTTGAACCGGCCCTCCTTCCAGGCATGCGCGGCGCGCTTCTGCGATTCGACGGCGTAGGCGTCCACATCATCGCGGGAGAAGCCGTATTTCGTCGCGATGAGATCGGCGGAGACGCCCTGGGGCATGAAATAGGCGGGGATGGCGAGCGACGGGTCGACCGGCCACGCGCCGCCCGAGGCGCCGATGCCGACGCGGCTCATCGATTCGACGCCGCCGCCGACGGTGAGATCGTGCTGGCCGCTCATCACTTGCGAGGCGGCGAAATTGACCGAGTCGAGGCCAGAGGCGCAGAAGCGGTTGATCTGCACGCCGGGGACGGTGTCGCCGAAACCGGCCGCGAGCGCGCCCATGCGGGCGATGTCGCCGCCCGCTTCGCCGATGGGGTCGACGCAGCCCATGACGACGTCGTCCACCTGCTCGGGGTCGAGATGATTGCGGTCCTTGATCGCTTTGAGCGCCGTCGCCGCGAGATGCAGCGTGGTCGCGGTGTAAAGCGCTCCGTCCGGCTTGCCGCGGCCGCGCGGGGTGCGGACGTGGTCGTAAATGAAGGCGTCGGTCATTTGGTCTCTCCCTGCGGCGGACCGGCCGCGATTGGTCCTTAAGTGTCGTGATCGGAATGTTGTCGGGACTCGACGTGGATGTCGGGTCCGAATAGGCGGGCAATGTTGCGCTGGGGCAGATCGGCAATCGAATCGAGCCACGCGACCTTTGATTCGACGCCATACTGCATCCGCGGCGGCACGTCTGACGGGCGGTCGAGGCTGCCGATCGTGATCGAGACGCGGTCACGGTCGATGATGCGATAGGTGAGCGGGGTGCCGCACGCGCCGCAGAAGCCGCGCTCCGCGACTGCGGAACTCGCGAAGACTATCGGCGCTCCGCGGGTCCAGACGAGGTCGGCCGTCGAGACGCCCGCGAACGCCATGAACGGGCCGCCGCTCGCTTTCTGGCACATCCGGCAGTGGCAGACGTTTTCGCCCGCCGGCTTGGCGAGCAGCCGGTAACGCACGGCGCCGCATTGGCAGCCGCCCGTCAAGCGAACCTGCGCCTCGACCGCGCTCATGGCGCCTCCCTCCCCGCTCGCGTTCGGCCCTTAGAACGCTTCTGCCGGCAGCGCCATCACGCTCGCCGCGCCGGCGCTGAGGCGCGCAAGATGCGCGCCCGTCTCGGGCAGCATACGTTCGCTAAAGAACTTGGCGAGGAGCAACTTCGCGTCGATTGCGGGATCGCTTTCGCCCCTCGCCTGTTTCGCCAGCACGGCCTTGACGATCCGCGCCCACATATAGCCGAGCGCCGTCAGCCCGAGGAGGTGCATAAAGTCATATGAGGCGGCGCCCGCATTGTTCGCATCCTTAAGCCCGTTGCGCGACAGCCACATGCTCGCCTGCTGCAAGTGGCCGAGCGCCGTCTGAAGCCCGCCGAGATAGGGCGCAAGCGCCGCGTCGCCCTTCGCGGCGGCCAGGAACTGCGAGACCTCGCCGATGAACGCCATGATGGCGCGGCCGCCGTCCTTCGGCAGCTTGCGCGCGACCAGGTCGAGGGCCTGCACGCCGTTCGCCCCCTCGTAGATCATGGCGATGCGCGCGTCGCGGACGAACTGCTCCATGCCCCATTCGGCAATGTATCCGTGGCCGCCGAGGACCTGCTGCGCCTTGACCGCGTTGGCGAAGCCGTAGTCGGTGAAGACGCCTTTCAGCACCGGCGTCATGAGGCCGAGCCGATCCTCGGCCGCCTGCCGCGTCTTGGGGTCGGGGCTCAGGCGGGCTTCGTCCTGCGACAGCGCGACCCAGACCATGAACGCCCGAGCCGCCTCGTTGAAGGCGCGGATCTCGAGCAGCATGCGGCGCACGTCGGGATGAACGAGCAGGATATCGGCCGGCTTGTCCGGCTCGGCCGGCCCTTTCAGCGCGCGCCCCTGGCGGCGATCCTTGGCGTAGGCGGCGGCGTTCTGATAGGCGACTTCGGAGATCGCCAGCCCCTGCACGCCCACGCCGAGCCGCGCGCCGTTCATCATGACGAACATGGCGTGCAGGCCGCGGTGCTCCTCGCCGACGAGCCAACCCTTGGCGCCGTCGTAATTGAGCACGGCGGTCGAATTGCCGTGGATGCCCATCTTGTGCTCGATCGCGCCGCAGACGACGCCGTTGCGCTCGCCGATCCCGCCATCGGCGTCGGGCAGAAACTTGGGCACGAGGAACAGCGAGATGCCCTTGACGCCTGGGGGCGCGCCGTCGATGCGGGCGAGAACGAGATGGACGATGTTGTCGGCGAGATCATGCTCGCCGGCGGAAATGAAGATCTTCTGGCCGGTGATCGTGTAGGAGCCGTCGGCTTGCGGAGCGGCGCGCGTCTTGATGAGCCCCAGATCCGTGCCGCAGTGCGGCTCGGTCAGGTTCATCGTGCCCGTCCATTCGCCCGTGGTCATTTTCGGCAGATAGCGCGACTTGAGCTCGTCGCTCGCGTGGGTCATCAGCGCCGCAGCCGCCCCGTTGGTGAGGCCGGGGTACATCGAGAAGGCGATATTGGCGGCGTTGGCGTATTCGCTGAAGAGCACGGCCAGAAAGGTCGGCAGCCCCTGCCCGCCGTAGGCCGGATCGCTGGCAAGCCCGA
Organism: Roseiarcus sp.; assembly: GCA_035500275.1. GTDB lineage: Bacteria > Pseudomonadota > Alphaproteobacteria > Rhizobiales > Beijerinckiaceae > Roseiarcus. The sequence continues at coordinate 4,855 of DATJXI010000139.1, read as the reverse complement.
CCCATCCGCCGTCGACAAAGGCTTTGTAAGCCGCCTTGAAGCCCTTCGGCGTCGTGACGCTCCCGTCCGGGTTGCGCTTGCAGCCCTCGAGGTCGCCGACCCGGTTGAGCGGCTGGACGACCTCCTCGACGAACCTGGCCCCTTCCGTCAGGACCGCCTCGACGACGTCGACCGGGGCCTCAGAAAATCCCGGCGCGTTGGCGTATTTAGCGTAATCGAAAACATCGGAGAGGAGAAAAAGAGTGTCGCTCACCGGCGCCGTGTAAGTTGGCATCTTGGTCCCTCGAACCGTCGGAGCGGAAGCGCCCGCGTTCGGCCGGGCGAGAAAGTTCATATATGAACTATCTTCGCGCTCTTTTCAAGCCCGGTCGCTCCTCGCGCGAAAAACAAATCCGAGGCCCGTGCGAGGGCTGGCGGCCGCCGCCGTCAGCGGAATTCGCTCTCACGCCTCATCGAGGCGGCCGGACTTGAATAGGCCTCCTGTCGCTCGACGCTCCAATAACGCAGCTCGTCGAGCGGGATCGGCAATCCGGTGACGGCGCATCGCACGAACGCGCCCGGACGCACGACGCGAAAATCGCCATCCAGATATTCAACTTTGGCTTCGCCCGCCTCAAGCGGCTGTCGATCGATCTTGTTCATTTTCCGCTCTATGCCACGTCCAGGAGAGCGATGGAACATTAAGATTGGGGGGCTTGAGCCGCGAGGCCCAGAGCCGGAGAGGATGTTTGTCATCTTCGGCCTTTCATCCACCGCGAAACGGGGAGCGACGGGCGTTCTGACAGGGCCGCCAACAGTCCCGGGCAGAGGCCGCAACGAGGCGCGGATCGTCGCGGCTGGATTCGTCGTTGGAATCACCGTCCCGCTAATCCGCCCGTGAATAGGATGACTGGCGCGGCGACTGCGCCGCTCGCGACATTGCCGATCGCCTCCGCGGGGGTCGCGAAGCCGACGGCAGGATCGTCGATCTCCTTCCCGGCTATCAGCTGCTCGCCTAGGATGCGAACAACGGACGGGCTTTTCGCAAATTTGCTGTGGTTGAGCGGGTCGCTCGTGCGAAGCGCGGACATATCGAGGACCACGATTCCCGGCGTCGACTCTAGCTCCGCTACGTTTTCCGGTCGGGTCAGGTCCGCCGCGCCCACGCGGGTGATCCCGCCGGCGAGCAGACTGGATAGCTGCAGGGCCCGGTCGTGCCGGGACACAAAGACTGTCATGCGCGGCCGATCCCGTCCCATCTCAGTCACTTGTCGGCGGAACACGTCGACATCGAGATCCGGGGAAGCGAGGATCACGTTCGATATTTTGGCCGGCGCGCGCCCGTCTTCCAGCGCAATTTGCCTCAGGGCTTCTGTCGCGAGCCAGGCGCCCATGGAATGCGCGAGCACGACGATGTCCTTCACGTGCGGACTCTTCGCGACCTCGCGTAGAAAGTTGGCGAGATCGGTCCGGGAGAAGTTCGCACTTTCACGATCGTAGACGTAATCGAGAAGCCGACCGCGCGACGGCCACGAAAACAGGATCGGCGCAACCTCAGCGTTCATGTCATGCGTGAGCTGCGCAAAGCGGAACACCGCGGCCTCAAAGCGCGTGTTGTAGCCATGTACAAAAACAAGCGCTTGCCCGTTCTTCGGCGTCAGCCGAGCCAGCTCCCTTAGGACGTCGGCGCGGGCGATCCCTCGGTCGCGAACCAACGCGAAATCGCGCGTAGGATCGGCCGCGCCGGGCGCCGGCCACTGAACCGAGCCAATGTCGCGGTTCTGCGGCACAGATACGACGATGTCCTCGAACGAAAGGATGTCGCTGCGTTCGCCGTTGAAAAGAACGCCCGGCTGATCGCTGCGCCGGCGCGTCGTCGCGACCAGCATGTCGACTCGCGAAGCGCCCGGCGGCGAGACCGATACCGGGAGGAGCACGCCCTCGTGATGCGAGGCGCAAGCCGTCGCCAAACCGAGCGCAAGCCCCACTGCTGCGAAACGGGTCGTCGCTATCAAGAGCCCGAGACAGTTCGAAGACATATAGTCAACAGACCGCGCTGCAATCGTTATTCTCGGCTCACCCTCAAGCGAGCTCGCCAGGACGGGACCAACTCCACGCTGACGCTCGCTCACGCATGGACGGTCCCAGAGGGCGGCTCAATCCCAACTTTGATTGTGACACGCCCAAGAGTCCATTCTTCAATCATTCCGGCGCGCTCACGCAAATATCGTTGCGCCGCCCTGCGATACGACAAGCCGTCAGGGAAGCCGAATCATGCTCAACAGGACCGCGTGCATTGGCCTCAGCGCCCTGCCCACGCTTCTCACGCCGCTCCCCGCCCCCGCGCAGACCGGCAAGGTGACCGCCGCTGCGACCGCCGCCTCGATACCGAACAGGGCGACTGTGCGGGCAGGAACTCACCGGGCCCGCGCGCAGCATAGAGGCACGCTCAATCGCCAAGGCGAGGGCGACGGCTGAACACGCGCGCCGAACGCGAGCGGCGCCCGTCAGATAATCATGCTCTTGATGTGATTTGCGTGGCGGGCGCCGGGCCTTCGCCCCGACCAGCCCCGACCCGGCCGAATTGACCGTGAATCCTGCAATATCTAAGCTTTGCAGGCTCGCCCCGGAGCGCGGGCGAGAAAAGCGGAGGGAACAATGAGCGATCTGATTTTCATTGCGTTCGATTCGGAGCAGAAGGCCGAGGAGGTGCGCGACAAGGTCCTCGGGTTGCAGAAGGAATATCTCATCGAACTCGGGGACGCGGTCGTGGCGGTGAAAGACGCGAACGGCCGCATCAAACTCAACCAGCTCATCAATACGGTGAGCGCCGGAGCGTGGTCGGGCGCGCTGTGGGGCGGCCTCATCGGGCTGATCTTCCTCAATCCGCTCGTTGGCATGGGGATCGGCGCCGCCTCCGGCGCGCTCGGCGGAAAGCTGACCGACATCGGCATCAAGGACGACTTCATGAAGGAATCGGCCGCCGCGCTGAAGCCGGGGACTGCGGGCCTTTTTCTGCTGGTGCGGAAAATGACGACGGACAAGGTTCTGAAGGACCTGAAAGGGGTCGGCGGGACCGTCGTCAGCACGTCCTTCGACGAAACGAAGGAGGCGGCCATTCGCGAGGCTTTGACGGCGAGCGCGGAGCAGGCTCCTTCTTCCGCGGAGCAGGCTCCTTCATCCTGAGCCGACCCGAGGTCTTCGATTCGAGACTGGAGTTTGAGGCTCAACGCGGGGCGCCGGACGGAGCGGCGGGCAAACTTCATTGACGAGGTTACCGACCCGCCACATCCGTGCAACCCATCCGAAGGAGCACCGCAGACGAACACGACCGATCGCCGGGGAGTGGTGCGCGGCCTACGGTGGGGAGCGGCCACGGGTGGGCGGTCGGGCGCCTTATTGGTCGGAACGGCCGACAGGCGGTCCGACCTGGGGGCTTCAGTTTCGCGCGACTTTGGCCTCCCCACAGGACGTTAGTTTCGGAGAGCGCAAGCAGGACGTATTTTGACACACTCCCAGAACGAAGCCCCTCACGCCAGCCGCGGCAGCAGCCTCCGGCTCAGCTTGCCGTTGTCGGTGTGCGGAAGCTCGCTCACAAACACGATCTTGCGCGGGCGCTTGTAGACCGCGAGGCGCTCCGCCGCGTGGGCGAGCAGCGCCGCTTCGTCCGGCGCGCGGCCAGCCTTCGGAACGATAAAGGCCGCGATGACGGACACGTCCTTCGCGACCTTGCGCTCGGCGACCGCGACGTCGGCCACGTCGGGGTGGGTGAGCAGCGCCTTTTCAACCTCCAGAGGCGAGACACGGTAGCCAAAAGCGTTCATGACGTCGTCGTTGCGTCCGTGATGCCAGACGAACCCGTCCTCGTCGAATTCGGCGAGATCGCCGCCGATGAACCACTCGCCGCGGAACGCGGCGGCTTCCTCCTCGGGGCGGTTCGAGTAGCCCAGCATGAGGCCCGGGTCGCTGCGGTGGACGGCGAGCAGCCCGGCTTTGCCCGCCGGCAGCGGGTCGGTTCCGCCTTCGACCGGCAGGATGGCGACGCGCCGTCCCGTCTGCGGACGCCCCGGAGAACCCGGCCGGATCGGCTCGCCGGGGCGGCTCGAAATGAATGTCGAGATCTCGCTCATGCCGAGCGCCTCGTAGACCCACGTCCCCGTCGCCTCGCGCCAGTGAGCGAGAATCTCGGGCGGCAGCGCCTCGCCGGCCGCGACGCCGTGCCGGAGACTCGAAAGATCGAATTTCGCCGGGTCGCCGTATTTGAGCGCCTGCCGGTAGACGCCCGGCGCGGCGGCGAAGATGGTCGCTTTCAGTTTCTCGATGAGCTTCGGCCAGATTGTCGGATCGCGCGGGCCGGCGTAGAGCGCCCCTGTCGCGCCTGCGGCGAACGGGTCGAGTACGCCGACGCCAAGCGTATAGGTCCAGTTGATGTTGCCGGCGTGCAAAACGACGTCGCTTTCGCTTAGGTCGAGCCAGTCGCGCGCCATTGGCCGCCGTCCGATGACGACCCGGTGCGCGTGCAAGACGCCCTTGGGCTCGGCCGTCGAGCCCAAGGTGAAAACGAGATACGCCGGGTCCTCGGAGCAGGTCGGCGCGTATTCCGCCGGCGCGTATTCCGCCGCGGCCCGCAGCGTCTCGTCGCGGTCGAAAACGCGCAAAGCGGCGAAAGCGGCGCGCTCGCGCGGGTCGGCGTCGCCCAGCACGATCGCCGCCGCGCCCGAATCCTGCGCGAGCATGAGCGCCTCGCCCGTCGTGAGGAGCAGCGAGGCCGGCTGCGCCACGCAGCCGATCGCGGTCGTTGCGAAAAAGGCCAGTACGAAGCCGATGTCGTTGGCGGCGCGGATCATCACCCGGTCGCCCTTCCTGAGGCCGCTCG
>DATJXI010000138.1:0-4096 GCA_035500275.1 Roseiarcus sp. | reverse complement strand
GACGCGGGCGGCGTCGGGCCTGAAGGACTTCGAGCACATGCTGAACGAGGCGGCGCAGAAGGCGCCCTTGGGCGAACTCGTCGACATCATGGACGTCGGCTACGCCTGCGCTTATCTCGCCACTCCCTTTGCGAGGCGCGTTACCGGCGAGCTCGTTTACGTCGACGGCGGCGCCAACCTTGTCGCGTGAAGATGACGCGGCGCCGGCGCGCCTGCATCTGAAAATTCGAGCGCCAATCTTTATCTCGGCTCGATCCGGGAATGCGGAACCCCTGGCGACGAAACTTGTTTTTGCCCGCAGACATCGCTGCGGGGCCGACATATTCTTGTAAGAGCGCCGGACCGCCGCGCGTCAGAAAAGACGCGCGCCGGCGACATCCTCCCGCGCCGGCATCGGTAAGGAAAGGATCGACAAGATGGCGTCCCATCAGTCAAAGTCACAGAAGGAAACGGTCGGGCGGATCATGCACGAGTTCAAGCATGGGGAGCTGCGCGCGGGCGGCCGCAAGGTCAAGAACCCGCGGCAGGCGGTCGCCATTGCGCTGAGCGAAGCGGGCGCCTCCAATCAGCAGAGCCCGGGGGAGAACAAGCGGCGTCTCCGCCACACGAAGGCGAAGGAGCGGCGCGGCGAGACCCGCGCCGAGCTCTATCGCGAGGCGCGCCGGCGCGGCGTTCCCGCCGCTCGAAAATGAGCAAGAGCGAGCTTGAGCGGGCGATCAATCCACGATAGGCGCGCTCGCTTCGCCCGCCGGCGCCGCGCAAAGCTGCGCGGACGGCCGCGGTGAACCGCGCGGACTTCGGCCATATCCTGCTTGCGACGGCGCTCATGGCGCTTGCCGGTTTCGTGGACGCCGTCGGCTTCCTTACGCTTAAAGGTTTGTTCGTCTCGTTCATGAGCGGCAATTCCACGCAGTTCGCGCTGAATGCGGGCCGGCATGACTGGACCGTGGCCGCGCCGGCCGGCGCGCTGGTCGGGCTGTTCGTCGCGGGCGTCGTGGCGGGACGTCTTCTTGGCAGGGCTGCGGGCGGCTGGAGGCGGCCGATCATCCTGCTTGCGGAGGCGATCCTTCTCGCCGTCGCTTCGTTCGTGCGGCCGGCGGGCTTCATGCCCGCGATTCTGATGACGCTCGCGATGGGCGCGCAGAACACGATCCAGCACAGGGCCGGTTGGGTGCGTACGCCCGGCGCCTATGTGACCGGCGCGCTCGTCAGTTTCGGGGAGCGGCTCGCCGACGCGATCGTGGGCGCGGGGCCGAGGATCGGCTGGGCGCCCTATCTTCTGCTGTGGGTCGCGCTCGTCTTCGGCGGCTCGATGGGTGCCGTGGCCTACGGCGGCGCGGGCCTGCGCGCGCTCTTCATCCCGGCTGTTGGCGCCGCGATCCTGTCGATTCTGACCGGCGCGCTTGAAGGGAAGGCGCCGGCGGAAACCGCCGGCGACTGAGATCCTCCCTCACGGCTTGCGTGATTGCCCGGCCGGGCCGAGACGGGTAGGCTTCCGCTCCTGGAGCAGCGCTGGGGGCGATGATGTGCGAGGCATGCGAACAAGAGACGAGGGAGGCCGAGGGCCTGACGCGCCGAAAGGCGCTGGCGCTCGGCCTTGGATTGGCCGCGGCCGCCGTCGCGTCGGTCCGCGCGCGTGCCGCCTCCGATGCGCCGCCGCCGAAGCCGGAGAACGTCGTCTCCCCGGACGAGGCGCTGAAGCGCCTCATGGAGGGCAACGCCCGCTATGTCGCCGGGGTCGCCAAGCGGCGCGACTTCCGGACCGAGGGCCAAGCGCTGGTCGGCGGGCAGAACCCGTACGCCGGGATTTTAAGCTGCGCGGATTCGCGCATCGGGCCGGAGTTCGCTTTCGACACTGGCCGCGGCGATATTTTCGTCTGCCGCGTCGCCGGCAATTTCGTCGACGCCGACATTCTCGCGAGCTTCGAATATGCGGTGGCCGTACTTAAGACGCCGCTCATCATGGTGCTCGGCCACGAATCCTGCGGGGCGGTCAAGGCGGCGATCGCCTCGGTCGAGGAGCATGTGACGCTGCCGGGCCATCTTCCCGCGCTGGTTGAGGCGATTGCGCCGGCCGTGGAGGCCGTCAAGGACGCCCCGGGCGATCTGCTCACGAACGCGACGCGCGAGAACGTGCGCCGCAATGTCGAGGCTCTGAAGACGGCGACGCCCATCCTCGCCGCGGCGATCGGCGAAGGCCGGCTAAAAGTCGTCGGCGGAATCTACCGCCTGCAGACAGGGCAGGTGGAGCTGATCGGCTGAGAGGTTCCCTTCGGGAGAAAGATGATGAAGATCGCCTTCTTCGGCGCCGGTCTCATGGGCGCGGGCTTTGTCCGCCATCTCCTGGACAATGGCGAGAGCGTGAACGTCTGGAACCGCGACACGGCCAAGGCCAAAGCGCTCGAGGCGGACGGGGCGAGGGCCTTCGCCGACCCGGCGGACGCGATCGGAGGCGTCGATCGCATCCACCTTTCGCTCTCGGACGACGCGGCGGTCGATTCCATTCTCGAGCCGCTGGCCGACGCGATCCCCGCCTCGACCTCCATCATCGACCATACGACCACCGCGCCGACGCCGACCGCCGAGCGCGCCGCTCGATGGACGGCGCGCGGCAGGGTCTTCCTGCACGCGCCCGTCTTCATGAGCCCTGCGAACGCGCGCGAAGGGACTGGGGTCATGCTCATATCCGGCGATCCGGCCAAATGCGCCGGCGTCACGCTGGACTTGCAGAAGATGACCGGGCGCGTCGTCAATCTCGGGCCGCGGCCCGACGCCGCGGCGGCCTACAAGCTGTTCGGCAATCTCACGCTTGTGGGCCTCGCCGGCGTCATCAGCGATCTCGTCCGGCTCGCGCATGCGGTCGGCGTGCCGCCGGCGGAGGCGGTGGCGCTCTTCAAGCAGTTCAACCCGGGCGACTTCGTCCCGGCCCGCGCGGCGAAGATCGCCTCGGGCCCCTACGACCCGCCCTCGTTCACGGTCGAAATGGCGCGGAAGGACGCGCGACTCATGATCGAGGAGGCCGCACGCCACGACGTCCGCTTGAACCTCATCCCCGATGTGGTGAAGCTCTTTGAGGAAGCCATCGGGCGCGGCGAGGGCGGCCGCGACACGACCGCGGCGTTCCGCTATCCGCTGCAATGACCGGCTTCATCGACCCGACCAGAGAGACGTTCGCCGAATTCCGCGCCGACAATCGCGCAGGTCCCATCCACATGCTGAACCTCGTGCGTCTGAGGGAGCGCGCCCTCTATCCGGATGGGCGGCAGGCCACGGGCGCGGAGGCTTACGCGGCCTATGGACGCGAGAGCGAGCCCGTTTTCGCGCGCCTTGGCGGCGCGATCGTCTGGCGCGGCAAGTTCGAGCTCATGTTGATCGGGCCCAAGCATGAGCGCTGGGACCTCTGCTTCATCGCGCAGTATCCGAGCGTCGGAGCCTTCGTCGAGATGATCCGCGATCCGTCTATCGCGAGGCGGTCAAGCACCGCCAAGCGGCGGTCGAGGATTCGCGCCTTATCCGGCTCATGCCCGAGGCGGTCGGGTTAGGTTTTATGGCAAGGTAGCTCGAATTCGCAGAGCCTTGCCAGAGCCGCGTCGCGGATGGCTCTATGTGGCGAAGTCATCCATCAAACGCTCACGAAAGAGATTCCCTTGACCCTGATCAAGCCCTTTCGCGCATTGCGGCCGGCGCCGGGACGCGCCGCGGACGTTCTCGCGCCGCCTTACGACGTGCTCTCGAGCGCGGAAGCGCGCGAGCGGGCGAAGGGGCGGCCATGGAGTTTTCTGCACGTCTCCAAGGCGGAGATCGACCTCGATCCGGCGATCGACGTCCACGACAGCGCGGTCTACGCCAAGGCCGCCGAGAATCTTCAGGCCATGATCGACGCGCGCGTGCTTGTCCGTGACGAGAAGCCCGGCTACTACGCCTATCGCCTCACCTGGCGGGATCGCAGCGAGACCGGTTTCGCGGCCGTCGCGTCGCTTGCGGCCTATGCCGAGAACCGCATCAAGAAGCACGAATTGACGACGCCGGCGAAGGAAGACGACCGCGTGCGTCAGATCGAGGCGGTGGGCGCGCAGACCGGCCCGGTCATGCTGGC
>DATJXI010000137.1:0-5935 GCA_035500275.1 Roseiarcus sp. | reverse complement strand
TGTCAATGATCACCGAAAGGGGACCCCGGATTTGCATTGAATATGGACCCCGTGTTTGTGGCGCGCACCGACGGCGGCGCTCGCCTCGGCGGAGCTGGTCGGGGTTGCGCAGCCGGGGCGAGCGCGGGTTGGCGAGGAGCTGTTGTTTGGAGGAGCCGGCGCGGTTAGCGCCAGCTCTCCGTGCAGAGAGCGGACGTTGCGCGGGTCAATCTCGGCCGAAGCCGCGGGGCGGAACGATTGCCTGGAGTTCGGTGAGGTCGAGGTCGCAGATCGCATGCAACGCCTCGGCGGTGGCGCTGTCCCGGAGGTTGTCTGGCAAAGCTTCCAGCCAGGCGGCATACTGACCCTGCAACGCGATCAGCTCAAAGACAGCGTCGCGCCAACGCTTGGCGCGCCTGCGGTGATCAAGGGGTCGCCGTATCCGGATTGCCGCTGTCCCAGAGGCCCGAGCGGCACGACAGCGCGCCTGGCGCTCGGCATCGGTCATCGGTCGCTCGCCGATCGACTTGCGTGGCATGGTCCACTCCGAAGCGTGACGTCACGAAAGCCCGGTCATTGGACAGGGCTCAGGCGCGGCTCTTGAAGCGCCAGCTTTCGTTGCCGGTCTCAACGATGTCGCAGTGGTGGGTCAGGCGATCGAGCAGCGCGGTGGTCATTTTTGGATCGCCAAAGACGCTCGGCCAATCGCCGAAGGCGAGGTTTGTGGTGACGACGATCGAGGTGCGCTCGTAGAGCCGGCTGACGAGATGGAACAGCAATTGACCGCCGGTCTGGGCGAAGGGGAGATAGCCGAGCTCGTCGAGGATGACGAAGTCGAGGCGCATGAGATAGTCGGCGATGCGGCCCTGGCGCCCGGCGCGGCCTTCGGCCTCGAGCTGGTTGACGAGATCGACGGTTGTGAGGAAGCGTCCGCGCGATCCGGCGCGGATGCAGCTTCGCGCGATCGCGATGGCCAGATGCGTCTTTCCCGTTCCGGTTCCTCCGACCAGGACGACGTTGCGTTGTTGGGCGATGAAGCCGCCGACGGCGAGGTCGCGCACGAGAGCCTCATTGATCGGCGTGTCCTTGAAGGCGAAGTCGTCGACGTCCTTGGCCAAGGGGAGCTTGGCGACCGTGAGCTGATATTTGATTGAGCGCGCCTGCTTCTCCTCTCGGCCTTCAAGAGATCGCCGACGAAGTGCTGCGGCTCGTGCTTGCGCTTGAGCGCCCCGGCCAGCGTCTCGTCGTAGGCGGCCTTCATGCCGTAGAGCCTCAGCTCGCCCATCATGTCGAGGACTTCGGTTCTTCCCATGGATCAGGCGCTCCTGAGTTGATCGTAACGGGCGCAGTCGGCGACGGCGGCGTGGCGAAGGCGCAAAGCTTCAGGCGTCAGGATTGCCGCGGCTGGCCCCGGATCGCGCTGGCGCGCCAGGATGTTGAGAATGACATCGGCGGAATGAGCGCCTTCAGACAGCGCCTTGAGGCAGGCCGCCTCCACGGCGGCCAATCCGTCCGTGAGAACCGCCGCGAGGATTTGGACCATCTGCCGGTCGCCGTCGTTGGAACCGGAAAGTTTGCGCCGGATCCGCTCCATAGCCGTCGGCAACACCCAGTCCTTGAACGACGCGCCGTTGCGCAGAGCGCCGGGCTTGCGCGCCAAGACCGGCACGTAATGCCAGGAATGATTTTCTCCCATCCCGATGGGAATCCCACAGTATCCCCGAAACCTACGCAACTACCTGATAAACAATCATAAATCATCTGGCACCCTTCGAGGACTATCGGCCGGCAAAGACGGTATCTGACGGACCTTCTGACGGTCTCCTTTCCAAATTGCGCAATCCGATTTCGTCCGATACCATCAGGGTCTGAGCACCTATGACGGTCTTTCTTAGATCTAAGATACTGAAAGAAAAAGAGATTTTGCCACGAGGATGCTGAAAAATGGCCTGACAGCTTTTTTTTTGCGGAGGCGTGCCAAATGCTGAAGGATGTGGCCATTAAGCACCTGAGACCAAAAGAGAAAAATTACAAGGTGACGGATCGAGACGGCATGTATGTGCTCGTGCGGCCGTCCGGGACCCTCACTTTTCAGCTCGACTACCCTATGAACCGGCGGCGAGAAACCGTCACGTTCGGCAAGTACGGTCCCGCCGGGCTGTCGCTTGCTCGCGCTCGCGAGCTGCGCATCGACCGCCAGCGGGCAATCGCCGAGGGGCGACCACCGGCGATCGAAAAGAAGCGGGAAAAGCGCCGTCTCGTGGAAGCCAAGAGCTTCGGCGAGTTCGGCGAGAAGTGGTTGACCGCTGCGCCGATGGCGGACAGCACAAGGGCGATGCGCCGATCAATCTTCGAGCGCGAGCTGCTTCCCGTATGGCGGAGCAGGCTTCTGACGGAAATCACGCCAGACGACCTCCGGGCTCATTGCGGCGCCATCGTCGAGCGGGGCGCGCCGGCGACAGCGATCCACGTCCTAGACATCGTCAAACAGATTTACGGCTTCGCGATGCGGGGGCGGATCGTTGCTCTTTTCGTTATTGCGAGCGCGGCGCCCTACCATTAGCGATTGAGACCTGACGGCCCCACGAAATCAGATCCGCAGTGCAGTCGTCGCGGTCGATAACGCACTCGATCAGCGTCGGACCTTGTGCGTTGGCGAGCGCGACCTTGATCGCTTCCGCGAGTTCGCGGCCGGTGGTGGCGCGCAGTCCGCGGCCATGGCCGTCCTCGGCGTTGAAGGCTTGTATCAAACCGGCATAGTCCCAGTTCTTGACGTTGTTGTAGGGCCCGTCGTGAATCTCGACCTCGATCGTGTAGCCATGATTGTTGATCAGGAATATGATTGGCCGCAGGTTGCGCCGGATCATCTGTGCGACTTCCTGGGCCGTGAGCTGGAAAGAGCCGTCGCCGATCAGTGCGATGAGACGGCGATCAGGCGCCCCCACCGCATAACCGAAGGTCGCCGGGACCGCCCAACCGATACTGCCCCATTGCATTTCAATTTCGAACCGGGCGCCTCCCGGCAACATGAGTTGCAAGCCGTTGAACCAGGAATCGCCGGTCTCGGCGATTACGGTAGTATTGGGAGTGACCAGGGGACGAATCTGCCGGACGATTTCGGCGCGCATCAGCTTGGCGTCGGGTTTGGCGGCCCTTTCCATGGGTCGCTCTGAGCGAATCCGTTCGAACTCAACCATGGTCGAATCCCGCTTCTCAACCCTGCGAGCAAGCGCGGCCAGAAAGTCACGCAGGTGAATCCGGCTGAAATCGTGCCCCTCGAAGTGGACATGGTTAATATCCGCCGTCAGAACGCCCGCGCCGGTCGGCATCGCCGTCCAACCAACGGTCGAATAGTCGTTGAAGAGCGCCCCAATGCAGACGACAGAATCGGACCAGTCGACGATCTCGCGTGCGCCCGGCGTGCTAATCTCACCCCAATAGATTCCGGCGAACTGAGGATGGTCTTCCGGAAAGAAGCTCTTGGCTGCGGCCATGACAGCCACGGAGCACCCGAGCGCATCCGCGAGCGCCACGGCCTCCTTCTCCGCGCCGGCGGCGCGCAGCTTGCTGCCAATCAGCATCACGGGCTTTTGCTTCTTCCGCAGGAACGCGACCGCCGCTTCCACCGCGGCGTCAAGCGTCTCGGGATCGGCCGGTTCCTCCACGATAACAGCGCTGATGGGTCCAGGCGCGGCGCAGAGGGCATCCGAAATGTTGCAAGCGATCTCGATATGGGCCGGCTTCTTCTCACGAAGCGCTGTGCGAATGGCGTGATCAATAAGCGCAGGGGCATCGGTCGCCGCGGTGATGGAAACGGCCGCGCAAGTGATCTTCTTCGCCATCTCGAGCTGGTAAGAATTATCATCTGTGCCGAGCGTGTGATGCAAGAGATGGTCGGACACCCGATCGTTGCTGTTGGGCGCGCCCGAAATCAGGATGACCGGCAGGTTCTCGGCGTAGGCGCCGGCGATCGCGTTGAAGGCCGAGAGCGCGCCGACGCTGAATGTGACGACGGCGGCGGCAGCGCCGTGAGCGCGCGCATATCCTTCGGCGCTGTATCCGCAATTGAGCTCATTTGAACAGTAGACCTGTTCCAGAGCCTTGTTGCTCAGCAGCTGATCGAGGAGAACAAGATTGTAGTCGCCCGCGACCGCGAAATGATGCTTCAGACCGATTTGAGAAAGACGTTCCGCGAGGTAGCTGCCCACGGTGTAGGGTTTCGTTTTCTTCTCAGCGGCGCGCTGTGCGTTCGGAGTCGCGTGGGTGGGGCTATCCAACATGGTCGGGTCTCCTTTTTCGCGCGAGGCTTCCGCTCCTCGAACGGCCCAAGAAGCCGAGAAGGGCATTGATCGCGGTACGATTTCGCCGCCGACAACTTACGAAAGGCAGCCCCCTGGCGCGAATAAAGGTGAGTAAACCACTACAAATTCGGACTTAAGCGTGAGGCGCAAGGACGCAGAAGTGAAGCGGCCAGAGTAGTGTGTTGAAGGTTCTGCAAAAGCCCTTAAGGGGCGAGGCGGTCATGGCAGGCTGGCGATGTCCAGTCACCTGATTCTCAGTGGAGAACCGCCGCCATGACCAAGACCGAAGCTAAGCCTGCGCTCGCCGCCGTCAACGAGCTTTTCTCCAAGAGCCCGGACGGGCTGCGTGAGATCGTGCGCGCGGTGGTGCAGGAGGTGCTGGAATCCGAGATGACGGATGCGCTGGGCGCTGGGAAGGGCGAGCGCACGTCCGCCCGGATCGGCTACCGCTCCGGCTACTACACCCGCACGCTCGTCACGCGGGTTGGCAAGCTCGAGCTGCGCGTGCCGCAGGACCGGGATGGGCGGTTCTCGACCGAGCTCTTCGAACGCTATCAGCGCTCCGAGCAGGCGCTCGTGGCGACGCTGGCCGAGATGTACGTGCAGGGCGTCTCGACCCGCAAGGTCAAGGCGATCACCGAGGAGCTGTGCGGTCACGCTTTCTCCGCCTCCGCCGTCTCCGCCATCAACAAGCGGCTGGACGAAAGCCTCGACGCTTTCGCCAGACGCCCCCTTGCCGAGCCTTTTCCTTACCTCATCCTCGCCGCTCGTTATGAGAAAGTGCGCGAGGGCGGCGTGGTCACGAGCCAGGCGGTGCTGATTGCGGTCGGAATCGATTGGGACGGGCGCCGCCAGATCCTGGCGGTCGACATGGCGAACCGTGAGAGCGGCTCGTCGTGGAAAGACTTTCTGCTCGCCCTGCGCCGCCGCGGCCTTGACGGCGTCGAGTTCGTCGTCGCCGACGATCACGCCGGCCTGCGCGCAGCCATCCGCGAGGTCCTCCCCGAGGCGGCCGGCCAGAGATGTTACGTGCACTTCCTCCGCAGCAACGCTTTGGACCATCTGCCGCGCAAGGCCGACGACGACTGCCTGCAGGAGCTGCGCTGGCTCTACGACCGGCGAGACGTCGAGGAGGCCCGTCGCGATCTCGCCTGGATCGCAAAATGGAGCGACCGCTACCGAAAGCTCGTCGATTGGGTCGAGGAAACGATCGAGGACACCTTCACCTTCTACAGGTTGCCCCGCCAGCACCATAAGCATCTCAAGAGCACAAACATGCTCGAACGCCTCAACGAGGAGATCAAGCGCCGAACCCATGTCGTCCGCATCTTCCCCAACGCCGAGGCCTGCCTCCGCCTCGTGCGCGCTTTAGCCGTCGAAACCCACGAGAACTGGCTCGAAGCCCACCGCTACCTCAACATGAACGATCTCAGGGAGCACAAGAAAACCTACCTTCGCCAAGCCGCATGACCAGCCAAACCATGACCGCCTTTGCAGAACTTGACGCACACAATCGCCGTCGTCATGGACTCGACGCCGAATAGGTTCGCTCGAGACCGATCGGCAAGCCTTTGCCGGACATCGGGTCAACATTCACGGCCTCGCAGGCGGCGCAGTCGCCTTGAAATAGGATGATTGCCCGTCAGGGGCCCGAT
>DATJXI010000136.1:0-3088 GCA_035500275.1 Roseiarcus sp. | reverse complement strand
CCGGTCCGTCGCCGACCTCCAGGCCGCCATCAACCGCTTCCTCGACGACCACAACGCCCACCCAAAGCCCTTCCAGTGGGTCGCCGATCCCGACACGATCATCGCCGCCGTCAGGCGCGGGCGCCAAGCGTTGGAGTCGATTTAATAGCCAGTAGCCAAATGCCCCACATCGCCTCGCGTCGCTGCCGCGAGGTAACCTGACCGAGCCGGGCGTGTCGAGAGCCAACGTCGCCGCGACGAGAGTCAAGCGACGGCGCCCCTCACCCGCTATTCCGTAAGCCCGCCGAGACGCCGTTGATGGTGAGCTGAACGCCGGTCAGCACCTTCTCGCTCGAGCTGCGCGACGAGCGGTGCAGCTTCAAAAGCTCCACCTGCACGTGGTTCAAGGGATCGAGATAGGGGAAGCGGTTGCGGATCGAGCGGTCGAGCAGCGGGTTCGATTCCAGAAGCCGCGACTGCCCCATGATGGCGTTCAGCGCATCCACCGAATCGCGGTGCTCGCGCGAGATGCGGGCGAAGATTTTTTCGCGCAGCGCCACGTCCTCGACCAGCCGCGCATAGCGCGAGGCGATGGCGAGGCTCGACTTCGAAAGCACCATGTCCATGTTGGAGAGCAGCGTGCGGAAGAACGGCCAGCGCCGATGCATGGCTTTGAGCGCCTCGAGGCCCTCGCGCGGGTGCGCCTCGACATAGGCCTTGACCGCCGAGCCGAAGCCGAACCAGCCCGGCAGCATGAGCCGGCACTGCGCCCATGAGAAGACCCAGGGGATGGCGCGCAAGTCCGAGATCGCCGTCGTCTTCTTTCGCGAGGCGGGGCGCGAGCCGATGTTGAGGCTCGTAATCTCGGTGATGACGGTCGAGGACCAAAAGTAGCGCTCGAAACCCTCGGTCTCGTAGACGAGGCCGCGATAGGCGGCGTAGGCGGCCCTCGACAATTCCTCCATCATTTCGAGGAAAGCGGGATCGGGCGCGGGGCTCTCGTCCAGCAAGAGCGTGGCTTCGAGCGTCGCGGAGACGAGCGTCTCGAGATTGCGCCGGCCGACGTCCGGGTTCGAATATTTGCTCGAAATGATCTCGCCTTGCTCGGTGATGCGAATCTGACCCTGCACGGCGCCGCCGGGCTGGGCGAGGATCGCGTCGTAGCTCGGGCCGCCGCCGCGGCCGACCGAGCCGCCGCGGCCGTGGAAGAGGCGAATGCGCACGCCGTGCTTGCGAAAAACCTCGACGAGGCCGATCTCGGCTTTGTACAGCTCCCAGCCCGAGGTGACGAAGCCGCCGTCCTTGTTCGAGTCGGAATAGCCGAGCATCACTTCCTGCTCGCCCCCAAGCGAATCGACAAGCCGCCGGTATTCGGGGATGGCGAGCAGCGAATCCATGACGCCGACGCAGCCGCGCAAGTCCTCGATCGTTTCGAACAGCGGGACCATGAACAACGCCGCCGAGCCGTTGGCGCCGACGAGCCCGACTTCCTTGAGCAGCAGCGCCAGTTCGAGGAGGTCGGAAGCGCTCTCGGCTTTCGAGATGATCGAGGTGCGGACCGCGCCGGGGCCGTAGGTGTCGCGGATCTCGGCGGCGGCGCGGAATACGGCGAGCTCGCCGGCCGTCTCCGCGCTATAGGCGATGAAGGGGGAGACGAGCGGGCGGGGCGAGCGCAGTTCGCCGCGCAAAACCTCGACGCGTTCGGCTTCGCTCATGGAGCGATAGTCGAGGCCCGGCGTCGCGGCGGCGAGGATCTCCGCAACCGTGCGCTCGTGCACGTCCGAATTCTGCCGCAAGTCGATCGGCGCGAGGTGGAAGCCGAACACGGCCACGGCGCGCCTGAGCGACCTTAAGCGTCCGCGGGCGACGATGGCGGCGCCGTTGGCGATCAGCGACCCGGAGATGGTGTCGAGGTCGGCGAGCAACTCTTTGACGCTTCCGTAGGGCGGCAGGTCCACAAGCGGCTGGCGCAGCGCCACGACATGGTCGAGCTCGCGCGCCGTCCTGGCGAGGCGCGAATACATGCCGGTGATGGCGCGCCGGTAAGGCTCTTCGCGGCGCGCGACGCCAGAGTCGGCGGCGCGGTCGGCGAGCGCGGCGAGTTCGGGCGTGATCCGCGCGAGGTTTTCGGCGAGCGACAGGACGCCGCCGAGCTCATGCAACTGGTCGAGATAATGGCTAAGCGCGCGGGCGCTCTGCTGGCGCACCGCCTCATGCAGCACGTCGGCGGTGACGTAAGGATTGCCGTCGCGGTCGCCGCCGATCCATGAGCCGATTCGCAGGAACGAGGGGATGGGCGTCGCCAGCCGCGAGCCGTCCAGCCGCGCAAGTTCATCCTCGATCGCGCCATAAAGGCGCGGCAGCTGGCGGAAGAAAGTGTAGTCGTAGTAGGAAAGGCCGTTCGCGACCTCGTCGATCACCTTGAGCCGCGTCTGGCGCAGCATGTTGGTGCGCCAGAGGATGAGGACGGCGCGGCGCAGCGTCTCCTCGTTCAGCGCAAGCTCGGCGGGGTCGGCGGCCCGTTCGCGCTCGTCCAGAAGCTCGGCGATTTCGAGTTCGCGGGTCAGCGTGCTCTTGCGCCTCACCTCGGTCGGATGAGCGGTCAGCACCGGGCTCACGAGCGCCCGCTCGAAGAAGCCCAAAAGTCTTGCAGGCTCGATCCCCGAGGCGCGAACATGGTGGAACGCGTAGGCGAGCGAGCCCGGGCGGGGCGCCGATCCCGCGATCACGTGCGCGCGGTTGCGCCGGATGTGGTGCTGGTCCTCGGCGATGTTGGCAAGGTGCGAGAAATAGCTGAAGGCGCGCACGATCGCGAGTGTCTGGTCGGCGGTGAGGCTGTCGAGCGTGGCTTCCAGCTCGCGCCGGGCGCCGACCTCGTTGTCGCGATGGAAGCGGATCGAGGCCTGGCGGATCTGCTCGACGAGCTCGAAGGTCTCCTCGCCCTCCTGCTCGCGCACCGTGTCGCCGAGGATACGGCCGAGCAGCCGGATGTCGTCGCGCAAGGGGCGATCCTTGTCCGCGTCGTCCGCGTCCTGCGGAGGGAGGACCTGGGATGCGAGGGCCATGAACGCGTCCATCGACGATTTCCCGGGATGTTGCATTGCGGCAG
>DATJXI010000135.1:0-22469 GCA_035500275.1 Roseiarcus sp. | reverse complement strand
CACGACTTCACCGACCTGCATGCCTGGGCCGAGGTCTATCTCCCGGGCGCCGGCTGGATCGGCCTCGACCCGACCTCGGGACTGCTGACCGGCGAAAGCCATATCCCGCTCGCCGCGACGCCGCACTACCGCAATGCGGCGCCGATCACCGGCGTGGCGAGCTTCGCCAATGTCGATTTCTCCTTCGACATGCGGGTCACGCGCGTCGCCGAGCATCCGCGCATCACCAAGCCCTTCTCCGAGGAGGCCTGGGCAGCGCTCGACCGGCTTGGCGAGCAGGTGGACAAGGCGCTTAATGAGGGTGACGTGCGCCTCACCATGGGCGGCGAGCCGACCTTCGTGTCGATCGACGATTTCGAATCGCCCGAATGGAATTCCGAGGCCGTCGGCCCCATGAAGCGCGAGCTCGCCGACCGGCTCATCCGGCGCCTGCGCGACCGCTTCGCGCCCGGCGGCTTCCTGCATTACGGGCAGGGCAAGTGGTATCCGGGCGAAACCCTGCCGCGCTGGACCTTCTCGCTCTACTGGCGGCGGGACGGCAAACCGATCTGGTCGAACGCCAAGCTCATCGCGCCCGCGGGCCAAGAAAACGCCGCAAGCAACGAGAAGGCTCAGGCGCTGCTCGGCGCCATCGCCATAGAACTGGGCATCGAGCCCGATTATGTCGCCCCGGCCTACGAGGATCCGGCGCAGTGGATCGTCAAGGAAGCGAACCTTCCCGAGAACGTCACGCCGGAGAACTCGAAGCTCAAGGACCCCGAAGAGCGGATGCGACTCGCGCGGGTCTTCGCGCGCGGCTTGACCGAGCCCTCGGGCTACGTCCTGCCGATCCAGCGCTGGCAGGCGAAAGCCACGGGGCGGCGCTGGCGCAGCGAGAAATGGACGACGCGGCGAGGCGCGCTCTATCTCGCCCCCGGCGACAGCCCGGTCGGCTATCGGCTGCCGCTCGGCGCCCTGCCTTATGTGCCGTCGGCGGCCTTTCCCTATGTCATCGACGCCGATCCGACCGAGCCGCGCGAGCCGCTGCCGGATTTCGCCCCCGCGCCGCGCGAACGGGCGCAGGCCGTCGCCTCGTTTGCCGCCGCCGAGCCCGGTCAGGAGCGGGTCGAGCAGCGCCTCGACGACATCAGCGGGGCGGTGCGCACGGCGGTGACGGTGGAGCCCCGCGATGGGCGCCTCTGCGTCTTCCTACCGCCAGTTCAAAGGCTAGAAGACTATCTCGAACTCGTCGCCGCGGCCGAGGCGGCGGCGGAGACCGTCGGACTTCCGATCCATGTCGAGGGCTATCCGCCCCCGGTCGATCCGCGGCTCAACGTGATCCGGGTCGGCCCCGATCCCGGCGTCATCGAAGTCAACATCCATCCGTCGTCGAGCTGGCGCGAATGCGTCGACACGACCGAGGCGATCTACGAGGAGGCGCGTCAGACGCGCCTGGGCGCCGACAAGTTCATGATCGACGGCAAGCACGCAGGCACTGGCGGCGGCAATCATGTCGTGGTCGGCGGCGCGACGCCGCTCGACAGCCCATTCCTTCGGCGCCCCGATCTTCTCAAGAGCCTCGTCATCCACTGGCTGCGACATCCGAGCCTCTCGTATTTCTTTTCTGGCCTCTTCATCGGACCGACGAGCCAGGCGCCGCGCATCGACGAGGCGCGCCACGACAGCCTCTACGAACTCGAAATCGCGCTTGCCCAGATTCCGCGTCCCGACGAGGGCAAGGCGCCGCGGCCTTGGCTCCTCGATCGTCTGACGCGCAACATCCTGACCGATGTCACGGGCAACACTCACCGCGCCGAGATCTGCATCGACAAACTCTACTCGCCGGACGGGCCCACCGGCCGCCTCGGCCTCATCGAGTTCCGCGGCTTCGAAATGCCGCCGGATGCGCGTATGAGCCTCGCGCAGCAGCTGCTCATCCGCGCCATGATCGCACGCCTCTGGCGCGCTCCGCTGGATGGACCGCTGCCGCGCTGGGGCTCGTCGCTGCACGACCGCTTCATGCTGCCGCATTATGTCTGGGAGGACTTCATCGACGTGCTTGCGGACTTGAAGCCGCACGGCTTCGCCTTCCGCCCGGACTGGTACGAGGCGCAGCGGGAGTTCCGCTTCCCGTTCTGCGGCGAGGTCGAATACGAGGGCGTCCAGCTTGAGCTGCGCCAGGCGCTCGAGCCGTGGCATGTGCTTGGCGAGACCGGCGCGATCGGCGGGACCGCGCGCTACGCCGACAGCTCGACCGAGCGCCTGCAGGTCCAGCTGACGACGGCCGATCCCGACCGCTATGTCGTCGCTTGCAACAAACGCCGCGTGCCGCTGCGCGAGACCTCGACTGAGGGCGTGGCGGTCGGGGCCGTGCGCTTCAAGGCGTGGAAGCCCGCGATGGCGATGCATCCGGCGGTGCCGGTCCACGCGCCGCTCATCTTCGACATTTTCGATCAATGGAGCGGACGGGCGCTCGGCGGATGCGTCTACCACGTCGCCCATCCCGGGGGACGGAACTACGAGACCTTCCCGGTGAACTCGAACGAGGCCGAGGCGCGGCGGCTCGCGCGGTTCGAGCCGCGGGGCCATAGCGCAGGCGCGTACGAACCCCCGCCCGAGGCTCCGCACCCGGAGTTTCCGCTGACGCTCGACCTAAGGCGCCCGCCGGGAATTTGAGGCGCCTCCCGAAAAACCGTGCTTGGAACCGAACGAGGCTTGGCGCAATCTAACTGACGGTGGGCGGCAAACATCCGTTCAGCGGCTGATTTGGCTCCTTATGATGGCGATGGTGTTGCTGACAAGAAATATGTGTCCGCGTTCCCGCGTTGCGGCCAAGGGCGTCGCGCCGGCGAGGGCGGGCGCGACGCGGCAGGGACGAGAGCCAAGATGATCGACCTGCTGGCGGGGATCGGTGGATGCGCCGCGTGGTCCTATTTGGTTTGCGTCCGCGGCGCGTTCTGGCGCTGCGCGATCACCGACACCACCGGCTTCCGCGCGAACCCCAAAATCTGGCCCGCCGTCGCCGCGATCGTCCCTGCCCGCGACGAGGCCTACAACATAGGACGCAGCCTTCGTTCCCTCATCCGCCAGAAGTATCCCGGGCGACTTTCGATTTTCGTCGTCGACGACCAGAGTATGGACGAGACCGTGCGCGTGGCCAAGGAGACCGCGAGCGCGGAGGTTGTGTCCGCCAGATCCGTCGCCGTCATCCCCGGACGCCCCGTCCCGGACGGCTGGACAGGAAAGCTTTGGGCGATGCGGCAGGGGCTGGCGGCGGTCGAAGAGGGAAATCAGCGACCGGAATTTGTTCTGTTCACCGACGCGGACATCGAACTTGGGCCTCACGTCCTGCGCCGGCTCGTCTCAATTGGCCGCGCAAGAAACGCGGTCCTGACCTCGCTTATGGTGAAGCTCAAATGCGAGAGCTTCGCCGAACGGCAGCTTGCGCCTGCCTTCGTCTTTTTCTTCCAGATGCTCTACCCTTTCGCTTGGGCGAACAACCCAGGTCGAGCGACCGCCGCCGCGGCGGGCGGGTGCATGCTGGTCGACCGCGCGGCGTTGGAGGCAGTGGGGGGACTCGAGGCGATGCGCGGCGCCCTCATCGACGACTGCGCCCTCGCGGCGGTCATGAAGCGACGGGGGCCGATCTGGCTGGGTCTTACGCAGGACGCTTTCAGCTTCCGCGCCTATCCGACCATTGCGAATTTCGGTGGTATGGTCGCGCGCTCAGCGTTCGCGGAACTGCGGTTCTCGGCGCTGAGGCTCGCCCTCGCGGTCGCGGGAATGGCCTTCGTATTTCTTGTCCCGCCGCTGCTCGTTCTCTTCGCTGAAGGGTGGGGGCGCGCCGCCGGCGCGGTCGCCTGGGCGATGATGGCGCTCGCTTTCGCCCCGACGCTGAGGTTCTACCGATTGCCGGTCATCCAAGGGCTCGCGCTTCCGCTGGTCGCAGCGGCTTACGTCGGCTTCACGATGCAGTCGGCGATGCAATTTTGGCGCGGCGAGGGCGGCATGTGGAAGGGCCGGGTCCAGGCCCCGTCACTGGCAAGGCGAGCATGACGACCGTCGCCGAAGCTTGGTCCGGCAAGACCGAGCGCGACGAGAACTTTCCCGTCGCGTCGCGGCTCATATCCGCGCGGTTTCGCGCGCCGATCCTCGCCTTCTATCGGTTCGCCCGCGCGGCCGATGACGTGGCGGATCATGCCGCGCTCTCGCCGGACGAAAAGGTGAGGCTACTCGACCGATTTGGCGAGGCGCTGCGCGGCGGGCCGCCCGAACCGCAGGCCGAACCGTTGCGCCTTGCGCTGCGCGAACGGGGACTCTCGTCCGAGCACGCGCTTGATCTTTTGGACGCGTTCCGGCTCGACGCGCGGAAAAATCGCTACGCGAGCTGGGCCGAGCTTGTCGATTACTGCCGGATGTCGGCGATGCCCGTCGGTCGCTTCGTTCTCGACGTCCATGAGCAAAGCCGCGCCCTGTGGCCAGCCTCGGACGATCTTTGCGTCGCGCTGCAGGTTAACAACCATCTCCAGGATTGCGCGGCCGACTACCGCCGCCTTGGCCGGGTCTACCTGCCGCTCGACGTACTCGCCGCGCATGGCGCCTCCGTCGGGATGCTTGGTGGGCCGCGCGCCGCCCCGCCGCTTAGGGCGGCGATTGTCGAACTCGCCGAGCGCTGCGAGATGCTTGCGAAGGGGAGCGAGTCGCTCGTATCTGGCATTGCGGACGTGCGGCTCGCCCTGGAAATAGGGGCTGTCAGGACTCTTGCATTGCGGATTGCGCGCCTCCTCCAGCGCCGCGATCCCTTGAGCGAGCGCGTTCACTTGCGTAAGCTCGAGTTTATTCTGGCCGCCATCCCGGGGATCGTTCGGGCCTTTCCTCGCGTCGCGCTGAGAGGAGGCAGGGAAGGAAGGAGGGTGCGCGCATGAGCCAGTCGGCCGCCCCGCCAGTGCGCAGCAGCTTCTATGTCGCAATGCGCATTCTGCCGACCGCCCAGCGCGAGGCGATGTTCTCCGTCTACCGCTTCTGCCGGTCGGTGGACGACGTCGCCGACGACCCGGAGCGTGGCTCGCCGGCGGATCGCACTCGTGAGCTCAACGGATGGCGCGCGGACGTTGCGTCGCTTTACGCCGGAGCCGCGCCGCCGCGCCTCGTCGACCTCGTCGAACCGGTGCGCCGCTTCGGCCTCAAGCGGAAGGACTTCGAGGCGGTGATCGATGGCGTCGAAATGGACGCGGCGCACTCGATGCGCGCGCCCGACTGGGCGACACTCGATCTCTATTGCGACCGGGTCGCCAGCGCTGTCGGACGGCTCTCCGTCCGAATTTTCGGCCTTAGTGAGCGTGCTGGCGACGACCTCGCCCACCATCTCGGCCGCGCGCTGCAATTCACCAACATCCTGCGCGACGTCGACGAGGATGCGGCGATGGGGCGGCTCTATCTGCCGCGGGAGGCGCTCGCCGCGGCGGCGGTGACGACCGACGACCCGGTCGCCGCCGCCGCCGATCCGAAGCTTGTGAGGGCGTGCGAGGAAGTGGCGGACCGGGCGAAGGCCCATTTCGAGGCGGCCCAGCCGATCATGACAGCCTCGCCGCGCGCCGCCGTGCGGGCCCCGCGGCTGATGGCGGCGGCCTACCGGTCGCTGCTCGACAATATGGTGGCCCAAGGCTTCGCGCCGCCGCGCGGCCACGTGAGGCCGAGCCGGCTGAGAATCCTCGGCGCGCTGCTGTGCTACGGCGTCCTATGAGCGGCGGAACCGTCCACGTCATCGGCGCCGGAATCGCGGGCCTCGCAGCGGCGGTCCGGCTCGCCGAGTCCGGCGTCAGAACGATCGTGCACGAGGCGACCAGCGCCGCCGGCGGACGCTGCCGGTCGTTCCACGACAAGGCGCTCGGCCTCGAGATCGACAACGGCAATCATCTGCTCCTCTCGGGCAATTGCGCCACCCTCGGCTATCTCGGGCGCATCGGATCGCTCGATCTCCTGTCCGGCCCAAGCACAGCGGTCTTCGACTTCGCTGACCTCAAGAGTGGCGAGCGCTGGCGATTGCGCCCGAACGACGGATGGGCGCCGTGGTGGCTATTGGACCGCAATCGCCGGGCGCCAGGCACGACGCTCCGTGAACATTTGGCCGCCATCCATATTCTCCGGGCGCCGGCGAACGCGACGCTGGCGCAAGCGATGACCTGCGCCGGCCCGCTCTATGAGCGACTGTGGCGCCCGGTTCTGCTCGCCGCCCTCAACATCGAGCCCAACGAGGGCGCGGCGGCGCTTGCGGCGGCCGTCATCCGCGAAACCCTTGCGGCGGGCGGGAAGGCGTGCCGGCCGCTGGTCGCCTCACGCGGTCTGTCGCGGACGTTCGTCGACCCCGCGCTCGCCTTCATCGAGGCGCGGGGCGGAAAGGTGGTCTTCGGCGATCCGCTGCGCAGCATCCGGCTCGGGGCGGAACGCGCAGAGCTCTTGGAGTTCGAGTCCGGCGGCGCGCCGCTCGAGCGGGAAGACACCGTTATTCTTGCGGTCCCGCCGTGGACAGCACGGCAACTCGTTCCTCACCTCGAGACGCCGGAAGAATTCCGGGCGATCGTCAACGCGCATTTCCGCGTCGCCCCGCCGGCGGGACAGCCTCCTGTCCTTGGCGTCGTCAACGGGCTCACGCAGTGGCTCTTTGCCTTCCCGGACCGGCTCTCGGTGACGATTAGCGCGGGCGATGAACTCATCGACCGCCCGCGCGAAGAGCTTGCGTTTGAGATTTGGCGCGAAGTCGCAGCGCTGACGGCCCTTCCGCCTGAGCTTCCGCAAGTGCGCATTGTGAAGGAGAAGCGGGCAACCTTCGCCGCGACGCCGGATCAGAACGCCAAGCGTCCGGGCTCGCGGACGCAATGGGCGAACCTCGCGCTTGCGGGCGACTGGATCCGAACCGGCCTGCCGGCGACGATCGAGGGGGCGGTGCGGTCCGCCAACGAGGCCACGTCCGTCGTCATGAAAAGCGCATCCGCGCCGAAGCTTCATGCCATGGGAGCGCTGCGATGACGATCCATGCGAGCGTCGCCAGGAACGATCTTTCGCTTGACGCGCTCGACCCACACATCCGGCGCGCCGCGTCGGCGCTCCGGGCCGAGCAGCGCGATGACGGCCACTGGCGCTTCGAACTCGAAGCCGACGCGACCATTCCGGCCGAGTACGTGCTCTTGCGCCACTTCCGCGGCGAGGAGCCGGACCTCAAGCTCGAGAGGAAAATCGCCGCCTATCTCCGCCGCATTCAGAATGCGGACGGCGGCTGGCCGCTCTTCCACGCCGGCCCGTTTGACATGAGCGCCACCGTCAAGGCCTATTTCGCTCTCAAGATGATCGGCGACGACCCAAACGCGCTGCATATGGCGCGGGCGAGGGAGATCGTTCTTGGGCGCGGAGGCGCGGCGAAGAGCAACGTCTTCACGCGTTTTCTGCTTGCGCTCTACGACGAAATCCCGTGGAGCGGCGTGCCGACCATGCCGGTCGAGATCATGCTCTTGCCCCGCTGGTTCCCGTTCCACCTCGACAAGATTTCT
This sequence comes from Roseiarcus sp., assembly GCA_035500275.1. Lineage (GTDB taxonomy): Bacteria > Pseudomonadota > Alphaproteobacteria > Rhizobiales > Beijerinckiaceae > Roseiarcus. The sequence goes on along the minus strand of DATJXI010000135.1, from coordinate 14,946 downwards.
TACTGGGCGCGCACTGTGCTCGTGCCGCTCCTCGTTCTTCAAGCGCTCAAGCCGAGCCCCGCGAACCCGCGGGGCGTTGGAGTAGCCGAGCTCTTCGCCACGCCGCCGGAGAGCGTGCGCAAATGGCCGACGGGCGAGCATCAGAGCCCGGCCTGGGCGAGGGGGTTCGGCGCGATCGACCGCGCGCTGAAGCTCGCCGAGCCGTTTTTCCCGGCATTCACGCGAAGGCGCGCCATCGATGCCGCGAGAGCCTTCGTCACCGAGCGCCTCAACGGCGACGACGGCCTCGGCGCCATTTATCCTGCGATGGCCAACGCCGTGCTGATGTACGACGCCCTCGGCTACCCGCGCGACTATCCATTCGTCTTGCAGGCGCGCCAAGCGATCGACAAGCTGCTCGTGATCCGCGACGACGAGGCCTATTGCCAGCCGTGCCTGTCGCCGGTGTGGGACACGGCGCTCGCCTCGCATGCGCTGTTCGAGTCGGGGGCCGAGGAAGACAAGCGTAGCGCGTGCGGGGGGCTGGCTTGGCTCAAACCCCTCCAGGTCCTGCATCGCGAGGGCGACTGGATCGCGCAGCGACCGAACGTCAGGCCGGGCGGGTGGGCCTTTCAATACGCCAATCCGCACTACCCCGACCTCGACGACACCGCCGTTGTGGTCATGGCGATGGACCGGGCCGACCGTGACGCGCTGGACGGCGGACGCCTCTATGGCGAGGCGATCGGCCGCGGCCGCGAGTGGATTGAGGGCCTGCAGAGCCGCGACAGCGACTGGGCGGCTTTCGACGCTGACAATTGCCACCACTACCTCAACAACATCCCCTTCGCCGACCATGGCGCGCTGCTCGACCCGCCGACCGCCGACGTCAGCGCCCGCTGCGTCTCGCTGCTGGCGCAGCTCGACGCCCCGCGCGGCAAAGGCTCCGTCTTCGAGCGCGGCCTCAATGCTTTGCTTGCGAAGCAGGAGAAGGACGGGAGCTGGTTCGGCCGGTGGGGCATGAACTACATCTACGGGACCTGGTCGGCACTCTCGGCGCTGGCTGCCGCAGACGTCGATCCGCAGTCGGCGCCCGTACGCAAGGCGGTCGATTGGCTCATTGCGGCGCAAAACGAGGATGGCGGCTGGGGCGAGAGCGCCGACAGCTATCGCCTCGACTACAAGGGGTTCGAGCGGGCGCCAAGCAGTGCGTCGCAGACGGCGTGGGCGCTGCTTGCGCTCATGGCGGCGGGCGAAGCGGACCGGCCGGAGGTCGCACGCGGCGTGGCGTTCCTCGCGGAGACTCAAGGAAACGACGGCTTCTGGGCAGAACCTTATCACACCGCGACAGGCTTTCCCCGGGTCTTCTACCTCCGCTACCACGGCTATTCCAAAATCTTCCCGCTCTGGGCCTTGGCGCGATTCAGAAATCTGAAGCGCGGCAACAGCCGAGCTGTGCGGCTCGGAATGTAAAGATGCGGCGGGCCACATCGCGATGCAGGAATCCGCAATCGTCGTTCCGGCCTCAATGGCGCGCGGAGGAGGTTGTGTCGGAGGTTGTCCGCTTTCTCGTCAGCCTTCGTCCGGACAAGATCTCAGCGCTGAACGATCGCAAGGAAGTGATCGAGTTCAAGCTTCCGATGGACCTGGCGCGCGCATGAACCGTCGGTACCGCTCTCTGAAACGGAATTTGGGTATGATTTTTTTCAGAGAAGCGAAGATCGCGGCCTATCTCCTGAAGCAGAAGCTTGCGAGGCGCGAGCGCTATCCGTTGGTTCTGATGCTGGAGCCGCTTTTTCGCTGCAATCTGGCGTGCGCCGGCTGCGGCAAGATCGACTACCCGGACCCGATCCTCAACAAGCGCCTCTCTGTGCAGGAATGCCTCGACGCCGTTGACGAGTGCGGCGCCCCGCTCGTCGCTATTCCCGGCGGCGAACCGCTCATCCACCGCGAGATCGGGGAAATCGTCAAGGGCATCGTGGCGCGCAAGAAGTTTGTCTCTCTGTGCACCAACGCCTTGCTTCTCGAAAAGAAGCTGCATCTCTTCGAGCCCTCGCCTTATCTCTTCTTGTCCGTCCACCTCGATGGGCTGCGTGAGCGTCACGACCAGTCGGTATGCGAGGAAGGGGTGTTCGACATCGCTCTCTCCGCCATCCGCAAGGCCAAGGCGAAGGGTTTCGCCGTCAACGTCAACGCAACCATCTTCGACGGCCACACCGCGCCCGAGATCGCGGCCTTTCTCGATTTGACAGCGGAGCTCGGCGTCGGCGTCTCGATCTCGCCCGGCTACGCCTACGAACGCGCTCCCGACCAGGCGCATTTCCTCGCGCGGCGCAAGACGAAGGAGCTCTTTCGCGAGGTCTTCGCTCTCGGCAAGGGCAAGAAATGGCGCTTCATGCATTCGGGGCTGTTCCTCGACTTCCTCGCCGGCAATCGCGACTTCCGCTGCACGCCCTGGGGAATGCCGACCCGCAACGTCTTCGGCTGGCAAAGGCCCTGCTACCTGCTCGGCGAGGGCTATGCGAAGACGTTCAAGGAGCTTATGGAGACGACGGACTGGGACAGCTACGGCACGGGCCGCTACGAGAAATGCGCGAACTGCATGGCGCATTGCGGCTACGAGCCGACCGCCGCGGACGTGGCTATGCGACGTCCGCTTTCGGCGTTGTGGACGGCGGTCCGTGGCGTTCGGACGGACGGCCCTATTGCGCCTGAGATAGCGCTCGACAGGCAGCGGCCGGCCGAGTTTGTTTTTTCAGGCTATGTTGAGGAGATGATGGAGCGAATCCACAGAAAGGACAGGCCTCTCTCCGCCGCATCTTCCGAGAGGAAGGCGACTTCGGCGTCGTCCTAAATCGAAAGCATCAGCTTCCGTCGGCCGCGCGACAAGCAATAGCGCGACCGACTTCATGCGCTCATGCTTGCGCGCATCGTCGTTTCGATCATCGGTTCTTGCGTCGCCCACGCTCGGCTCGCCGTCGCGCCGATCGGCGTCGTCAGAGCACTCTACGCAGCGAGCCGCTTCCGCTTGAATTCGGACATCATCGCGCTTCCGCCGGCGAATGTCGAACGGCCCCGGGAGAAGCTCGCGTTCGAGAAGGCGTTCCAGCGGTATGGGCTTCTTGACGTCGTCGTCAAGGCGCCGACGCCCGAGGTCGCCGGCGCGGCGACCGGCGAACTGAGGAGGAGCTTGCCGAGGACAAGGCGCGTTTTCGAATCGGTCGTGGACGCCGCGGACGTGCGGCGTTTCTGTTACAAGGTGAAAGACCCGAACGACACGAACGCCTTCCTCGAATGCCTGCAGTTCAACCGGAAGCGCTTGTCGGCGGCTTGCCCGCGTGTTGGAAAGCCACGTCGTGTAAGCCTTCAAGAACTCCCGAAGAGGGCGCTTACGCGCGCCATCTTAGGCCCGCTTTGGACCCATTGGCGAGAGAGCGGGTCGCTCCTCCAAGGGCAGTCCAAGGGGGCGACCACGAAAGCGCCGCTCAGAGCAACTTTGCCGATGCTTGCTCTCGTCGCGTCTCCAGCGGGTGCGACGCCCAACCAGAGCGCGCGCGGCGCGTAGGGCAGGGCGGCAACGAGCGCCCAGGCGGCAAACACGATCTTCGGCCTCGGTAAAAAAACGCGGAGACCTTGCCCAAAAGAATTCGCACCCCTTCGGCGCAAAACGATGCAAGCCCGCCGCAACCAGCGTGAGTGCGAGCAGGATCCACAGGAACCAAAGGGGCCCGTGCGGCGAGAAGGGCCGGCGGAGATAGGCGTTCACGTATCCCATAAGGCGCGGGGTTTACGCCCGTCCCAAAATACGCGGGATAGAGCGCGGTTGGCACCACCAAGGAGTCGACGCCGAAATGAAACGGAACGACGAGCCGCATGAATCGCCAGCTTACCGGTTCCCCATCGGTCGAGGCTCGGCCCGCGAAGACCCCGGAGAGGAAGAACATCAAGGTCATCGGAAAGACGTCCCGCCAGGCGCGGAAAATGTCGAAGCCGAACCCACCGATGGGAATCGACGACGGGGAATGCCTGCCAGGCATTGGGAGGTGCCTCGAAAGGACGAAAGGCGGAACCCGCTAGACGTCATGTTCGCGGGCTGAGACCGATGGCCCGCCCTTTCGTGCAGGTAGAGAACGAGGTTTGCTCGGGCAGGCCGAGCCGAGCCTCATGCACGGGCGGCGGACCATGGGAAAGTATAGCGAAGCCTTTGCGCTTTTGACGTCGCCAAGAAGAAGCACGCGGTGGCGATCGCGGAGGGGGGCGGGCAGGAGAAGTTCGTTTTCTCGGGGACGTTGAAAACAGCCGCTGCGAGGCCGCGCAGGTTGTGGAGCGCTGCGCTCTCCCGCCGCCCCATCCCGCCGTCGGTCGCGAGCGCCCAGGATCGCTTGGCCGCACCGGGGTAAGTGGAGCCAGGGAATTGAGAGGTTTCACGAAGGGCGGTTGACACAGGCACATCAATCAACCGCAAGGGGGCGACAATGTTTCTGACGCCGGTTTTTGACGCGACCCTCAAGGCGAATGCCGCTAGGATGAACTCCCCGCCGCCGCAGGAGCCGCCATGACCCCGCTTGTCATAACCTTCGTCGGGGATGACAGGCCGGGGCTCGTCAACGCGATTTCCGAGAGGATCGCCGCCTCTGGCGCGAGCTGGCTCGAAAGCAGGTCGGCGCAACTCGCCGGCAAGTTCGCGGGGATTCTCCGCGTCGACGTCCCCGAGGCGAACGTCACCGACCTCGAGTCGTCGCTCCTCGCCCTTGAGGCCAATGGGTTGCGGGTCGCGGTGGAGCGCGGCGCTGCAAGCCCGGTCGAGGACAATGCCCGAGTCTTAGCGCTTAACGTCCTCGGCCATGAGAGGCCCGGTATCGTTCGCGATCTCACGCAAGCGCTTAAAGGCCTTGGCGTCAACATTGAGGAGTTCAGCAGCGGTATCGAAAGAGCGGCGTTCACCGGCGCTGAGATGTTTCGCGCCGAGGCCCGCCTTCGCGCGCCCGTCGACCTTGCGCTCGAGGATTTGCGCAAGACGCTCGAGCGATTGGCCGGCGAGCTGATGGTCGATCTCGCCATAGGCGAGTCGGAGACCGCGCCGTAGTCTGCGCCGCCCTTGCGCCAATGCGCCCCCCTTTGATAAGGCCGCGCGACTTTTGTCTGGGCACCAGGGGATTATGGCGACCTTTCCCGAGCGCGTTTTTTCCGGCGTGCAGCCGACCGGCGCTTTGCACCTTGGAAACTATCTCGGCGCGATCAAGCGATTCGTCGAGCTTCAGCAGACGCGGCCTTGCCTCTATTGCGTGGTCGATCTGCACGCGATGACATTGCCGCACGAGCCCGAGGCGCTTGTTCGCACGACGCGCGAGGTGACCGCGGCTTTCATCGCTTGCGGCCTCGACCCGAACCTCAACATCCTCTTCAACCAGAGCCGGGTCGCCGAGCATGCGGAGCTCGCATGGATCTTCGACTGCGTCGCGCGTCTGGGCTGGCTCAACCGCATGACCCAGTTCAAGGAGAAGGCCGGCAAGGACCGCGAGAACGCATCCATCGGCCTCTACAACTATCCCGTCCTGATGGCCGCCGACATTCTGCTCTATCGCGCGACGCAAGTTCCGGTCGGGGGGGACCAGAAGCAGCACCTGGAGCTGACCCGCGACATCGCGCAGAAATTCAACAAAGACTTCGCCGAGTCCATCGCCGCGCACGGGCATGGCGACGCATTTTTTCCGCTGCCCGAGCCGCTGATCCAGGGCCCGGCGACGCGGGTGATGAGCCTGCGCGACGGCACAAAGAAGATGTCGAAATCCGACTCGTCCGAATACGCCCACATCGCGCTTACGGACGACAAGGACACGATCGCTCAGAAGATCCGCAAAGCCAAGACCGATCCGGAACCCTTGCCGAGCGAGCTCGGCGGCCTCGCCGGCCGCCCCGAGGCCGACAATCTCGTCGGCATCTACGCGGCCCTTGCCGATATCGCCAAGACCGACGTCCTCGGTCGTTTCGGGGGCAGCCAGTTCTCGGCGTTCAAGAACGCGCTGGCCGAACTCACGATCGAAAGACTCGCGCCGATCCGCGCCGAAATCCTGCGGCTGCGCGCCGAGCCCGGATATGTGGATTCGATTTTGGCGGAGGGCGCAGAGAAGGCGCGCGTCATCGCGCGGCCGAACATGGATGCAATCAAGGACATCGTGGGACTAGTGCGCTAGACAAGCCAGCGGGCCAGCGCGCCATTGGTCGCTCCTGAGCTCGAGACCACAAGATATTGTGGAGCGCGCAGCCGATCCGCAAACGGTCGCGCCGAGAAAGATCAGGGTTAGCGACTTTCAGGCAAAGTTTTCGTAAGCCTATGAACACGCTGATTCGGACTTCCCTGGCGGCGAGATCCGAAGCGGTGGCGTCTGAGTCGGAAGCCTGGGCGGCCGGGCTCTCGAGGAGGCTGATTTCATTGCGGGGCTTCAGCGCGGGAGGGTTTGCCCGGCTCGGGGGGCGAACGCGAGTCTGTCCGACGGGGGTGGCGCTGGCTCTGCTGGCGACCGCGGGAAGCGCCTTAGCCGATCCTCTGAAGCTTCTTGAAGACACCCGGGCAAATGCGCTGGGCGGGGCTCTGGGTGAAACCACCGCTATCGCGCTCGCAGCCCTCCTTCTCGCGCTCTTGACGGCGGCGGCCATTCTGCATCGGGTCAACCGGCGCAAGTGGATAAGGCGCGTGAGCGAGCTCGAGCTGGAGATCGAGCGAAAGAGCGCGAGTCTCGATCGCGCCGTTGCGATGCTGCGCAGCGAGCCCCAGATCGTCGTGTCTTGGGACCGTCCGGACGCGCCGCCGGCGATTGAGGGCGACTTCGGCCTCGTAGGCGACGTCGCGCCCGGCAAGCGTGTTCTCGCCTTCGAAACGTGGCTTGAGGCCGGACCGGCCCGCAGGTTGGAAGAGGCGACGAAACGCCTGCTTGAACGCGGGGAAGCTTTCTCCCTTCCGCTGTCCGACCGCCGGGGCGCCCACCTTGAAATCGACGGGGGTCCAGTCTCAGGCAGCGCAATTGTGCGAATTCGGGACGTTTCCGGCGATCGGCTGCGGCTGGCGGAGCTGCGTAAGGATTTTGCGGAGATCGACGACGCCCTGAAAGCGTTGCGAATGGCGCTTGACGCCGCGGACCTGCCGGCTTGGATCCGCGACGAAGATGGTCGCCTTGCGTGGTGCAATCCCGCTTATGCGCGCCGGGTCGGCGCGCCTGATGAAGCCGCGCCGGTCGAGGGGCAGCTCGAATTGTTCGAGCCCCTCACCCGCAAAGAGGCTGCCAAGGCCGTCAAGGACTACGGCGTTTGGAAGAACCGGGCGACCGCCGTCGTCGGTGGAGAGCGGCGGACGTTCGAAGCAGCGGAGATTTGCACGCCCCGAGGGTCAACCGGGCTGGCGAGAGACGTCTCGGAGGCCACGGCGTTGCGCGGGGAAATGGAGCGGAACGAAGAGGACCTCTCGCGACTGATGGATCGGCTCTCCACTGCTGTCGCAATCTTTGACAAGTCGAAGCGGCTAAGCTTCTACAACGCCGCCTACCGCCAGACCTTCTCCCTCGACCCTGTGTTTCTCGACCAGCGTCCCAGCGACGGGGAAGTTCTCGACCGGCTGCGCGCCCAACGCCAGCTGCCTGAGCAGGTGAATTTCCGCGAGTGGAAAGCGCAGCAACTCAAGGCCTATCAGGCGCTCGAGCCGAGCGAGACGGTCTGGCACCTGCCGGACGGGCGCGCTGTGCGCGTCGTCACGAGCCCCAATCCGAAAGGAGGCGTCACTTACCTCTACGATGACGCGACTCAGAGCTATGCGCTCGCCTCGCAGGTTAGCGCTCTTACCCACGTACAGGGCGAGACGCTCGACGCGCTTAAGGAGGGGGTGGCTGTGTTCGGCGCCGACGGGCGCATGAAGCTCTTCAATCCGGTCTTCTGCGAGATGTGGCGAATCGATCCGACGAAGCTGCGCGACCGCCCGCATATCGACAAGATCGCGGACGCCTGCCGGTCGCTTAGCCAGGACCCCGCGCAGTGGGACGCGCTGCGGGCGATGGTCGTGGGCTTGTCAGAGCGGCGCGAGGGGAAGTCGGTCCGAATCTCGCGCACCGACGGGATGACCCTCGACTGCGCCGCGTTGCCGCTGCCGGACGGAGCGACGCTGCTGACCTCGCTTGACGTCACCGCCGGGGCCAATATCGAGCGCGCGCTCACTGAACGCAACCAGGCGCTCATGGCGGCGGAGAAGCTTCGCAACGACTTTGTAAACCACGTCTCTTACGAACTCCGGACGCCTCTCACGAACATCATCGGCTTCACACAGCTCCTGGCCGCAGGCGGCGTCGGGCCCCTCAATCCGAAGCAACTTGAATACGCGGGCTTCATCACCAATTCCTCGCACGCGCTACTCGCCATCATTGACGACATTCTCGACTTGGCTTCGATCGACGCGGGAGCGCTTGAGTTGCGGATCGAAAACGTGGATGTCGCGGAGGCGATGCGGGCGGCCGCCGCCGGCGTGCAGGACCGCCTGGACGAGGCTGTCATCGAGATGCGCATCGTCATGACCGACGGCGTCGGTTCGTTCCGCGCCGACGGGAGGCGCGTCCGCCAGGTCCTGTTCAACTTGCTCTCCAATGCGATCAACTATTCGGAGCCGGGCCAGACGGTGACGCTCGCGGCCATGCGGCGCGGTTCGGAAATCGTGTTCAAAGTCAGCGACCGCGGACGCGGCATTCCCCCCGAGATGATTGACCGCGTGTTCCAGCGCTTCGAGACTTATCCAAACGGCTCACGCCACCGCGGACCTGGGCTCGGCCTCTCGATTGTCAAGGCGCTGGTGGAGTTGCACCGCGGCCGCGTGCTCATCGATACGGCCCCCAACGAGGGCACCACCGTGACCTGCATCTTTCCGATCGACCCGACCTCCGCCACACGTCCCGCCAACGACGCCGACGCCGTCCTCACGCGCCTTGAGCCCAGGCCCGCTCGCAGGAAATGATCGAGCGTCGCGTCGAACCGAGAGAGCCAAGGGTCTGGCGCATCGAGGCGGCGGACGAAGCAGAGACGCTCGCCATCGCCGCCGAACAGGCGGCCTGGCTTGAGAGCGGCGATTTCGTCGCGCTGACCGGAGACCTCGGCGCGGGGAAGACGACGTTCGCGCGCGGGCTCATCCGCGCCCTTGTCGATTCGCCGGAGCTCGAGGCGCCGAGCCCGACCTTCACGCTCATGCAGGTCTACGAGGGAGCGAAAGGCCCGGTCGTGCACGCCGATTTCTATCGACTCAGAAGCGCGGCGGAGCTTGGCAATCTTGGCTGGGAGGAGGCGATCGCCGACGCCATTGCGATCGTCGAATGGCCGGAGCGGATACCGGAGGCGCTCCCGGCGAGCCGGCTCGAGGTCGCGATTCGTTTCGACTTCGCACTTGGCCCGGATTTTCGTCTGCTCGAGATACGCGGCTTCGGTTCGGTCGCCCGCAGGCTCGCGCGCGCGCTCGGAGTCGGGGCGCTTCTGAAACGCGCGGGGTGGAGCGACGCGCGCCGCGAGTTCCTGCTGGGCGACGCATCCGTCCGCGCCTACGAGCGCCTGACGAAGCCCGACGGCTCGACCGCGATTCAGATGATCTCGCCGCCGCGGCCGGACGGCCCGATCCTCCGCTACGGCAAGCCTTACGCGGCAATCGCCAAGCTTTCCCCCGACATCCGCGCCTTCATCGCGATGGACGCGGGCCTGCGGCGCTTCGGCTATTCGGCCCCGAACCTCATCGCTTACGCCATCGAGGAGGGGCTGGCCCTTATCGAGGATTTCGGCTCGGCGACGGTTGTGGAAGAGGGCGCGCCGGTCGGGTCGCGTTACGCCGAGGCGGTCGCGCTGCTCGTCGACTTGCACAATCGCGATCTGCCGGAGACGCTGCCGGTTGGCGAGGAAAGCTATCGCATCCCCGTCTACGACGTCGAGGCGATGCTGGTCGAAGTCGAGCTTGCGCTCGAGTGGTACGCGCCGTCGGTCGCGAAGGTGACTGTTCCCTCGGGCGCCCGCATGCAGTTCCTCGCGATCTGGCGGGAGATACTGGCGCCGATCCTCGCCGCGCGGACGACCTGGACGCTGCGCGACTACCATTCGCCCAACCTGCACTGGCTCGCCGACCGGGAGGGTTTCGCGCGCATCGGGCTCATCGACTTTCAGGACGCGGTGATCGGGCCGCCCGCTTACGATCTGGCGTCGCTCTTGCAGGACGCGCGCGTCGACGTGCCCGAGGAGTTCGAAATGCGGCTCGCGGCGCTCTACGTGCGGCGTCGCGTCGGCGACGATCCCGACTTCGACGCCGAGCGTTTCGCCACGGCCTATGCGGCGATGGGCGCGCAGCGCGCGACGAAAATCCTGGGTCTCTTCGCGCGGCTCGACAAGCGGGACGGCAAGCCGCAGTACCTCAGGCATCTGCCGCGGGTGGAGCGCGCGCTCGCCAAGAACCTCGCCCATCCGTCGCTGGGTCCGCTTGCGGTCTGGTTCCAGAACCACCTGCCTCGGGCGCTCCGGCCCCCGCCGCCGCCCGAGGGAGCGGAGCAAGAGGCCCCATGAGCGTGGGCGTTCCAGAGACGGCGATGGTGTTCGCCGCCGGCCTCGGCGTCCGCATGCGCCCGATCTCCGACACGCTGCCGAAGCCGCTCGTCAAGGTCGGAGGCCGGGCGCTCATCGACCATTGCCTCGATCGGCTGGCCGAGAGCGGCGTCGAGCGCGCGATCGTCAACGTCCACTGGCTCGCTGATCAGATCGAGGCGCATCTTAAGCGACGGAGGTCGCCCAAGATCCTCGTCTTGGACGAGCGCGCGAAGCTCCTTGATCAGGGCGGGGCGATCAAGCGCGCGCTGCCGCTGATCGGCCCCGACCCGTTCCTCATCTGCAACACCGACGCGTTCTGGATCGAAGGTCCACGCTCCAACGTCGCGCGCCTCGCCGACGCCTTCGACCCCGAATCAATGGACGTCATCCTGCTCGTGGCGGCGACGGCCGGCGCGGTCGGCGTAGATTGGCCGGGCGACTTCACCATGACGAAGGAGGGACGCCTCGAAGCGCGCGACGCGCGACGTATCGCGCCCTTCGTCTATGCCGGCGTGGGCGTCATCAAGCCGGAGCTCTTCGCCAACGAGACGGCCGACGTCTTTCGCCTCGCGCCCTTCTTTCACGCCGCGGCGGCGAAGGGCAGGCTCTTTGGCGTGCGCCTCGACGGCCTCTGGGTGCATGTCGGCAGGCCCGAGACCATCGCGGAGGCCGAGGCCGCGATCGAGCGCTCGGTGAGGTGAGCGGGTCGCCGCCTTTGACCGCGCCAAGGCGATCTCGCACAATCCAAGAACATGACGATCGCGCGGCGTATGCAGCCGCCGGCGTCAGGCGAGTGTCTGGCTTGACCGGAAGGAAATTGCCCCGGGTGAACGGTGGCAAGACGCCATTAAGAATGGCATTCGAGGTGGAGCATTTTTCATCGCTTGTTTTTCCAGGGAATTGGAAGAACGTCGGAAGGCGTATGTGCACGAAGAATTGCTTCTTGTAACTGACGAGCTAATAAAAATGCATAGAGACCGCGTCTGGATTATTCCCGTTCTCTTGTATGAAGCAAAAATACCATTGCATAGGATTAGTGATAGCGAGAGATGAGGCGGCCCATCTCGCTGGCGATCCCTCCAACGGCGGTGGCTTTCGGAGCTGCCTGATGTCCTTTATCAGGCAGTAATTAGCGATAGGCAGGGCAGGAGCCGGCGGCTGGCCCGGCCTGATCCCCGATTTCGCAAAATACACAAACTGCCTTATTCCCTCCGCCGCATCGGTCCGGGCCGATCCCTGAGGCCCGCGCGGAGACAATTTGACATGAAAATGCCGAATGAAATCGGCCCCATCCACTTCGTCGGCATCGGCGGCATCGGCATGTCGGGCATCGCCGAAGTGCTCATCAACCTCGGCCATGCCGTGCAGGGCTCGGACGCCAGCGACAACGCCAACGTCAAGCGCCTGCGCGGGCTCGGCGCGACCGTGTTCGTCGGCCATGACGCGAAGAACTTGGGCGCCGCGGCGGTCGTCGTCGTCTCGTCCGCCATCAAGCGCGACAATCCGGAGCTCGTCGCGGCGCGCGCCCGCCGCATTCCCGTCGTCCGCCGCGCCGAGATGCTGGCTGAGCTCATGCGGCTCAAGAAATGCGTCGCCATCGCCGGCACGCACGGCAAGACAACGACGACCTCGCTCGTGGCGACGCTGCTCGACGCCGCCGGCCTCGACCCCACCGTCATCAACGGCGGCATCATCAACGCCTACGGCACCAATGCGCGCCTCGGCGCCGGCGAGTGGATGGTGGTCGAGGCCGACGAGAGCGACGGCACGTTTCTGAAGCTGCCCGCAGACATCGCCATCGTCACCAACGTCGACCCCGAGCACCTCGATCATTTCGGGACGTTCGACGCGATCAAGGACGCGTTTTTATCGCTCATCGCCAACCTGCCGTTCTACGGTTTCGCCGTCATGTGCCTCGATCATCCGACGGTGCAGGAGCTGGTCGGGCGCATCGAGGACCGGCGCGTCCTGACCTACGGCGAGAACCCGCAGTCGGACATCCGCCTCCTCGACGTCGACCTCAAGGGCGGCGTCACGCGCTTCTCGGTGCTGATCCGCGAGCGCCTGACCGGCCGGGCGACCTACATCGACGAGCTCGCGTTGCCGATGCCGGGCGCGCACAATGCGCTCAACGCCACGGCGGCGATTGCCGTTGCGCATGAGCTCGGCGCGCCGGTCGAAGTCATCCGCAAGGCAATTCAGGGCTTCGGCGGCGTGAGGCGGCGCTTCACCCGCACGGGGACATGGAACGACGTCGCCATCATCGACGACTACGGCCACCATCCGGTCGAGATCGCGGCCGTCTTGCGCGCGGCGCGCGCGGCGACGAGCGGCAAGGTGATCACGGTCGTGCAGCCGCACCGCTATACGCGTTTGGCGTCCCTGTTCGACGCCTTCGCCACCTGCTTCAACGACGCCGACAGTGTCATCGTCGCCGACGTCTATCCGGCCGGCGAGGCGCCGATCGAGGGCGCCGACAAGAACGCGCTCGTCTCCGCCATTGCTGCGCACGGCCATCGGCACGCGCTCGCGCTGCCCGCGCCCGAGAAGCTCGCGCCGATGGTGCGCTCGCTCGCCGCGCCCGGCGACTATGTCGTGTGTCTCGGCGCGGGCACGATCACCCAATGGGCCTACGCGCTCCCCGACGAACTCGCCGCGCTCGACAAGACAATGGCGCAATGAGCTTTCCGGATATCGTCGGCGACATCCGGCGGCTCGCGCCGGATGTGCGCGGGCGCGTCGCCGCCAACGCGCCGATCGCCGATGCGACCTGGTTCCGCGTCGGCGGGCCGGCGCAGGTCCTCTTCTCTCCCGCCGACGAGGACGATCTCGCTTATCTTTTGAGCGCGCTGCCGATGGATATCCGCGTGACGGCGCTCGGCCTCGGCTCGAACGTCATCGTGCGCGACGGGGGGATCGAAGGCGTGGTTGTTCGCTTGGGAGGACGCGCGTTCAACGCCATCGAAGTCGGGGAGGATTGCCGCGTCGAAGCGGGCGCCGCCGCGCCCGATCAGTTCGTCGCCAAGGCGACCGCTGCGGTCGGCGTCGACGGCCTCGCTTTCCTTCGCGGCGTGCCGGGCGCGATCGGCGGGGGCTTACGCATGAACGCCGGCGCGCACGGCGGCGAGATCAAGGACGTGCTCGTCGAGGCGCGCGGCGTCATCAGGTCCGGCGGGAGGCGCAGATTCTCGAAGGCGGAGATGGGCTTTTCCTATCGCCATTGCTCGGCGCCGGACGACGTGATTTTCACCCGCGCCGTATTTCAGGGCCGGCCGGGCGATCCGGCCGCAATCATGGCCGAGATGGAGCGCATCACTCAGGCGCGCGAGGCCTCGCAGCCGATCCGCGAGAAGACGGGCGGCTCGACCTTCAAGAACCCGCCGGGCGAAAAGGCCTGGCGGCTCATCGACAAGGCCGGCTGTCGCGGCCTTGTCGTCGGGGACGCTGAGGTCTCGACGATGCACTGCAACTTCCTCATAAACCGCGGCCATGCGACCGCCGCCGACCTCGAAGCGCTCGGCGAGGAGGTGCGCCGGCGCGTGTTCGAGACGAGCGGCGTCATGCTCGAGTGGGAGATCAAGCGCATCGGCGTTTCGAAGGCGTGACAGCCCCATCCCGATTCGCTTTCGCCCATCTGAAATACTCCCGATGAACGCATGGGTTAACGCGTCGTTAAGGCCCGGCGCTTAATCATGGCTTAACGCTGCCGATTGTCGCCTTTTTCCGGGAATTCTTGCGGTCGATGAAGCATGTCGCGGTTCTCATGGGCGGCTGGTCGGCGGAGAGGCCGGTGTCGCTCAATTCCGGCCGCGGCTGCGCCGACGCGCTCGAGGCGATGGGCTATCGCGTCACCCGCGTCGACGTCGACCGCTCGATCGCCGACACCCTGACGCGCCTCAGGCCCGACCTCGCCTTCAATTGCCTGCACGGCCGCTTCGGAGAGGACGGGACGATCCAGGGGCTGCTCGAGATCCTGCGCATCCCCTACACGCATTCGGGCGTGCTGGCCTCCGCGCTCGCCATGCAGAAGGACCTCGCCAAGGTCGTGCTGAAGGCGGCGGGCGTTCCAGTTGCGGAAGGCGTCACCATCGACCGACATGAGGCCGCCAAACGGCACGCGATGGCGCCGCCCTATGTCTTGAAGCCGATCGCCGAAGGATCGTCGTTCGGCGTTGTATTCGTTACGGAGGACCGCGCCCACCCGCCCCAGGAAGTCGGGCGGGAGGACTGGCCCTACGGGGACATGCTGCTCGCCGAGCGATTCGTGGACGGCAAGGAATTGACCTGCGCCGCCATGGGCGAGCGCGTGTTCGGAGTCATCGAGATCCAGCCGGTTTCCGAAGCGTTCTACGGATATGACGCAAAATACGCCAAAGGCGG
>DATJXI010000134.1:0-2473 GCA_035500275.1 Roseiarcus sp. | reverse complement strand
CACACATTGGGTGGACTGGCGCTGTACGGATTCGCCGCGCTGCTCTACACTGCGGCCTTGCGTCGTATTCCTCTTTCCGTCGCCCTCCCTTGCACGGCGTCATCTTACGTCGCGGCCATCGTCATAGGTCATGTCGTCTTCAGTGAATCGATAACCGTCGGGCACTGGATGGCTGTGCTCGTGATAGGGTGCGGAACTATCTTGCTTGCGCTCGCAGCAGGTTGATTGACCCGCCGGACTTCCAAAAGCGTCAAACTCCTGGGGGGCAGGCTCGCGGCGATCCTGCGTTACGCGTTCTGAATCAAAATGACTTTCGATCAAACCGGCGCTCTGCTTCTGTTTGTCTGAACCCGCGTCGCGCTGTTGGGCGAGCGGAGCGAAGCGGTGTCTCTGGGTTGTATATACAACTTGAGCGCTGCTTCAGGTTGTATCATAACAACAAAAAATAAAAGGTGTTTTCCGCTCGGCTCACCAGCGCGCTGTCCTTGAGCGATCACACCCGCGCTGACCACGCGGCATCTGCAATCGGCGCCGTCGATGCGACAGATTTTGGGTAAACGGGGCAAATTTTGTGGCGGAGGGGGGAGTCAAGAGCTTGAAAGTATGATTCAAGCTCGAAATGGCGTCTGGACCGACCGATTCGCTTGAGACTCTGAGCCCGACCGAGCTCGTTGGGCTGGTTCGGCGACTGGTAGGCGAGGTCGAGCGGCTTCGGAAGGAGAACGAGAAGCTGACCGCGGCGCTGGCTTCGGCCAAGCGCGAGACCCAGGAACTGAAGGACGAGATCCGGCGTCTGAAGGGCTTGCCGCCGCGGCCGCCGATGAAGCCGTCGGGCATGGAGACGGCGACGGATCATCCGGCGCCGGAAACGCCGAGCGCGCCGGAGGCGTCGCCTCCGCGCCGTCGCGGCCCCGGAGTGTCGAAGCTGAGCATCGATCGCACGGTGACGCTGAGGGCGTCGGCGCCGGCGGGCTCGCGTTCCAAAGGCTACGAAGAGATCATCGTTCAGGACATCGCGTTCAAGCCCGAGGTCACGCTCTATCGGCGCGAGCGCTGGGCGACGCCGGACGGGCGGACGGTGACCGCCGATCTGCCGGCGGGGGTTGTGGGCGGCTGCGGCCCGAACCTGCATCGCTTGGTCCTGACGCTGCATTTTCAGGGCCAGATGACCTGCGAGCGGATCGTGGCCGTGCTGACCGCGGCCGGCGTGGCGATCTCGAAGCGCCAGATCGTGCGGCTCCTGACCGCGAAGCTGGACCTGTTCCGCGCCGAGGAGGAGGCCGTCTTCACCGCAGGCCTTCGCGCCTCGGGCTACGTCAGCGTCGACGACACGGGGGCGCGCCACGCCGGCAAGGCCTGTTATACGACGCAGTTCGGCTCCGACCGGTTCACGGTCTTCCGCACCGGGCCGAGCAAGTCGCGCCTCGCCTTCCTGGGCAATCTGCTCGGCGGAGCGGCGCGCTACGCGATCAACGCGGCGGCGGCGGCCTACATGCGCGCGGCCAATCTGGCCCACGGCGTCATCGACGCGCTCACCGGCGCCGACATCCTCGAATTCGGCTCCGAGGCCGAGTGGATCGCCCATCTCGCGGCGGTCGGCGTCACTGTGCTGCGGGTGACCCCAGATCCCGTGCGCGTGGCCAGCGAAGCCGCGCTGTGGGGCGCGATCGCCGCCGAGGATC
This sequence comes from Roseiarcus sp., assembly GCA_035500275.1. Lineage (GTDB taxonomy): Bacteria > Pseudomonadota > Alphaproteobacteria > Rhizobiales > Beijerinckiaceae > Roseiarcus. Next base: position 791 of record DATJXI010000134.1, on the reverse strand, counting down.
GGCTCGGCGGCGCCGTCATCCTCTCCGACGACGCGGGGCAGTTCCATGTCGGCGACCACGCGCTCTGTTGGGTCCACGCCGAGCGTCTCGTCTACAAGCTCGTTCCCGCCAACGACCGGCAGCGCAACGCCGTCGAAGTCACAAGACGGATGATCTGGTGGTTCTATCGCCAGCTCAAGGCGTTCAAGCTCGACCCCAGCCCCGAGCGCGCCGTCGAACTGCGAGCCCGCTTCGACCGCATCTTCAAACGCCGAACCGGCTACGCGACGCTCGACAGGCTCCTCAAGCGCCTCCACGCCAACAAGGACGAACTGCTGCGCGTCCTCGATCGGCCCGAGATTCCCCTCAACACCAACGTCAGCGAAAACGACATTCGAGTCTGCGTCACCAAGCGGAAGGTCTCAGGCGGAACCGTCAGCCAAAACGGACGCATCGCCCGCGACGTCATGCTCGGCCTCGCCAAGACCTGCGCCAAACTCAAGATCTCGTTCTTTCACTACCTCGGCGCGCGCCTCGGGATCGCGGGACCGCCCCTCCCGCCCCTCCCAAGCCTCATCGACCCCGCACCAAGCTGACCCCACCGCCCGAAAATCTGCCCCGGTTACGAGATAGGGGGTTAACTCGTTGTCGGCGTTGAGCGCCTGCAACCCGCGCCGCGCTGTGTCGTGGGCCAAGGGAACGCCTTGTACCCCGATCTCTTCGAATGGGCGAAGGTTCACTGTCGCGGCCACGTTGCGAGGACGGACTTTGATCGCGGCGCCTTCCGTCTCGTCGAGATCGATCTCGACGAG
>DATJXI010000133.1:0-4371 GCA_035500275.1 Roseiarcus sp. | reverse complement strand
CCGGCGGTTCAATTGCTTGTACAAGCGCTGGCGATTATCCTCGCCACCAACATCCGGGGCGTCCCGCGGATGCTCGCCGCCAAGTCATGAACCCGCAGCCTCCTGCTGAACTGATCTTCGTCGGCAATCCTGATCTCGCTGTGGGTAGTATTCCGAGAAGGTGGGCCCCACGGCGGGGGTGATGCCTCTCATCGCTACCTTGTTACAACTGCGGTCTCGTTCTACTTTGCCTTGTCCGGCGAACCGATATGGTGTCGCGTCGACGCCATGCTTGCAAACATTCACTGAGGCGTCGTATTGTCTGGGTGAGTGGGCAACGTGAATTGAAAGACGGCGCCGCGGGGCGCGTTAGCGCTTGCCCACAACCGTCCGCCGTGCGCTTCGATGATTGAACGGCAGATGGACAGCCCCAGCCCCAAGCCGTTTGGTTTGGTAGTGTAGAAGGCGTCGAAGAGATGCTCCAGAATCGCCGGCGTCAATCCGGGGCCCGAATCGCGCACGGCGGCCAGGACGTCGCCCTCTTCCGTTATCCCGGCGCCGATCAATAATTCCCGCGAGCCTTCACTCATTGCGCTCATCGCCTCGAGCGCGTTGAGGATCAGGTTGAGGATTACCTGTTGCAGTTCAACCCGGTCTCCTCGTACCAGCAGTAGCCCCTCGGCCAGGTCCGTCTGCACTTTGACGCCGTTCTTCGTCGCTTCGCCGCGGGTAAGGTCTATCACCTCGCGAATAGCCGCATTGATTTCCACGCGCTCGTCTACCGGCTGCGCCTTCTTGATCAGAGTTCGAATTCTGTCGATGACGGCGCCTGCCCGGACGCCGTCCCTGACAATGCGGCCAAGCGCTTGTTGGACCTCGTCCAGATTCGGCGGCTCGCCACGGAGCCAGCGCAATGCCGCCTGGGCGTTCGCGACCGTCGCGGCGATCGGCTGGTTGACTTCATGGGCGATCGACGCCGTGAGCTGCCCCATCGTCGCGACGCGGTTGGCGTGCGCCAGCTGCATCTGCGTCTCTCGGTAACGTCGTTCGCTCTCGCGCGCCTCGGCTTCCGCCCGCTTGCGCTCGGTCAAGTCGAGAACGAAAGCGACAGATTGGTTTCCCCCTTCTTCGACGGTCGCCGAGCCCAGCAGAACGGGGACTCGGCTGCCGTCTTTCCGGAAGTATTCCTTCTCAATCGGCAGCCGGACTCCAGTCCGTTTGTGCTCTTCGATCCACTGAGCGTCGCGCTCGCGCCAGTCCCGGGGAGTCAGATCCGTCCAGTTGATGCGGCCCGCCGCGAGGTCCTCGCGGTCGTATCCCACCATTCGGAGAAACGCGTCATTGGCCTCGACAATCCGACCGTCGAAATCCCCGATGAAGACGCCGATAATGTTGGCTTCGACAAGACGGCGGATCTTCGCCTCGCGTTCCGCAAGATCGCGGTAGAGATAGGTGTTCTCAAGCGCGGTCGCCGCTTGCGAGGCAAGGAGCTTCAGTACTGCGGTCCGTGCCGGCGCGAAGGCGCCGCGTGCCAGGTTGTTCTCAAGATAGAGCACGCCATTGGGCCTATCTTCGCTGATCAATGGCAGGCAGAGAATGGAGCGAGCTTGGCGCTCACGGATGTACGCATCCGCGGCAAACGCCGACTGCGCTGCGGCATCGTCGAGTATGACGCTCTCGTTGGTGCGCAAGACATAGTGGAGGACCGGTTCCGGAAGCGCTGCGGCTGTCACGAGCTCGTTCCGTAACTGCACGACGACCCCGTCATCGCCGGTCGCGGCTTCCGCCGCGATCCGCGGCTCGCTCCCGAACGAGAGGACCAGAACGGCGCGCTCGGCGCCCGCCTGCTCGATCGCAGTGCGCATGAGGATGTCGATGAGCTTTTCGAGGACGATCTCGCCCGAGACGGCTTGTGACACCTTAATCACGGTGGCGAGGTCGAGGGATTCGACAGGCGCTGCTATCGTCCTCGCTGGCGCGCGCCTCGCCTCTTCCTCTCTGAGGTGTGGATACTTTTCGTCGAGTTGTCGTACCTTCCCAGCGGCGCCCCAACGGAAATAGCCAAAGCGGGCGTTCCGAAAGTAGATATCGGCGATCTCGTCGAACCCGCGGTCCCGGTAGAAGGCGGAAGCGCGCTCGTAGGCAATCGCCTCGTTGTGGACGAAGCCGTTGTCGCGTGCCGAGCGAATGGCTAATTGATAGAGGCGCATCGCGTCAATGTCGCGCCTGTCTATGCGAGCAATCTCCGCCGCGACCAGCGCCGCAGAGCCCGCAAAGTTCTCCTGGCAGTTCGCGGCCCACTCCTGCAACTGGCGGTGGTGGGTGGACAATGCCTCAAGGTGCTGGGTGCGCTCCGCTGCGGAGACGGCATCGCAGAGCGCCGCCCGCACCAGCGCGGCATAGAAATGGTACTCCGCTAGCTCAAGGAACGAAGGAGACGCCCAAAGAAGCTGTTCGGCGTTCGCCGCCGCTGCGATGGCGGCGGCGTAGTCCTCGGCGTGGACACGCGCCTGCAGCTTGTGGATCCAGTACCAGCAGGCGGCGTTCGTCAGGCGCGGGTCTTCTTCTAGATGCCGCTCGAACCGTTCCTCGTCGAATCCCGCGTCATCAAAGAAGCCGAAGATCGGCGTCAGGCCACGCAGCGTCCGGATCAGCTGGAGCTGTGTGGTGATGACGTCGACGACGAGACCGAACCGGGCATGGCGCACGAAGTCGAGCCCCGCCTCCGCCTCGCGCTGCACATCGCTGAGCGGATCACCCGCAGCAAGGAGGACCGTGATCAAGGTGTTGCGGCTAAACCCAGCATAGGTGAGGTCGCCGATTTTGTTGGCCACATCGAAGGCGCGCCGCAACAACCGCCGGCCGGTGTCGACGTGCTTCGTCCATGAGACGAGGACTCCAAAGCCATTGTATACGCGGGCCTCGAAACGACGCAGCTCCCGCTGCTCCAGCAGGTCGACCGCGAGCTTGCCGAAGCGATACGCCGCCTCGTACTCGCCGAAGTGCGGCCCGAGGATCATGCCGAGCCAGACGTAAGCGAAACACGATCCATCGCAGTTGCCGTGCTCCAGACTGAGGTTCGCCATCCGACAGGGGATGAGGCAGAACAAGTTGGCATCGGTGTGCTGTGCCGACGACGCGGCGCCGGTGAGGACGTCCATGGTCGCGCGCCACTCGGTGTCGGTCATTAGAGACAAATCGGCAAGCTCCTCGATCGAGCGGCCCCCGAGCTGCCGCCAGATGCGCTTGTATTCTTCCTCGACCTCCTCTCTCGTCGGATGCGGTGACCAATCAATGCCGACATGCTGCAGGTAATTGAGACAAACCACTACGGCCCGGTCGCTTTGATTGAGCGCTGTGCAGACGTCAATGCGCAGGCACGCTACGGCCGCTCTTTCGACGGTTGTTCCCGTCCGAGTGGAGAGGGTGGCCAGCCGCTCCGCAGCGGCGGACAACTCTCCCACCAAGAACTCGCATTCGGCCCGCTGTAGCTCCAGCTCGAAGATCAACTCCTGCCGGCGCTCCCACGCGTCTCCCTGCAGCTGCGCCGCACAAGCGATAAGATAGTTCAGCGCCGAGGCGTATGCACTAGAGGCCTTGGCGCGCTTGCCCGCGAGCAGATTGAGCTCGGCCAGCTGCTCGCGCTCCACCCGCGAGGTGATCAAGGCCGCACCGCGATTGAGCTGATTGACGATGTCGAAGATCGCCTCTTCCCTGTTCTCCCGAGGCGTCCGAGCGACGAGAAGTCGCCCTATCCTAAGGTGGGCCGCGGCGCGCTGCTTCTCTGGGATCAGAGAGTACGCGGCTTCCTGCACCCGGTCGTGGACGAACCGGTAGAGGCCCGGCAGACGCTCGACCAACTCGAGTCGGACCGCTTCCCACAGAGCCGCGTGGACCTCATCCTCCGAGGTCCCGAGCACGATCGCGAGCATCGTAACGTCGGCGATGTTGCCGAGACACGCGAAGTGTTGCAGCGCCATCTGGGCTTTGTCCGGCAGGCGGGCGAGCTTGCCAACCATGAGGTCTGCGACATTGTCGGCGTAGCCCTTGGCGTGAATGCGACCGAAATCCCAGGACCAGTCCGCAGCATCATGATCGAAGGCGAGCAATCCCTCGTCGGCGAGTGAAGACATGAACTGAATCGCAAAGAACGGATTGCCATCCGTTTTCTTGTGGATCAGCTGAGCGAGCGGCCCAGCGCGCTCCGACCCGCAGCGAAGAGCGTCCGCAATCAACTGTCCGAGATGCTCTCGGGCGAGTGGCGCAAGCGTAATCTCCGCTACCTTTCCGCCGGCGGACTTTATGGTGTCAAGCTTGCGTCTAAGCGGATGGGCGACATTGACCTCGTTGTCGCGATAGGCGCCGATCAGCATAAGATGCTTCAGGTCCGAT
>DATJXI010000132.1:0-6007 GCA_035500275.1 Roseiarcus sp. | reverse complement strand
CGAGAGGTCTATCGTCCGAAACGATAAGTTCCCTCCTCGTCGCCACAAACGCGCACGCCGCTCGTGGCCGACGGATCAGCCCGACCGTTGCTCGTCGCGCTAACTGAAGGTCGCGAAACGGCAAGCACCCAAGCGGTCACGGGGTGCGGCTCTTCTTGAGTGACCGGGGTGTGCCTGGTCATGTGATGCTCGGGATGGCGTGATTGAGGTAACGGGCTTCGTGGACGTGGTGGCGTTCTTGGTGGAGGTGGTAGCGCCAGTACTCCTCGAAGTCATCGTTGGCTTTGAGGGCGCGTAGCTTCAGGATCGCTTCGGCGCCGGCGAGTCCCCAGCGGGCGCCGGTGATGTCCATCCGATCCTTGATCAAATGGCGGCAGGCTCCTTCGACGATCCCGGTCGCGATGGGCCAGCCGTTGCGCAGGGCGGTGGGGTAGTCGAGGTACGGGGTCTTGTTGGTCAGGTAGTTGGCGGCTTCTTCGGCGGGCTGGCGACGGGCGCCGTGAAGGCGGGCGTTGGTCGCCTGGCGGCGGATGCTGGCGGCGACCTTGCGGGCGTGGCCTTCGAGCACCCGGATTGCTTGGCGGTGTACCCACTGCTCGGCGGCGTGGTCGTGGTCGGGGTGCAGGCACCCGGCCGCGTTCCAGAGGTATTGCAGGACGTGCACGAAGTCGATGACGATCGTGACTTTGACCTTGCGTTTGCGGGCCTCAAGTTTGATCCGCTCGATCTGGTGGTTGGCGCCGTCGACCAGCGCGACCCAGGCGCGGCGGTGCTTGGGGTCGCGCCGCTGGGCTTCGTCGAACACGCGGGCGATCACGGCCGCCGGGGTGGTGACGACGCTGGCGCACAACCACTTGTTCCTGGCGACCGGCCCGGGGGCGGGCTCATGGCCCTCCGGCGCCGCTGAGGCAAGGATGTCGGCCACGGCACGCGGCGCTGGCGTCGCGTCGTAGACCGCGCCGATCTCTGCCATCCGCTTGCGGTAGAGGTGATCCTCGCCTGACAACCGGGGCTTGGGCCCAGGGCCCGCGCGCGGCCTGGCCGGAGCGCGGGTGCGCAGCGCATCGGGGCGCATCACGATCCCCTTACCGTCGGCCGAGAGCACCAACAGATTCCCCCGCGTGGATCTGGCCGGACGCCGCGCCTCATAGAAGTCCTCAAAGTCCATCGCGGCCAGCCCGGCGAGCTCTTCGACCTGGCGTTTCCCGAGCCGCTGCCCAGTCTGACGCTCGATTGCATCAACCGCGTCAGCGAAGCTCCCGCGCGCGGCCTCCAACGCGCACAGCTTGCGCAACCCGTGCGAGTGACGCTCGACCGGCAGATTGAGCCCCGCGTCGGCCGGGTGCAGGTTGCCTACCTCCGGCGCCCGGTAAGCCAGCCGCTCCACGCTCACGGTCCCGAACACCGTCTCAAGCGCGCGGACATGACCCGTCTCCACCCGAGCGCGCGTAATCCCCTCGTCGCCGACGACCTGCTCAAGGCGCGGCTCGCGCATCGCTCGTAGCGCCAGATGATCATCCAACAACCGGCGCAACAACTCCCGGCCCTCGCGGGCAAGACACTCTTCCAATTCGGCATGCGAGAGCCCAGCAGCGTCTGTCCCATCCAGAAACCCCACCAGCGACTCAAACTGCTCTCGGCTTGAAAAGAATCCATCCGGCACGGCCCGATCCACCAGCAAGCGACCACTGGCACCCCCTGCATCGTCGCTACCAACCCGCCCGGCAGGCAGGACTTCCTCGCCCGAGGCGTAAAGTTCGCCACAACGGGTGTCGAGATCGGCGGTCACGCTGGCCACCTCCGTGGTCGACGTTAGACAGAGCAACGCCGACTTCGACACCCTTCATATGACTCCTCGGCCCGCCCTGAGGCCCCGCCGAGCCCGCCGAACCCCCATCCCCGCCAAACCACCCCCTGCACACGCCTGGCTTCATCCCGACTGACAGCTAAAAACCCCCTACCCACAGGGCATCCACCGTCAGTTCAGCCAGTCACCAGGGTCCCTTCAAAAGAGCCGCACCCCGTCGGCCCTCAGGTGCTAGCGGCAAGGAGAAACGCAGCAAGCACGGAAGCAGCGGTCTCGCGGCCGAGCGCCAGACGACCGGTCACGAGGTCGAAGGAGACACCGAGCCCACACTTCCGGTCCAGGCGTAACGGGGCCGCGCGTTGTCGCAGTTGGCTGCTTCATCGTCGCACCGATAGGCATACCTGGCGCGGTGACCGTCGTGCAGCGGTCCTGTTGACAGACCGCCGAGCGCAAGCGCGCATCCGTATGTCGACGGCAGTGACGCCCAGGCGTTCAGGCGCCGCCGAAGGCGTCGGCGACGGCCGCCGCCCAGCTCCCGTACAGATCGATCACCGCGGACGGCGCGGGCCACTCTCCGGCCTGTACTCGTTCGAGCGCTCCGCCGCCGCGCCGGCGTGCGTGGGTGCGCGACCAGTCGTAGGAGGACGGCGCAGCGCCGTAGCGGGCTCGCCAGGCGCGCATCGCCTCACGGACCCGCTCTCGGGTCCATTGCCGCACGATCGCGCCGGGACGGCAGCGCGCCGAGGTAGTACGTCGGCGAGGTGCCCTTACGGGTCCTTTTCCGACGTCGCCCTCCCGAACCCGGCGTGACCGTTTCCGATCACCGGGCTCTCCAGTGACTATGTCGTGATGTTCACGAATGACATCCAGGACCGTTTCGGCGCTCTGCATTACGCATACCTCGCGGCACTTCGATGTCCAGCCACCTGTGCCCCTTCGCCCTCTATGTTGCGCCGAGAACTATGTCGCGCTCCATCGACGATGGGCGCCGTTTGCGGCCGATGAGCGCTTGTCCGCGCAACATATTCGCGCGGCACAGAAGCTGTTAGGGAGCGCCAGCACCGCGCAGCTCGTGGCACCGCCGGCGGGTTCGCGATTCGGCGGTGCAACGCGATCGAGTCCCAATCGCTTGAGTTCCGTGCCGACGTCGACGTGTTGATGGTCTACGCAAGCGACTCGACGGCCGCGCTGCAGAGCGAATGTCGCGCTCGCAACCCCAGCCGAAATATGTTGCGCTCACTGCTCAGCGATCCGGGCCGGCGCGTACGTCGGACGGCCTCGCAGCAGGTAGCCGGCCCCAGCCTCCTTCCCGTCGGGGAGCCGACGCAACATAGTTCTCGGCGCAACATAGAGGGCAATATGTTGCGCGCGACATATCGCCCTATGGACGGCTCTCCCGTCCCCCTTGGTGGGTCGCTACTCCCACGACTACTATGGGCACCCCGTCACCTTGGGGCTCGCGCCCCGAAGGTTGATCCCGCGTTCGTCCCTGTCGTACGTCCGAGCGTGACTTAGGCGTCCGACTCATCTCCTTAACTGCCCTCACTGGGCAACGCTCCATGCCCCAAAGGTTGCGACGGCCTTGCAAGAATGCCGTCACAGAGCATGGCGCCGGTAACAAGTGCCATTCCGGCGGATGCGCCTTTTCATCTTCTGGAGATTCGGCTTCAGGCAATCCAGCTGGGGTGAAATGCCCTCTGTGTTCGACCCTTGCGGTTGTTCTTTTGGCGTGCGGGAGCCTCTCGGGCTGGAGCCGAGTTTGGACGGGCGGGGTGTGGGTGGGGTTATGCGGCTGTGGCCGGCGCGGCTTGGAGGGTGACGGTGAAGCCGAGCTCTTCGAGTTGGGCTACTAGACGGCGGGCGCGCCGCTCGGGATCCTGTCGATTGGTGAAGTAGTCCTCGCCCAGGTCGTTGTACACCTCGCCGGTGCTGAGCAGGTGCCAGACGAGCTCGATCAACGAGTGAGCGACGGCGATGGCGGCCTTGTTGGGCCCGCGGCGGCGAGCGATCTGGCGGTACTGCGCGCCGAAGTAGCTTCGCTTGGTGCGCGCCGCGGCCCTGGCGGATTCGATCAGCGCACGCCGCAGCCACTGGTTGCCGCCGGTGGTTCCGACGCGGCGGCGTTTGCCAGCCGATTCGTGGCTGCCTGGGCACACGCCGACCCAGGACGCCAGATCACGAGGGGTGGGGAACCGGGTCATGTCGGCGCCGGTCTCGGCGATGATCACATCGATCGTGAGACGATCGAGGCCCGGCACCGCCAACAGCGACGCATACACCTGCGCGAACGCGGCCGTGCGCTGATCGATCTGCGCGGTCAGGGCGGCAATCGAGGCGTCGAGAAAGTCCAGGTGGCCGAGGATCCGCTCGCAGGCGACGGCGTGGTGGGAGCCGAAGTGTCCACTCAGCGCCTCGGCCAGCGCCAGCATCTTTGGGCGCATCTTGCCCTTCGCCAGCTCCGCCAGCCTGGCGCCGTCGCGCTCGCCTGCGATCAGCGCCTCGACCATCGCGCGCCCTGACTGCGTCAGAACCTTCGAGGCGACCGAGGTGAGCTTGATCCCCGCGTCCTGCAGCACCTTCTCCAGGCGCTGGACCTCGGCGGCGCGCGCATCGATCTGGGTCTTGCGATAACGCGTCAGCTCCCGCAGCTCGCGGATCGGCGGCGGCGGCACGAAACTAGGCCGGATCATCCCGTGCGCAGCCACGTCCGCCAGCCATTCCGAATCGCTCATATCGGTCTTGCGACCCGGGACCTTCTTGACCGCCCGAGCGTTGCACAGCCACACCGTGAACCTCGACTCAAGCGCGTAGTAGACGGGTTTCCAATACACCCCGGTGGCTTCCATCGCCACCAGCTCCACCTGCCACTCAGCGAGCCACGCCTCCAGCACCCTGAGCCCGGCGGTCGTGGTCGTAAAGCGCTCCTTCTCGCGCACCACGCCACCCCGCGGGCCGCGCCTGCGAAAGCACCCGACAACATTGTCGCGATGCACGTCCAGCCCAGCCACCCGATCGTAGAGTTGATCCACTGCTTGCTCCTTGCAGACGGTTGACAGAACCGACCCGCCGGGGAGGGACCTTGGTCAAAACCGAAGCTGGGGTTCGTGCTCGTAGCGACAATCCGAGGTCCCGCGGCCCTGCGCCAGACTTTCGACGGGTTCAACTGCCTCCAAGATGGAATCGGCGACCGCGCCCGGCGTGTCAGCCCAGAGAGGTTGCCTGGGCTTCGGCGAGACCTTGCAACAAGCATTTCATCGCTCGGGGGTGGGCCGTGGTCCATGCCGACTTTCGCCATATCACGCGGGTCGTGTGTCACGAACGCTGAAGGAGGAGACGTGTAGAAAACCCCTCATATAGGCGGTGCTGTGCGAGAGATGGAGGCTTTGTGGCCCTCCGGCGTCGGCCCTGCGGGGGCGGGCGTCAAACCACCCCGAGCTGCGTTAGCTGAAGACTGTCGTGGTGAGCGTCCGGGGAAAAGGCGAGGCTTGACCGCGTCAGGTGGGGACCAGGAAGACGTTCCAGAAAGCGTCCAGCCGGATTCCCGGTGGGGCGTGCGCTGTCGAGGCGTCGAAAGTGATTCAGACGGCATCAAAACCGGGGGCCCTGACTCGCCCTCCGGGATGAGCCTGGCGGATACCCGCGTTGCTGGCCAGGCGGTGCCCGGCGTAGAGGCGGCGTGAGCCTGGTCTGCGGCTCTTGCACGGAACGTGAGAAGGCGAGCGTCGATGCTGCGTCCGGGGTCGCAGGCCTCCAAGGGCGCGAAGGGAGCGTGCCGAGGCAGAAACCGAAGGCATTGAGTACCGACGCGGTGCTCGCTGGCGGATCGGCCCGTAGTAGCTGCGAAGCCGCTGCTTATCTGGGGTGGCGGTGGAGCGAAGGGGCCGGCTCACCAGGAATGTCCAATCGATCAACCGGGGCCGAGAGGCTCTGGGAGGAAGCGAGAAGAGATATGCCAAAGCCCAAGGACAAGCCGTTTGCGATTCCCAAGTCGATGGTCTGGGAGGCGTGGCGGCAGGTCAAGGACAACAAGGGTGCCCCTGGGGTGGATGGGGAGGACCTGGAGGCGTTCGAGGCCGATCTTGAGGGCAACCTCTACAAGATCTGGAATCGGATGAGTTCGGGGACCTACTTTCCGCCGCCGGTCAGGGCGGTCGAGATACCCAAGCCGCACAGCCCGGGGACCAGGGTGTTAGGCGTGCC
>DATJXI010000131.1:0-10660 GCA_035500275.1 Roseiarcus sp. | reverse complement strand
GGCCGCATCGCCGCGGTCGCCGCCACGACGAGCGGCTTCCTCATCGAGGTCGGCGCCATTCTGGCTGCCGGCAACGACGCGGTCGGCGCAACCTCTTTCTCGAGCGCGCTGAAAGGCCTGCCTGGCGAATTCGCCCGCCGGGTGATGCTCGTCACCGACCCGCTCGAGGCGCCCGACCTCGCCGGCGCCCTCTTCGAGGGCGGGCCGGACGCGCTGGCCGCCGCGATGCGAAAGCTCGCCGAGCGCCCGGGCCCAATCGTCCGGCTTCAGGCGCTCACCCCCGAGCGGCTCGCCGCCGGCGAGGATTTCTCGCTTGCCGATCTCGTCGAGGAGATCGCGGTCGCCACCAACACCTCGGCCGCCGGCGGGAACGCGAGTCTCATGACGATCGGGTAGAAACGCGCCGGAAAATTCCGTCGCGGAAACGCCAAGTGCGGCAGGCCAGCGAGCCGGCCTGCCGCACGATCTGACGCCACGGCTGCGGGCAGCCGGCCTCCCGACGCCAGACCGGCCCGCGCGACTTAGGAGACCGCTTCGGTCGGCAGCGCGACGAAGCGCGCGCCGTTCGCGGTCTTGAGGCGCATCAGCACCGCCCTCTTGCCGTCCGCCTTGGCGGCGTCGATGGCCGACGCCACGTCGGAGGGACGCGAGACCGGCTTGCCGGCGACTTCCAGGATGACGTCGCCCGTTGAGATGCCCTTGTGCGCCGCGGCGCCGTCGGGATCGACGTCGGCGACCACGACCCCGTCCTTGCCGGCGCCCGCGACGCCGGCGGCGGGCTCGAGCGTCATGCCGTATTTCGCCATCGCGCCCTTCGAGGAGGCGGCGGGGGCTTCCTCGTCGGCCTTGGCCTGCTTGCCGTCCAGCGCGCCGAGCATGGCCTTAAGGGTCTCGGTCGAGCCGTTGCGGATGACCGTCAGCTCAGCCGTCTTCTTCGGTCCGAGCGCCGCGACCTTGCGGGCGAGGCCGTGCGAATCCGCAACCGGCTCGCCGTTGACTGCGGTGATGACGTCGCCGTCCTTGAGACCGGCTGCGGCGGCGGGCGAGTCCTTCTCGACCTTGTCGACGATCGCGCCCTTGGCCTGCTTGAGCCCGAGGCTGTCGGCGATGTCCTCATTGACCGGCTGGATCTGCACGCCAAGCCAGCCGCGCTCGACCTTGCCGTCGTCCTTGAGCTGCTGGACGACGCCCTTGGCGACGTCGCTCGCAACCGCAAAGCCGATGCCGACGCTGCCGCCCGACGGCGAGAAGATGGCGGTGTTGATCCCGACCACTTCGCCGTTTTCGTTGAAGGTTGGGCCGCCGGAATTGCCGTGATTCACCGGGGCGTCGATCTGCAGGAAGTCGTCATAGGGTCCGGCGCCGATGTCACGTCCGCGCGCCGAGACGATGCCCGCCGTCACCGTGCCGCCGAGGCCGAACGGATTGCCGATCGCCACGACCCAGTCGCCGACGCGCGGCGCCTGCGAGGCGAAAGTGACGAAGGGATAATTCGAGCCTTCCTTGACCTTGAGCAGCGCGAGGTCGGTTTTCGGGTCCGTGCCGACGACGCGCGCCGGGATCGTCTTGCCGTCGGCGGCGGTGATCGTCACCACCTTGGCGTGCTCGACGACATGGTTGTTGGTCACGATGTAACCGTCGGAGGAAATGAAGAACCCGGAGCCCTGCGCCATGCCCGTATGCGGGCGGGGGCGGCTTGGGCCGTTGTCGTCGAAATTGAAGCGCTGACCGAAGCCCGGCTCAGCGAATTGGCGGAAGAATTTTTCGAACGGGCCCTTCGGGAAGTCGGGCACGGAGGGCGTCTCGCCGTCGAAAGCGGCCTTCGACTCGTCCGTCTCGACCTTGACCGACACGACCGCGTTCTTCACCCGGTCGACCACGTCTGCGAAGGAGGCCGGCCCGGCGGACGGCGCCGTCGCGGCGGCAATGGCCGTATGGCTCGTCAGCGGCAGGGATTCGGCTGCGAGGCCGCCGACGGCGGCGATGGCCGCGGCGCCAAGCAACACCGCGCGCAACGATTTCGGCCGGGAGGGCCGCGAAAGCATCTTCGTCAACTCAGCTGCTCCATTTTCATGCATGCTCCGGCTCGAAACGGCCGGCGCGCTTGAGCATGCTTATGACGTTCTTGCTGTTACGCTCCCGTGGCGACAACATGAAAGGTTTGTAAGCCGGCGGAGCTGGCGGGGCTTATGGTCTCTCTCGCGCGCCAACCTAACTAAGCCCCGATCGAGGTCCTCGCCCCCCGAAACCCCGTCGCCAACACATAGAGCTCGGCGCTGTCGGCCCGGCTCGCCTTGGGTTTCACGTGGCGCACCGATGCGAACTCGCGCTTGAGCCGCGCCAGCACCTCCCCCTCCGAACCGCCCTGGATGACCTTGGCCAGAAAAAAGCCGCCGGGCGCCAAAACCTCGCTTGCGAAGTCGGCCGCGAGTTCGACCAGCCCCATGATCCGGAGGTGGTCGGTCTTGCGGTGCCCGGTGGCGTTGGCGGCCATGTCGGAGAGGACGCCGTCGGCCGGCGCGTCGAGCTGCTCGCGCAGCCGCTCGGGGGCCTCGGGGGCGTGAAAGTCCATCCTCGTGTGCTCGACGCCCTCGATCGGGTCCATGTCGAGAAGGTCGATGGCGATCACCCTGCCTTCGCCGAGCCGCGCGCGCGTCCGCTCCGCCGCGACCTGGCTCCAGCCGCCGGGCGCGGCGCCGAGATCGATGATGCGCTGGCCGGGCCGGAGAAGCCGGTATCGGTCGTCGATCTCGATGAGCTTATAGGCCGCGCGCGAACGGTAGCCCTCGCGCCGGGCGCGTGCGACATAGGGGTCATTGAGCTGACGCTCGAGCCACAGGGTCGAGGAGAGGGACCGCTTGCGCGCGGTCTTGACCCGAGTCTTGAGCGCTCTGCCCCCTTCGCGGCCCGAGCCTCCAGCCGTCATCGCCAGCGCGGGCGCCGATGCGGCCCGACGGCGTCCTCGCGCATGAGTTGGCTGAGAATGCCTTCGCGCAAGCCCCGGTCGGCGATGCGCAGGCGCTCGGCCGGAAAATGGCCACGGATCGCCTCGAGGATGGCGCAGCCGGCCAACACGAGGTCGGCGCGCTCGTGGCCGATGCAGGCGTTGCCCGCCCGCTCGGCGTAGCTCATCGCCCTGACCCGCGCCACCGCCTCGTCCACTTCGTCGCGGGCGAGCCAGAGCCCGTCGACGGCCTTGCGGTCGTAGCGCGGCAGGTTGAGGTGCACGCCGGCGATCGTGGTCACGGTGCCGGACGTGCCGAGAAGATGGAACCGCTCGCAGCGGGAATGGTCGGCGACCTTGGCCGCGAAGGGCGCCAGGGCCTCGGCCACGTAAGCGGTCATCGCGTCGAAAGTTTCGTCGCTGACGTCGACCCCGCCGAACTTCTCGGCGAGCGAGACGACGCCGAGCCTGAGAGACTCCCAGGCCTGCACCGCCCCGGCGCGGCGCAAGCGCGCGTCGAGCCCAAGCCAGATGATTTCGGACGAGCCGCCGCCGATGTCGAACATGACGATCGAGCGGGCGTCACGGTCAGCGAGGTCGCCGACGCCCGCGGCGGCGAGACGCGCCTCCGTCTCCCGGTCGACGATCTCGAGGTCGATGCCAAGCCGATCGCGGACTTCGGCCACAAATTCGGCGCCGTTGGCCGCCGCGCGGCAGGCCTCGGTCGCGATGGTGCGGGCGCGGGTCACTCCGCGCGCCGTCATCTTGTCGCGGCAGATGCGCAAGGCTTCGAGGGTGCGCGCGATCGCCGCCTCGCTCAGGCGCCCCGTGAGCGACAGTCCCTCGCCGAGCCGCACGATGCGGGAGAATGCGTCGATGACGCGGAACCCATCCGCGGTCGGGCGCGCAACGAGAAGACGGCAGTTGTTGGTGCCAAGATCGAGCGCGGCATAGGTCGCCCCCGCCCCGCTTCGCGTCGGGCTCCAGGGACTTCCGGGCCCGGACGGCCCCCCAAACGGCGCGCCGATCCCGTTTGCGGGAGTCAGCGTGGATACCTCGGACAAACCAAAACCTCGAGAGCGCCCGAACAATGGCTTTCGTCCGACGGCGTTCATTCGCAAACGACTGTACCAAGACTGGCGACGGATGCAACGCGCGCGCTGCGCGCGTCGCTAAAATGCCCCTTAAGGCTTGAAAAAGGGGTGGCGGACCCTGTCGCCGGTCTTGAGGCCGATCGCCGCCGCGGTCCCGCCGTTCAACTCCAGCACCGCCGCGCAGGGAGGTCCCGAGGGAATGACGCGCTCGGAAAGCGGCTCCGTGTTCGAAACGACATTCGCCACGATCCCGGCGCGCGAAATGAAGATCATGTCGAGCGGGATATAGGTGTTCTTCATCCAAAAGGTTTGCGGCGCGTCCCGATCGAACTCGAACAGCATCCCATGATCCGGCGCCATGTAGCGGCGGTTCATGAGGCCGAGCGCGCGCGCCGCGTCGTCCTTGGCGATCTCGACCTCAAAATGGTGGGCGCCGGTCGCGGTGACAATCTCGAGCTTTTCCGCGCCCTCAGCCAACGCCTCGGACGCAAGCGCAAGGGCGAAAAGCGCGACGAAGGCGAGCGCCGCCCAAACACGAACCCTGATCGCGGCCATGCGCGCTCCTCATCTCCGGCGTCACAAGCCGCACGAGGCAGATGCGGGAGGAACGCCCGCTGCGTCAAGACCGCGCGAGGGCGAGGAAGAGTCAGTGGGGCGCGAGAATCTTGGAGCTGTCGAGCGGGCGCACCTCCGCGGCCATCAGGCCTTTGGGCCCAGGGCCGAAGCGCGCCAGCATGCTGTCGCCCGGTTTCGGGTCGAGGAAGCCATAGCGGCGCATTGTCTCCATATGGACGAAGACGTCCTCGGTGCCCTCGCCGCGGGTCAGGAATCCGAACCCGCGGGACCGGTTGAACCACTTGACGATGACGATCTCGAAGCCGCCGAGAGAGGTCGCCTGCGCGCGAGTGCGCGGGGGCGTGGGCGGCGCGGCGTATCCCGGCTCGGGCTCGGCGACGGAGATCACTTTGAAGACCTGAAGGCCTCTCTCCCGGCGCTGGGCTTCCGCGACGACTCGCGAGCCTTCGCGAACCGCGGAGAATCCGTCGCGCCGAAGAACGGTCACATGGATGAGCACGTCCGCTTCGCCGCTGTCGGGCACGATGAACCCGTAGCCTTTCGAGCAGTCGAACCACTTCACGCGGCCCGCGATCTCGACAAGCCCCGCGGGATGATCCTCAAATCCTAGAGCGTCCTCAGCCGCAACCGGCTTGCTGAACTCGTCGCTCAATTCGGCCCCCAAACTCAACACGTCCGCAGAACAACTTCGCCTTCCGATCCGCTTCGGCTTCGCGTTCTGCGGCGACACAACGCGCAAGTGATTCGCTCATCGAACATAGCAAATCCCCGCGCATTGAATACTGAAATCACGCCAAACTTGAGCGTAGCTGTGGATATGAAAACGCCCGCCGCGCTGGAGAGCGGGCGGGCGTTGCTTACGTCGCGTCAAGTCTTTGTTGCGGCAAGCCGCCGTTCACTCGCCCTCTTCTTCCGGTTCCGGCGGAGGCGTGAGCCCCTCCAGTCCGCGCAGCAGGTCCTCTTCCGTCATGCGGTCGAACTGCGCGTCCGCGCCGAGCTCGATCTGCGCCTGTATATTGGGGCTTATCATGGGCGGCGCAGCTTCCGCCTCCGGCTCGTCAATCTCGACATGTTTCTGGAGCGCATGGATGAGGTCCTCGCGCAAATCTCCGGGCGACAGCTTGCCGTCGCCGATCTCGCGCAGGGCGACGACGGGATTCTTGTCGTTGTCGCGCTCAACATTGATCGGCGCGCCGGAGGAGATGGCGCGGGCGCGATGGCTGGCCATGAGGACAAGGTCGAACCGGTTGTCCACCTTGTCGATGCAATCCTCGACGGTGACGCGAGCCATGGGCACTCCTTGACTAAGAACAGGCGAAAGGGTGAGGGTTGCGCCCTCTAACACCGGGCGCCCGCCGGAAGCAAGGATTTCCGAGAGGTCGGTCAGATGGCGGCCATGCGCCGGGTCGAGCGCATGCGCTTCAGCGAATCGGCAAGCGCGTCGGCGAAACGCTCGACGTCCGCGGCCTCTGAGGCCCATCCGAGGCTCACGCGGATTGCGCCCCGGGCCAGCGCGGGCGCAACGCCCATCGCGGCCAGCACGTGCGACGGAGCGACCTTTCCAGAAGAACACGCGGCGCCCGAGCTGACCGCGACGCCGGCGAGGTCGAGCGAAATAACCAGCGTCGCCGCCTCGACCCCCGGCGCGCCGAAGCAGACGGTGTTCGTCAGCCGAGGCGCCCTCTCGCCGAAAATGGCGGCGTCCGGCGCGCACGCGCGCACGGCGGCCTCGACGCGCTCGCGCAAGGCGAGGAGCCGCTGCGCTTCCCGCCGCATATCCGCAAGGCTTGCGATGATGGCCGCGCCGAAGCCGGCGATGGCGGGAACGTTCTCGGTGCCGGCGCGCGCGCCGCGCTCCTGGCCGCCGCCCTTGATCAAGGGCTCGCCCAGGATGACGTCCGGACGCGCCGTCACAAGCGCGCCAGCGCCCTTCGTTCCGCCAAGCTTGTGGGCGGAGAGCGCCGCGGCATCGGCGCCAAGCGCGGCGATTTCGCAATCGCCGCGTCCGGCGAGCTGGACCGCGTCGCAGAAGACGAATCCGCCGGCAGCGTGGACGAGCGCCGCCGCCTCGGCGACGGGCTGGATGACGCCCGTCTCGTTGTTGGCGGCCTGAAGCGCAAGCAGCGCGCGCCCCGGCTTGCGACAGGCGCCTTCGAGCCAATCGAGGTCGATCGTCCCGTCCTCGCGCAGCGGCGCGCGTTCGACGGCGGATGGGGCGAACCGATGGCCGGACAGGACGCAGGCGTGCTCGCCGGCCGCCACGACAAGGCGGTCGAGCGCCGGCGCGTTCATCCCTCTCCCAAAGTAGGGATTGAGCGCCGCGTTGGCTGCCTCCGCTCCTCCGGAGACGAAGGTGACGCATTGGGCGGAAACGCTCGCCAGTTTCGCAACCTGCGCGCGCGCCTCCTCGACAATCAGGCGCGCCGCTCGTCCCTCGGCATGGACGGACGACGGGTTGCCGGGCGCCTCCAGCGCGGCGAGCGCCGCCGCGCGCGCTTCCGGGCGCGCCGGCGCCGTCGCGTTATAATCCAGATAAGTCCTGGTCTTTGCCTTGGCGGTCATGGCGCCCCGAACTCCGATCTTGAAACCTTGCGCGAGCGCGCGCCCGGGCGGCGGTTTTTCCTTGCAATCTCGGGCGCCTTGCGTGCTATGAGGCTGCCTCCGAGGCGAGCCCCGTCGACTGAGCCTTCAGACGAGCTCGCGCGACCCAAGCGCCGAAAGGCGCGCCGTTTTAGGCGAAAGTCGCGCCGAAACGGGCCGCCTCCCGACTGGAGTACGCATGCCCGAGGTTTTTTTCAACGGTCCCGCCGGTCGTCTGGAGGGCCGCTTTCATCCCGCCAAGCAGCGCGGCGCCCCGATCGCGGTGGTGCTTCATCCGCACCCACAGTTTGGCGGCACGATGAACAACCAGATCGTGTACAGCACTTACTACAATTTCGCCGAGCGCGGGTTTTCCGTGTTGCGCTTCAATTTCCGCGGCGTCGGGCGGTCGCAGGGGTCGTTCGATCACGGGCAGGGCGAGCTCTCCGACGCGGCCTCCGCGCTCGACTGGGCGCAGTCGATCAGCCCGGAGGCGCGCGCGTGCTGGATCGCCGGGGTCTCGTTCGGCTCCTGGATCGGCATGCAGCTTTTGATGCGGCGGCCGGAGATCGAAGGTTTCATCTCCATCGCGCCGCCGGCCAACCGCTTCGACTTCAGCTTCCTCGCCCCCTGCCCTTCCTCCGGTCTCTTCGTCCACGGCGACAAGGACCGGGTCGCGCCCCTGAAAGAGGTGCTCGCCCTCATCGAGAAGCTGAAGACGCAGAGGGGCATCGTCATTGAACATGCGGTGATTACGGACGCGAACCATTTCTTCGAGAATTGCGTCGAAGATCTGCAGGCGGTCGTCGGCGCGTATCTCGACCGGCGGCTCGGCATGCCTCGGCACGCCCCGCCGCCCATTCGCAAGGACCGGGTCAAGCCCATTCCGGCGACGAACGTCAAGGCTTGAGGACTAACGCAAGGTTTTCTTTGGTGTCGCTGATCACGACGACGGGGGAACTCGAGGCCGCCTGCACCCGGCTGGCCCAGCATCCATTCGTCACCGTGGACACGGAATTTTTGCGGGAGACGACGTTCTGGCCGGTGCTGTGCGTCGTCCAGCTCGCGTCCGACGAGGAGGCGCTGGCGATCGACGCGCTGGCGGACGGCCTCGACCTGCAGCCGCTCCTGCGCCTCATGGCGGACGAGGGCGTCGTCAAGGTGTTCCACGCCGCGCGGCAGGACCTCGAAATCTTCTGGAAGCTCGCGGGCGTGCTGCCGACGCCGCTCTTCGACACGCAGGTCGCGGCCATGGTCTGCGGCTACGGCGACCAGGTCTCCTATAGCGAGCTCGCCCAGTCCATCTGCAAGGTCGCCATCGACAAGTCGTCGCGCTTCACCGACTGGGCGCGACGGCCGCTCGACGAAGCGCAGATCGACTACGCCATCGGCGACGTGACGCATCTGCGCGACATCTACAAGGCCTTGTCGCGGCGCCTGAAGTCGAACGGCCGGCAGTCGTGGCTCGAGGACGAGATGAAAATCCTCACCTCGTCCGACACCTACGAGCAGCATCCCGAGCGCGCCTGGGAGCGATACCGGTCGCGCGCCCGCAAGCCGCGCGACCTCGCCGTCTTGATGGAGCTGGCCGCATGGCGGGAGAGCGAAGCGCAGGCGCGCGACGTGCCGCGGTCGCGCGTCCTGAAAGACGACGCGCTGATCGGGCTTGCGCTCGCCGCGCCGCGCAGCCCCGAGGCGCTCGTCAACCTGCGCGCCTTCCCTCGCGGCATGGAGCGCGCGCGCGCCGCGGGAGAAATCCTTCAGGCGGTCGAGCGGGGCCTTGCGCGCGACCCGAAGACTTTGCCCCGAATCGACCGCGACCGGCGAAACGGCGCCAATGTCGGGGCGACGGTTGAGCTTCTCAAGGTGCTCCTGCGGCAGGTGAGCGACGAAAGCGGAGTCGCGATCCGGCTCATCGCCAGCGTCGACGACCTCGAGGCGATCGCAACCGACGACCGGGCCGACGTTCCGGCGCTCAAAGGCTGGCGGCGCAAGCTCTTCGGCGAGCGCGCCCTTGAGCTCAAGCGCGGGCGGCTTGCGCTGACCGTCGAGAACGGAAAGGTCGTAACGCTCGAATGGCGCGACGCCGAGCCCGAAGACGCCGAGGCGAGCGCGCCGGCGAAGCGCTCGGCTTGAGCTTCAAGAGAAACGGACCGAGGAGTCAATCTCGCGATTGACGCGTTAAGCGTTCCCACGCATCGCCCCATCCGCCGCATCGGCGATCGAGCGCGCCCCGAACATAATGAAGAGAATGCCCACCGCCCGCGTCACCGCGACGCCGTGGGCGAGGAAGAATTTTCGCACCAGCGGAAGGCCGGCCGCGAAGATCAGCGTCGCGTCGGCGAGCAGGAAGCCCAGGAAGGCGGCCAAGAACATCTGCGGCGCGTCGGCCATTTTCAGGGCCCCGATATAGGGCGCAACGATCGCCGAGAACATCGCCAGCGCCACCGGATAGGATTTCGGATTGGTGAGGCCGAAGGCCATGCCGGTCGCGAGCGGCCGCTCGGCGCCGATCGTCCGCGGCGGCGCGTCCTTCCGGGCCATGACAGCGCGCACGCCGAGATAGAGAAGATAGAGGCCGCAGACGAAGCCCAGCGCCTCGAACAGGGTTGGGCCTAGGCGGTTCGCGCCGACGATCGCCGCGACCGCCAGCGCGCCCCAGACCACGTCGCCGATCAGATGGCCACAGATGAAATACGCGCCGGACCTCCGTCCCCGCGAGGCGGCGAGGGTAAAGAGCGCGAGAAACGCCGGGCCCGGCGTGACGACGTAAAGATAGGCGGCGATAAGCGTCGCGATCAGGATCTGCGGACTGGTCATCCCTTCTCCTCGATGAGCCGCTTCAGCGCATAGAGCGCCGCGTGCGCCTCGCGCGGGCTCATGGAATCGGGGTCGAGCGCCGCGAGCGCCTCGCGCAGTTCGTCATGCGGGGGCGGCGCCTCGTGCGGCTCATAGGAAAAGAGCGGCAGCGAATCGAGCGTCCCCCTGGGGCGTGACGCTTCAAGGTCGGCGAGAACCTTGCGCGCGCGCTTGACGGCCGACGCCGGCAGCCCGGCGAGCTTGGCGACCTGGATGCCGTAGGAGCGGTCCGCCGCGCCGGGCGCGACTTCGTGCAGGAAAACGAGAGCGCCCTTGAACTCGCTCACCCGCATCGTGAGGTTGACAAGCCGCGGCGCCGTCTCGGCAAGCTGCGTCAGCTCGTGAAAATGCGTCGCGAAAAGCGCGCGCGAGCGGTTCACGCCATTCAGATGCTCGACGCAGGCGTAGGCGATCGAGAGGCCGTCGAAGGTCGCGGTGCCGCGGCCGATCTCGTCGAGGATGACGAGCGAGCGCGCCGTCGCCTGATTGAGGATGGCCGCCGTCTCGACCATCTCGACCATGAAGGTCGAGCGCCCGCGCGCAAGATCGTCGGCCGCGCCGACGCGCGAGAAGAGGCGGTCCACGACGCCGATATGCGCCCGGGCCG
>DATJXI010000130.1:0-13952 GCA_035500275.1 Roseiarcus sp. | reverse complement strand
TCCAGAAATGCGAAAAGAGGCGACTTTTTGCGCCTCGTCGGGCCTCAAGTACAAGGCCGCGCTCAGCGTCGCCTATGGCGCGGGCCTTCGGGTGTCTGAGGTCGCGAACCGGAAGGTGCCCGACATCGACCGGGAGCGCATGACTCTCAGGGTCGAGCAGGGCAAGGGGCCGCGGGATCGCACCGTGATGTTGTCGCCGCGACGGCTCGAACTGTTGCGCGAATGGTGGCGTGCGGCGCGGCCACAGGTCTGGCTTTCTCCCAGAACCCGATCAACCCGGTGACGCCGCGCCAGCTCAACCACGCCGTCACCGCCGCCAAGAGCCTTTCGGGCATCACCAAGCACGTTTCGCCCCACACCCTGCGGCACAGCTTCGCGACCCATCTCCTCGAGCAGGGCGCCGACATCCGGGTGATCCAGGTATTGCTCGGCCATGCAAAGCTGGAGACCACGGCGCTCTACACCCGCGTGGCGGCGAGCACGGTCCGCGACGTCAAGAGCCCGCTGGATGGGCTCAAGCTCAACCTGACCAAGCGACCGCCGCCCGGCTGACCGCGGCCGCGTGGCGCGGCCCCCTCTCGAGGTCGCCGACGTCTTTCGCGCCCAAGCGGCGGCGTGGCGAAAGGCCAACGCCGGTCACGTGAGCCCCTCGACCAGCGGAAGGTCATGTCGGCGATCGCGACCTGTCGCACGGTCGCGCTCGGCGGCCACGTCGAGCGCTGCGAGGACTGCGCGCACGAGCGCGTTGCAGACAACTCCTGCCGGAATCGGCATTGCCCGAAGCATCAGGCGGCCGCTGCCCGGCAATGGCTCGAAGACCGCGAGGCCGAGCTCCCGCCGGTTCCCTACTATCACGTCGTCTTCACCCTGCCGGCGTCGATCGGCGCCATCGCGTTCCAGAACAAGGCCGCCGTCTACGACCTCCTGTTCAGGACCGCCGCCGAGACGCTGACCACCATCGCCGCGGACCCGAAGCATCTCGGCGCGCGCATCGGCCTCACCGCGGTGCTCCACACCTGGGGCTCGGCGCTGACCCACCATCCCCACGTCCACGTCATCGTGCCCGGCGGCGGCCTGTCGCCGGACGGATCGCGCTGGGTCGCCTGCAAGAAAGACTTCTTCCTGCCGGTGCGCGTGCTGTCGCGGCTCTTCCGCCGGCACTTCCTCGAAGGGCTCGCAACCCTGCACGCGGCCGGCCGCCTCGTCTTGCTCGGCGACCTCGCGCCGCTTGCCGACAAACGCGCCTTCGACGCCGCGCGCGCCCGCCGTCCGCGACCCTCAAATCCCCATAGCCGCACTCGCCAAACGGCCCCCTACCTCCCCGCGGTTTCCTCCTTGGGAGGGTTTCGCGCGCCGGCCCCGGCGCACGCCAAACCGTCGCAAAGGCCGGCGCCCGAAACCCTTCACCTTTGGCGGCATCCCGCACGAGCGCCGAGCGTTCGGGCCTCTAAATGTGGATCGCCCGGCCATCGACGGCCATCGCCGCCTCCTTGACGGCCTCGGACATCGTCGGGTGGGCGTGGCAGGTGCGCGCGAGGTCCTCGGCTGAGCCGCCGAACTCCATGACAACGACCGCCTCGTGGATCATCTCGCCCACGCCGAAGCCGACGATATGCGCGCCGAGCAGCCGGTCGGTGGCGGCGTCGGCGAGCATTTTCACAAAACCGTCGGTGTGGCGCATCGCCCGTGCCCGGCCGTTGGCGGTGAACGGGAACTTGCCGACCTTGTAGGCGACGGCGGCCGCCTTCAGCTCCTCCTCGGTCTTGCCGACGGCCGCGATCTCCGGGCTCGTGTAGACGACGTTCGGGATCGCGTCGTAGTTCACATGCCCCGCCTGCCCCGCCAGCAATTCGGCGACCGCGACGCCTTCATCCTCCGCTTTGTGCGCCAGCATCGGCCCGCGGATGACGTCGCCGATCGCGTAGAGCCCAGGAACGTTGGTCGCGAAATGCGCGTCCACGACCACCTGCCCGCGATCCATCGCGACGCCGATCGCCTCAAGGCCGAGGTTATCGGTGAACGGCCGGCGGCCGACCGCGATAAGCGCCACGTCGGCCTCGAGCGTTTTCGCATCGCCCCCGGCCGTCGGCTCGATCGTCGCCTTCACAGCCCCGCCCGCTTTCTCGATCTTCGTCACCTTGTGGCCGAGGTGGAAGGTAAAACCCTGCTTCTGCAGCATGCGCTGGAACTGGCGCGCGACTTCGCCGTCCATGCCCGGCAGGATGCGGTCGAGGAACTCGACCACCGTCACCTCCGTCCCGAGCCGCCGCCAGACCGAGCCAAGCTCGAGGCCGATGATGCCGGCGCCGACCACGATCAGCTTCTTCGGGACCTTGGGCAGGCTCAAGGCGCCGGTCGAGGAGACGACCGTTTTCTCGTCGATCTCGACGCCGGGCAGCCGCGCGACATCCGAGCCGGTCGCGATGACGATCGCCTTCGCCTCAAGCGCCGCGTCATTGCCGTCGGCGCCTTTGACAGCGACCTTGCCCGGCGCGGCGATGCGCGCCTCGCCCCGAACCCAGTCGATCTTGTTCTTCTTAAACAGGAAGGCGACGCCGTTGACGTTGGCGGCGACGGTGTCGTCCTTATGCTTCATCATCGCCGCGAGATCGAGCTTGGGGGCGGGCGCGACGATCCCGAGCGGCGCGAGCCCATGCCCCGCCTCCTCGAACATCTCG
Organism: Roseiarcus sp.; assembly: GCA_035500275.1. Taxonomy (GTDB): domain Bacteria; phylum Pseudomonadota; class Alphaproteobacteria; order Rhizobiales; family Beijerinckiaceae; genus Roseiarcus. The sequence goes on along the minus strand of DATJXI010000130.1, from coordinate 11,274 downwards.
GAGGCGTACAGCAGCGCCTTCGACGGGATGCAGCCGATATTGAGGCATGTGCCGCCCGGCGTCTGGCGCCTGTCGACGACGGCGACTTTCATCCCGAGTTGGGCGGCGCGGATCGCGCAGACATAGCCGCCGGGGCCGGCCCCGATGACGACAAGGTCGTAGTTCATCGTCTTTCCTCGCAGTTCTCGTGTCGCGCCGGCCTGTCCAGCGACGCCTTCAGCCCCATACCAGGCGCACGAGCATCGCCAGAATGGCGAGGAACGAAACGCCCCAGACGAGCGAGCGCACGTAGATCACGTCGAACAGGTAGAGCGGCAGATAGACGACGCGCGCGAGGATCCAGACGGTCGGCCAGACGCCGCCCGATCGGTGCAATGCGATGAACGCAAGGTCGAGAGCAACGAACGCGGTGAAATTCTCGACGTAGTTGGCGAGCGCCCGCGTCGCGCGGCCGTAGAGGACCCCTCGCGGAACGGGCGGCTTGTCTCGCGAGCTGAACAGATAGGGCAGCGAAAGAGCGGGCTGCGCCACCGTGGCCTGACACAACACATGGACGGCCCACCACAGGACGCTCAGTTGAAGGCACGCCAATTCGCTCATGGAGAGCCTCCCGAATCGGCGAAGCCGACGGCGACGCCGCTCAAAGGTCTAGCACGAGCCGCGTCGGGTCTTCGAGCGCCTCCTTGATGCGCACGAGAAACGTCACCGCCTCCTTGCCGTCCACGATGCGGTGGTCGTAGCTCAGCGCCAGATACATCATAGGCCGGATCTCGACTTTGCCGTTCACCGCGACCGGACGTTCCTGGATCTTATGCATGCCCAGGATGCCCGACTGCGGCGCGTTGAGGATCGGCGTCGACATGAGCGAGCCATAGATGCCGCCGTTGGTGATGGTGAAGGTGCCCCCCTGCAGCTCCTCGATCTTGACCTGCCCGTCGCGGGCGCGCTTGCCGAGATCCGCGATGGCTTTTTCGATTCCGGCGATCGACAGCCTGTCGCAATTGCGCACCACCGGGACGACGAGTCCTTTGTCGGTGCCGACCGCGACACCGAGGTGGTAATAGTTCTTGTAGACGAGGTCGGCCCCGTCGATCTCGGCATTGACGGCGGGGATCTCCTTCAAGGCTTGCACACAGGCCTTCACGAAGACGCCCATGAAGCCCAGCTTCGCGCCGTGCTTCTTTTCGAAGGCGTCGCGGTAGCGGGTCCGCAGCCCCATGACCTCGGTCATGTCGACCTCGTTGAAGGTCGTCAGCATCGCGGCGGTGTTCTGCGCGTCCTTAAGGCGGCGCGCGATCGTCTGCCGAAGCTTCGTCATGCGCACGCGCTCCTCGCGCGCGCCGTCGTCCGGCGCGGTTAAGCGCGGCTGGGGCGCCGGGATCGGCGTAGGCCCCGCCGCTGGCGCGAGCGGCACGACGTTCGGGGGCGGCGCGACGGAGGCGGCCGCGGCGGCGGCGGCCAAAACGTCGCCCTTCAGCACCTGGCCGCGCTTGCCGCTTCCCGCGATCGCCTCGACGCTCACGTTTTTCTCGGCCGCGATCTTGGCGGCCGCCGGCGACGGCGGCATCGCGGCCGCCGGCGCGGACGCGGACGCTTTCGCGGGCTGTGGCGAGGCGGCGGCGGCGGGAGCTGCGCTCGCCCCGGCCGGCGCGGCGGAGAGTTGGCCGAGCAGCGCGCCGATCGCCACCGTATCGCCCGTGTCGGCGACGATTTCGCTTAAAGTCCCGGCGCCCGGCGCGTTGACTTCGAGCGTCACCTTGTCGGTTTCGAGTTCGACGAGCGGCTCGTCGGCGCGAACGGCCTCGCCCTTTTTCTTGAACCACTTGCCGACTGTCGCCTCGCTGATCGATTCGCCGAGCGTGGGAACGCGGATTTCAATCGCCATGCCAGATGCGCCGGTGAGGCGTCCTTCTCAAATCATGGGGTTACGGAAGTGATCGGCGCGAGCGGCATGCTCGGCCGCGCCGCGATCCCGAGCATCGGGAAATTCTCGTAGGCAAACCCGCGCCCGGAGACGATCGCCGGATCGCCCGCCTGCATCGCTTCGAGCGCAGCGAGCGAGGGCGCCTCGATGATGGCGACGCCGTAGCCGCCCGTGGGATCCGCCACCGGCCCCATCGCGATAACAACGCCGCTCTCGACCATCGGCACCCAGTATTCGCGGTGCCCGCGCATGATGAGCGTCTCCTCCGGCGTCATGTCGGAGACGAAGGTCGGCCGCGGTGGCTTCAATTTGCAGAGGAAATGCGGCATTGCCTTACGCGAAGCATTCGTCGAGGAAGGCTTTGAGCTGGGCGAGGTGCTTCGACATGAGGCCCGACGCGGTGGCCGCCGCCGCTGGGCGCCCCGCGTAGCGCGCGCGCTTCGAGAGGCCGCCGACCTGCGCAAGCACCCATTCGAGATAGGGCTCGACGAAGAACCAGGCGCCCATGTTCTTGGGCTCTTCTTGGCACCAGACGACCTCGGCTTTTTTGAAGCGGGACAGTTCCTTGACCAGCGCCTTCAAGGGGAACGGATACAGCTGCTCGACGCGCAAAAGGTAGACGTCATCGACGCCGCGCTTTTCGCGCTCCTCGTAAAGGTCGTAGTAGACCTTGCCCGAGGAGAGAACGACGCGACGAATCTTGGCGTCGTTGGCGAGCTTGATCTTCTCCCCCTTATGTGTCTCGGCGTGGTCCCACAGCAGCCGGTGGAAGCTTGAGCCCTGGCCAAACGCCTCGAGCGAGGAAGTGGCCCGCTTATTGCGCAGCATCGATTTCGGCGTCATCGCGATAAGCGGCTTGCGGAACTCCCGCTTTAGCTGCCGGCGAAGAACGTGGAAGAAATTCGCCGGCGTCGTGCAATTGACGACCTGCATGTTGTCCTCGGCGGAAAGCTGCAGGTAGCGCTCGAGGCGGGCGGAAGAGTGCTCCGGCCCCTGCCCTTCATAGCCGTGCGGCAGCAGGCAGACGAGGCCGGACATGCGCAGCCACTTGCGTTCGCCCGAGGAAACGAACTGGTCGAACACGACCTGCGCGCCGTTGGCGAAGTCGCCGAACTGCGCCTCCCACATGACGAGAGCGTTCGGCTCGGCGAGCGAATAGCCGTACTCGAAACCCAGCACCGCCTCCTCCGAGAGCATGGAGTTGATGACCTCGTAGCGCGCCTGTCTGTCCCGGATGTGGTTCAGCGGGATGTAGCGCGCCTCGGTCTGCTGATCGACCAGGACAGAGTGGCGCTGCGAGAAGGTGCCGCGTTCGCTGTCCTGGCCGGATAGCCGCACCGGGTAACCCTCTTCGAGCAACGAACCGAAAGCGAGCGCCTCGGCGGTCGCCCAGTCGATCCCCTCGCCGCTCACGATCGCCTTCCGGCGATTCTCGAGGAAGCGCAGGATCGTCTTATGGATCTCGAAGCCCTGCGGCTCAGCGGTGATGCGCTCGCCGATGAACCTCAGCCGGTCGAGACTGACCGCTGTCTCGCCTCGACGCGCCTCGTCGGCGATGTCCTGCGCGGCTTTCACGCCCGACCAGCGGCCGTCGAGCCAGTCGGCCTTGTTGGGCGCGTAGGCTTGGCCGGCCTCGTACTCGGCTTCGAGCCGATGACGCCAGTCGGCGCGCATCTTGTCGACCTCGCCGCGCGTGACGATCCCGTCCGCGATGAGCTTGTCGGCGTAGATCTGCTGCGTCGTCGGATGCGACCGGATGAGCCGGTACATGATCGGCTGGGTGAACGACGGCTCGTCGCCCTCGTTGTGGCCGAAGCGCCGGTAGCAGAACATGTCGATGACAACGGGTTTATGGAACTTCTGCCGGTACTCGGTCGCGACCTTGGCGCAGAACACCACCGCCTCGGGATCGTCTCCGTTGACATGGAAGATCGGCGCCTCGACGAGCTTGGCGACGTCGGACGGATAGGGCGAGGAGCGGGAGTAGCGCGGGTAGGTCGTGAAGCCGATCTGATTGTTGACGATGAAATGCAGCGACCCGCCGGTGCGGTGGCCGCGCAGGCCGGAAAGGCCGAAGCATTCGGCCACCACGCCCTGCCCGGCGAAGGCGGCGTCGCCGTGGATGAGCAGCGCGAGAGCCTTCGAGCGCTCGATAACGTCCTTGAGCTGGTCCTGCTTGGCGCGCACTTTCCCCAAGACGACCGGATCGACGATCTCGAGATGGGAGGGGTTGGCGGTCAGCGAGAGATGGACGCTGTTGCCGTCGAACTCGCGGTCGGACGATGCGCCGAGATGGTACTTGACGTCGCCTGAGCCGTCGACCTCGTCGGGCGAGGCTGAGCCGCCCTTGAACTCGTGGAAAATGACGCGATGCGGTTTGCCCATCACCTGGGACAGGACATTGAGGCGGCCGCGATGCGCCATGCCGAGCGCGATCTCCTTCAAGCCCAGCTGGCCGCCGCGCTTGATGATCTGCTCGAGCGCCGGGATCATGGCTTCGGCGCCGTCAAGGCCGAAGCGCTTCGCGCCCGGATACTTGATGTCGAAGAAGTTCTCAAAGCCCTCCGCCTCGACGAGTTTGCTGAGAATCGCACGCTTGCCCTCCTTGGTGAACTGGATCTCCTTGTGCGGGCCCTCGATGCGCTCCTGCATCCAGGCCTTCTCCGCCGGGTCGGAAATGTGCAGGAACTCGAAGCCGATCGTGCCGCAATAAGTGCGGCGCAAGATCGCGAGCATCTCGCGCACAGTCGCGTATTCAAGGCCAAGCACGTGGTCGATGAAGATCTTGCGATCGTAGTCGGACTCGTGAAAGCCGTAGGTCGAGGGATGCAGCTCCTCGTGGTCCTTCTGCGGCTCGAGGCCAAGCGGATCGAGATTGGCGTGCAGGTGCCCGCGCATGCGATAGGCGCGGATCATCATGAGCGCCCGGACGGAATCGCGCGTGGCGCGGCGAATGTCTTCCTCGCTTGCCGGCGCGGCCTGTGGCTCGGCCGCCTTGGCGCGCAATTTGTCGCCGACCGCCTTCTCCATCGCCGGCCAGTCGCCGTCGAGCGCGTTGATCAGGTCGCCTTTCGGCGTCTGCGGCCAGCTGGGGTTTTCCCACGACGCCCCGCGCTCAGTCTTGACGACGCTGGTCGGATCGTCGCCGAGGGCCGCGAAGAAGGCCCGCCATTCGGGGTCCACCGACAGCGGATCCTTTTCGTATTTCGCCTGGAGGGCCTCGATGTAGGCGCTGTTTGCGCCGTACAGGAACGAGGTCTGCAACAGCGCCTGGTTGAGGTCCTGCCGAGTCATGGGCGTTACTTTCCATTCAAGAGATCGACGAGCGTCTTGCCCAGCCGCGCCGGCGAAGGGGAAACGCAAACGCCGGCGGACTCCATCGCGGCGATCTTGTCCTCAGCGCCGCCCTTGCCGCCGGCGATGATGGCGCCCGCGTGGCCCATGCGCCGCCCCGGCGGCGCAGTGCGGCCGGCGATGAAGCCGACGACCGGCTTTTTGCGGCCGCGCTTGGCCTCGTCCGTGAGGAATTGCGCCGCGTCCTCCTCGGCCTGGCCGCCGATCTCTCCGATCATTACGATCGACTTGGTGTCGGGATCGGCAAGGAACATTTCGAGCGCGTCGACGAACTCCATGCCTTTGATCGGATCGCCGCCAATGCCGACGGCCGTCGTCTGCCCCAGGCCCTCGCGGGTCGTCTGGAACACGGCCTCGTAGGTAAGCGTGCCGGAGCGAGAGACGACGCCGACGCTGCCCTTCGCAAAGATGTTGCCGGGCATGATGCCGATCTTGCATTCGCCCGCGGTCATAACGCCCGGGCAGTTGGGGCCGACGAGGATCGACTTCGAGCCGATGAGCGAGCGCTTGACGCTCATCATGTCCAAAACCGGAATGCCTTCAGTGATGCAGACGATGAGCGGCATTTCTGCGTCGATCGACTCGCAGATGGCGTCCGCGGCCCCCGCCGGCGGCACATAGATCACGCTCGCGTCGGCGCCGGTCTTTTCGCGCGCCTCCGCCACGGTGTCGAAGACGGGGAGGCCGAGGTGGATCGAGCCGCCTTTGCCCGGCGAGGTCCCGCCGACGAGCTTCGTTCCATAGGCCATCGCCTGCTCGGAATGGAATGTGCCGTTCTTGCCGGTGAAACCCTGGGTGATGACCTTGGTGTCGGCGCTGACGAGGATGGACATGTTGGACTTTCAGAGTGTTGCTTTGTCGTCTTGGGCGCACCGCGACTTTCTTAAATAGGAACTAACTACCTGCCTTTACAGCCGCGACGATCTTCTGCGCCGCGTCATCGAGGTCGTCGGCGGGAATGACGTTGAGCTTCGAATCGCGCAGGATCTTCTTGCCGACGTCCACATTCGTCCCCTCGAGCCGCACGACCAGCGGAACTTTCAGGCCGACGTCCCTGACCGCGGCGATCACGCCCTCGGCGATGACGTCGCAGCGCATGATGCCGCCGAAGATATTGATCAGAATTCCCTTCACGTTCGGATCGGCGGTGATGATCTTGAAGGCGGCGGTGACCTTTTCCTTGGAGGCGCCGCCGCCGACGTCGAGGAAGTTCGCCGGGCTTTCGCCGTAGAGCTTGATGATGTCCATGGTCGCCATGGCGAGGCCGGCGCCGTTGACCATGCAGCCGATCGTGCCGTCGAGCGCGATGTAATTGAGGTCGTGCTTGGAGGCCTCGATCTCCTTGGCGTCCTCTTCGGTCTCGTCCCGCAGCGCGGCGATGTCGGGATGGCGGTAGAGGGCGTTGTCGTCGAAGGCCACTTTGGCGTCGAGGACGCGCAATTGTCCGTTCGTCATGAGGATCAGCGGGTTGACCTCGAGCATCGACATGTCTTTCGCGACAAAGGCCGCATAGAGCCGGGTGACGAGGCTCTCGACCTGCTTGGCCTGGTTCCCCGTCAGCCCCAGCGCCTTGGCGGCGGCGCGGCCGTGGTGCGGCATGACCCCGGTCGCCGGATCGACGGAAAACGTGCGAATCTTCTCCGGCGCGGTGCGAGCCACCTCCTCGATGTTGACGCCGCCCTGGGTGGAGAGGACGAACGCGACCCGGCTCGTCTGCCGGTCGACCAGCGCGGACAGGTAGAACTCCTTTTCGATATTCGCGCCGTCTTCGATGTAGAGACGGTTGACCTGCTTGCCCGACGGGCCGGTCTGGACCGTGACCAGCGTCGCGCCCAGCATCTGCCCAGCGAAGCCCTTCACCTCCTCGAGGGACCTCGCGAGCCGGACGCCGCCCTTGTCTCCGGCCGAGGCTTCCTTGAACCTCCCTTTGCCGCGGCCGCCAGCGTGGATCTGGCTCTTGACGACCCAAAGCGGCCCGCCAAGCCGTCCCGCCGCCTCGGCCGCCTCCTCCGACGTGAAAGCCGGAAAGCCGTTGGCGATCGGCACGCTGAAGGCGCGCAGCACGCCCTTCGCCTGATATTCGTGGATGTTCATCGACGAGGCACCTTAAGAAGAAACGCCGCCGCCTGCGGCGGGCGCGCCTTAGGCGGCGAGGGCGGGATTGATGGCTTTGCAGGCGTTCATGAGGGTGCGGACCGAGGCGACCGATTTCTCAAACATCGCTTTCTCGCTCTCATCGAAGGAAATTTCGATGACGCGCTCGACGCCGTTGGCGCCGATCACCACCGGCACGCCGACATAGGCGTCCTCAACGCCGTATTGCCCGCTGAGATGGGCCGCGCAAGGCAGCACGCGCCGCTGGTCCTTCAGATAAGACTCGGCCATGGCGATCGCCGACGCGGCCGGGGCGTAGAAGGCGGATCCCGTCTTTAAGAGATTGACGACCTCCCCACCGCCCTTTCGGGTGCGCTCGACGATGGCGTCGAGCCGGGCGTGCGTGGTCCAGCCCATCTTGACGAGATCGGGCAGCGGAATGCCAGCGACTGTCGAATAGCGCACGGAAGGCGCCATGTCGTCGCCGTGGCCGCCAAGGACGAAAGCCGTCACGTCCTCGACCGAAACGTCAAATTCTTCCGCCAGGAAGTAGCGGAAGCGGGCCGAATCGAGAACGCCCGCCATGCCGACCACCTTGTTGGGCGGCAGGCCGCAACTCTTCTGTAGCGCCCAGACCATGGCGTCGAGCGGATTGGTGATGCAGATGACGAAGGCGTCGGGAGCGTGGGTTTTGAGGCCTGCCCCAACCGCGTCCATCACCTTGAGGTTGATGCCGAGGAGATCGTCGCGGCTCATGCCCGGCTTGCGCGGCACACCGGCGGTGACGATGACGACGTCGGCCCCGGCGATCGCGGCGTAGTCATTGGCGCCGGCAAGCTTGGCGTTGAAGCCTTCGACCGGCGCCGACTCGGCGAGGTCGAGCGCTTTGCCCTGGGGGACGCCTTCGACGATGTCGAAAAGAAGAATGTCTCCGAGTTCCTTGAGCGCGGCGAGAAGGGCAAGCGTGCCGCCAATCTGGCCCGCTCCGATGAGTGCAATTTTCTTGCGCGACATGTTGATCTGCCCTTTCTTCCGTCTGTCGGCAGCCTCGCCACGCAGTCGCCGCCGGCCGGGGCCCGGCTGCTAATGGGCGGATCGGGCGCCACGATCAAGCCGAACTTTTGGCGCACGGGGGTAAATTACAAAATTAGCGGAACCGCTGAAAGCGTTCGCCCTCATTCCCGACGGGGCTCAATAAACCTGCCGGCCAAAAAGGCTCGCCGTCAGGTCGACCAGGAGGAGCGCGCTCCGGCCCCGCTCATCGAGGAAGGGGTTAAGCTCGACGAGGTCGAGCGACGGGGCGAGGCCCGACTCGTAGAGAAGCTCCATCACGAGATGCGCCTCGCGGTAGGTCGCGCCGCCCGGGACGGCGGTTCCCACCCCCGGCGCGATCGTCGGATCGAGGAAATCCACGTCCAGGCTCACATGCAAGAGTCCCTTCGCCGCCTGAACCCGCTCGATGATGCGCCGGATCGAGACCGCAAAACCGTGTTCGTCGAGCCTCCGCATGTCCACGACGTCGACCCCGCGGGCCTGCAAGAGCCGCCGCTCGTCGCCGTCGATCGAGCGGATGCCGAAAAGATGCACATGCGCGGGGTCGACGGAGCCGCGAGGCTCGTCGGCGAAGACTTCATCGAAGCCGGGCTCGCCGCTCAAGAGCGCGACCGACATGCCGTGCATATTGCCGGAGGGCGAGGTCAGCGGCGTGTTGTAGTCGGAATGGGCGTCGAGCCACAGCACGAAGAGCGGGCGCGCCGCCTCGGCCGCGAACCGCGCCACCCCGGCGACCGAGCCCATCGCCAGGCTGTGATCGCCGCCGAGGACGATCGGCAGCCGCCCCGCCGCCATGACCGCATGGGTTTCCCGGGCCAGGAGCCGCGCCCAAGCCGAGATTTCGCCGAAATTCCTGGCCTTGCCTTTCGCCAGCGGATGGTGCGCGGGGACATGTTCGAGCGCGAGGTCGCCTCGGTCGAGCACGTCGTGGCCGAGTTCCCGGAGCGTCCGCGCGATGCCCGCGGCGCGCAGCATCGCCGGCCCCATCGCGCAGCCGGGCATGCTCGCCCCCGCTTCGATCGGCGCGCCGAGGATCGTCAGCTTCTGGACCGGCGCCGGCGGCCACGCCGGCGGGGCCGAGGTCGTGGATTGGGGTCTTAGATTCACGTGATCCTCAGTCCGGCGCCAGCTCGGCCTCGATGATCGCATCCTCGGCGTCAGTGTCGGCGAGCGCCGCCGCCATCTTCGCGCGGTCGAGTTCGCCCTCCCACAGCGAAACGACGATCGTTGCGACCCCGTTGCCGGTGATGTTGGTGAGCGCCCGGACCTCGCTCATGAATTTGTCGATGCCGAAGATGATCGCAAGTCCCGGAATAAGCCGCGCGTCGGTGGCCGCGAGGGTGCCGGCGAGCGTCACGAAGCCCGCGCCCGTGACGCCGCTAGCGCCCTTTGACGTCAGCATCGCGACAAGCAGGATGGTCACGAGCTGTCCTGCGTTCAGGTCGACGTGCAGCGCCTGAGCGATGAACAGCGTCGCCAGCGTCATGTAGATGTTCGTGCCGTCGAGATTGAACGAATAGCCGGTCGGCACGACGAGGCCCACGACCTGCCGCGAGCAGCCGAGATGCTCGAGCTTGGCCATGAGCAGCGGCAGGGCGCTCTCGGACGACGAGGTGCCGAGGACGATCAGGAGTTCGTCCTTGATGTAACGGATGAAGCGGAAGATCGAGAAGCCCGCCATCCAGGCGATTGCGCCAAGGACCACGAACACAAAGAGGGCCGCCGTGGCGTAGAAGGTCAGGATGAGGTCGGCCAAGTTGCCGAGCGCGGATGCGCCGTACTTGCCGATGGTGAACGCCATCGCGCCGAAGGCGCCGAGCGGGGCGGCCTTCATGATGATCCCGATCACGCTGAACATGGCGTGGGCGGCGTCGTCGATGAGGCTTCTCAATCGGTCGGCGCGCGAGCCAAGGTTCATGAGCGCGAAACCGAACAGCACGGCGAAGAACAGCACCTGGAGAACGTCGCCGATCTGGAAGATCACCGGGCCGCCCGCCTTGCACGCTCCGCCTTCCGGGCTGCTCACGAAGGCGCCGACGACGCTGTCGGGAATGATGTGCAGGATGTAGTCGACCGGCGTGATCTGCCGGGCCGTCTCGGCGTAGCATTTGACCTGCGCCATCTGCTCGGGGGTCAGCTCCTTCACGGGAAAGCTCGCGCCCGGCCGCCAAGCAAGCCCGACGAGCAGTCCGATCAGAAGCGCAAGCGTCGAGACGGTCTCGAAATAGACGAGCGCCTTCAACCCCACGCGGCCGACACTCTTGGCCTCATTGATGTGGGCGATGCCGGAAACGACCGTGCAGAAGATGATCGGCGCAATCGCCATCTTGACGAGCTTGACGAAAGCCCGCCCGAGAAACTCGACCCAGGGGTTGGTGGCGAAAGCGGGGAAAAGCCAGCCAACGAGAGCGCCGAGAAGGACGGCGATGAGCACCTGAACGTAGAGGTGAGCGTACCACGGTCGGCCGGCGCCCATCGTTTCCCCGCTTTGAAACCCACGCGCTTCGAAGTCATTCATTGCGCGTCCTGATTGGCTCGGCAAGTATGGCGAACAAGATCGGGTTCGTCCGCTTGCCTCCCAGTTTCCGCCTCGTCGGGCGCAGGCGATCTTCCCTGCCTCGGCGAGTGACTCCGGCCCGCGCCTGAAATATCAATTGGACCGGCCGCCGGCGCCCGGTCCAAAGGAGAGAATAGTGCTCGACCACATCGGCCTTAGCGTCTCAGACTTCACGAAATCGAAGGAGTTTTACGACGCGGCACTGACGCCGCTCGGCGTCGAAATCCTGATGGAGGTGACGCCCGAGGAATCGGGCGGCGGCCGGCACGCCGGCTTCGGTTCGCAGCGCAAG